>DAHXNO010000105.1 GCA_027365345.1 Granulicella sp.
CACGCGATACCGCCTCTCTCCGCCGCTGGTCTGAACCGTCAGTTTTGGCTGCTTCAGCTTCAACTCCTTCGGCTGGACGAAGAGCAGCGTGTTTCTGGCCACGGTCCGGCCCTCGACGAGCACTTCAGGAAAGACCAGCAGATTCGCCGCTCCGTGGGTATGGACCAGATCGGCAAGATCGAGTTGCTCGGCTTGACGGCTGGTTCGCGCTGGAATCTCTATTTGTTTGGAACCTTGACGGAGTACATCGCCGGCCAGGTTGGTCACCATCCACTGCAACTCGCCGCTTTCATCCTGCTGACCGTCGCTGGTGATGTAGATCGCGGCCTGTCCGGTCTCCGCATCCGGCAAGCCGCTGACCAGAATGGGAGCGAAAAAATGCTTTGCCTGATAGAGCACGGCCTTTGCGCGACGGTAATAGTCCACCATGGACCAGGTTGAGTCAGGCCAGCAGTCGTTGTACTGCCAGATGGTCGCAGCCATGGACTTGGGCATGTTGCGCCGCCAATGCTCGACGCCGAAACGCATGGCCCATGCCTGGTTGACCTGGGTCAACCACAGCGTGTCGTCAAACGATTGCGGCGCCTTGCCGAAGTCAGCCTCGGTGTAGTGCATGATGATGCCGATGCCATGGCCACTGCCGTCCTGCTCGTGGTAACGCATCATCTGGGAGTGGACGCTTTGGCGGTTGGCCGCGTCGGTATAACCGCGCACGGTCATGGGAACCGGTGTGGATTGCATGCCGAACTCCGTCACAAAGCCTTGGACCTTGCGGTAGGACTGCACTGGCTGCATTCCATGCCAGACGCCCCAGGTATGGATATCTCCGCTTCCGGCAGCTCCACTGCCCACCTCATAAAACGCGCCCGGTGCCAGTTGGTGAACGATGTCGCCCATCACGTCCTTGAACAGGTGGTTGTACCCTTTGAAGTATTCAATTTCATTGTTGCCGCTCCAGATCACGATGGAAGGATGGTTGCGGCATCGGCGTGTCTGCTGCTCGATTTCCGTCTTTAGATTCTCGATCCAGTTTGAATCATGGACGGGATAACTAGCGTTGGCGAACTTGAACTCAAACTGCAGCATCAGGCCCATTTCGTCGCAAAGATCGAACAGGTCGTCTTCTTCGTAATAGCCGCCACCCCAAAGCCGGATGAAGTTGAAGTTGCATTCCACCGCCTTGGTCATATACCAGCGCAAGATGGCCGGGGTGACGCGGGTCGGCATATTGTCAGCGGGAATCCAGTCCGCACCCTTGGCAAATACCGGCACGCCGTTCACCTGCATGTGCATAGCGACGTCGCCGGATGGAGGCAGTACCGCAACCGTTCGCAGGCCGATCCGCCGGCTGGCTCTGTCCAGGATATGGCCTTTTGCATCCGTCAATTGAGCCGTGACGGTGTAGAGAGGTTGGTTGCCCATGCCGTTGGGCCACCAGAGTTGGGGTTTGGGGACGGTGGCGTGAAGAACGGTGGCTCCTTGAGCGACTGGCCCCGTGGCTTCTGCAACGATGTCGCCGGCCAGGAGAACCCGCGCCTTGACGCTGGAATCCTTAGCCGAACCGTCAACCGTGGTGTGGATCTCCAGTTGAACGCTGCCATCCGGCTGATGGCTTTGCACCACATTCAAATCCTCGATACGGGCGTCGTAGCCGAGAATCTCTATCTTTTTCCAGATGCCCTGCGTGAGCACGGGGAGGCACCAGTCCCAACCCCACATGTACGGTGCTTTCCGCACCCAGGAACGCGGATTCGGGAGGTCGATGCCGTATTGCTGCTTATACGCAGCCCGTTGCCTCTCTACGTACGGGGTTAGCGTGTCAAACCGGATGCGGATGTGATTCCCTCCCTTTCGGAGGTGCGGTTTGATGTCAAACCTCCAAGTGCGGAACATGTTGTCCGCGCTGCCGATCTGGCGGTCGTTCAACCAGATGGTAGCCAGCGTGTCCAAACCGTGACAGGCTAGCTCCACGTGCTGTTTGTCATGCATCTCCGCGGGGAGTTCAAAGGTACGTTCGAAGAACCAGTTTTTCTCCGCCACCCATTGGACCTTGGCATTGTTCTCTCCGTAGAAGGGATCGGGTATCTTTCCCGCGTTTAATAAATTGGTGTAGGTGCTGCCGGGCACCAAGGCGGGAATGGTTCCCGATTTACCCTCGTCTTCCATGGTCCACCGATCGCCGCCCAAATCGAGCGACAACAGACTGGTCCGCTCCTCCTGCTCTGCCCAAGCCATGCCAGACCTGTTTAGCACCAGTCCAGCGCCCAGTCCCGCCGCGGCGTGAAGCATCTCCCGTCGCGTCAGATGCGGTGTCAGTGTTTGTTGCAAGATGATTCTGCGCATGTGTAGGCTCCCTGGAGCATGTTTGGCTGCCATTTGAAACGTTGGCGGCAGTGGTCAGGTTCATGGTAGTACGCTACCCTCTTGCTGGCGGTCTTCCCGTACGTCCTTCTTCCCATCCAGGCTGCTCCGTGATTTTCGCCGATGGAGCATTTTATGGCAACGCACGGTAGGATGCCGAGCCACCTTCTCTTGGGATGGGAGGTATGATCGGATAGAAAAAGTTCTGCTTGAACGGGCTTAGAGAGAAGGAGGGTGACCATCGATGGCGAGGCCGATTATTGTGACCGGAGGTGCTGGATTCATTGGGCGCAATACCGTTGCAGAACTGAACGCGCGCGGGGAGGATGAGATCATCCTGGTGGATGAGCTGGGCATGGATGAGAAGTGGAAGAATCTGGCCGGCTTGCGCTACGAGGATATCGTCTCACCGGAGGAGTTTCTCGGGCTGATTGAAGAGGACGCCTACAGCGATGCGCGTGCGGTGATTCATCTGGGAGCGTGCAGTTCGACCACGGAGCGGGATGCCGGCTTTCTGCTGCGCAACAACTACCAGTACACGCGGGTGCTGTGCAACTGGTCGCTGGCTCACCAGATCCGCTTTGTGTATGCCTCAAGCGCGGCGACTTACGGAGATGGGAGCCATGGGTATGATGACTCCGACGAGGTAACCGGTTTGTTGCGGCCGTTGAATATGTACGGCTACTCGAAACATATGTTTGATCTGTGGGGGTTGAAGCAGGGTCTGTTCCATGCGGGGCCGAACCGGACCGATGAGAGCGGAGCAGGGAACATCGTCGGGTTGAAGTACTTCAACGTCTATGGACCGTATGAAGATCACAAGGGCGATATGCGCTCTGTAGTCTCCAAGAGCTACCGGCAGATTCGAGAAGATGGGGTGGTGAGGCTGTTCAAGAGCTATCGGCCGGAGTACGAGGACGGCGGGCAGAAGCGCGATTTTATCTATGTGAAGGATGCGGTGGATGTGACGCTGCACTTCGCGTTGCAGCCGGCGGATGCTCCCGGAGGTCTGTTCAACTGTGGAACAGGTATGGCGCGGACCTGGGCCGATCTGGCGCGAGCCGTCTTCAGCGCCATGGGAGAAGCTCAACGGATCGAGTTTATTGAGATGCCCCAGGCATTGCAGGGCAAGTACCAGTACTTTACCCAAGCCGACGAGCGGAGGCTGCGTGCGGCGGGATATACCCGGCCCTTTACCAGCCTGGAGGACGGGGTGCGCGATTATATTACTGGATACTATCTGCCCCAGGAACGATAGATATGCTTGCCCATTTTCTCTGCACCGCTGGGACGGGGTATGCTGGGCAATGTGATAGAGACAGGGAAGAAGACCAAGGTCATCTATCCGGGGACGTTCGATCCGCTGACGAACGGGCACCTGGATCTGATTGCGCGTGCCGCCAAGATTGTGGATGAACTGGTGGTTGCGGTGCACCGCAACTCCGAACGCGGCGGATCGGAAAAAGGCGAACCCCTGTTTACGTATCTGGAGCGGGAGGAGATGCTGCGCGAGGCCACCACGGAGATTGCGAATGTGTGCGTGACCACCTTCGACGGTCTTCTGGTGAACTTTGCCAAGGGATTGGGGGCGAAGGCTGTGCTGCGCGGTATTCGTGCCGTCTCCGACTATGAGTATGAGCTGCAGATGGCCATGATGAACCGCAAGCTCAATCCAGAGATCGAGACCCTGTTTATGATTCCCGGCGAGCGTTATACGTATGTCAGCTCGCGGCTGGTAAAGGGAGTCTTTGAGCTGGGCGGAGATATTAGCAGTATGGTGCCTCCCAACGTGGTTGAGCGGCTGAAGCACAAGGCGCTGGAGAGGCAGTGAGAGATTACACGGCGGCCTGGAAGCCGGAGAGGACGGAGAGAAGGCGGGTCCACGGTGACGAAGACGGAGGAACTCGCTGGGTTAGAGCGTAGTACAGGCTTCTATGGAGGCAGGTTTACCGGGCGCACTGCCGGGCGGCGGGAGATGGAGGCCGATACGGGTCTCACCGGTGTGGACCGGGTCTTTGGCGAAGAACCCTTTTCCTTCCCGTCGAAATCTGAAAGACTTGGAGTATGACAACAGCCACAGCCGCAAAAGTTCTGACCGATCGAATCAACCGCATTGAAGTATCCGCTACCATGGCCATCACTGCCGAGGCGCTCAAGCTGAAGGCGCAGGGGATTGATATGGCGGACTTTGGCGCTGGAGAGCCGCACTTCTCCACGCCGCAGCACATTAAAGCGGCGGCCATTGAGGCCATTGAACAGAACTTTACCCGCTACACGGCGGTAGCCGGCACGCCGGAGGTACGCAAGGCGATTATCGATCGCCATGCGGCGGACTTTGGCAGCAACTACTCCGTAGAGGAGTGCGTGTTTACGACCGGCGGAAAGCTGGCGCTGTTCAACGCGATCCAGGTGCTGGTGGATCATGGCGACGAGGTGATTCTGCCTGTGCCGTACTGGGTGAGCTTCAAGGACATCATTGAGTACGCCGGGGGTAAGGTGGTTTACGTCGAGAGCGACGAGCAGCAGAACTTCCGCATTACGGCGCGGATGATCGAGCAGGCGATTACGCCACGGACCAAGGCCATCATTCTGAATACGCCGTCGAACCCGTCCGGAGCGGTGGTAAGTCCGGAGGATCTGGAGGCTATTGTCCGCCTGGCCCATCAGAGGGGCATCTATCTGCTGCTGGATGAGTGTTACGTGTATTTGAACTTTACCGGCAAGATTGTGAGCGGCGCATCCTTCACGGAGTGCAAAGAACATGTGGTGGTGCTGGGGTCGCTCTCCAAGACCTATGCGATGACGGGGTGGCGCGCTGGTTTTGCGCTGGGCCCCAAGCAGGTGATTGGGGCGATGAGCAAGCTGCAGTCGCAGAGCACCTCGAACGCGGCGAGCATGGTGCAACGCGCTTCGATTGCGGCGCTGCGTGGTTCTCAGGAGTGCGTGGCTGAGATGCGCGCCGATTACATCCAGTTGCGTGACCGCATTCTGGATGGCCTGCGGACCATTCCAGGGGTGACGTGCACCGTGCCGGAGGGGGCGTTTTATGTCTATCCGAACGTGAGCGCCTTCCTGGGCAAGGGCGGCATTCAATCGGCCAGTGACCTGGCGGCGAAGCTGTTGAAGGAGGCGCATGTGGTGGTGGTGCCGGGCGAGGCGTTCGGTACAGGAGAGCACATTCGGCTCTGCTACGCGGTCTCCGGCCAAGTGATCGACAAGGGAGTGGAGCGCTTGCGCGGCTATCTTTCACAACTTTCAAGCCTAAGCTAAGGACAGCTTGCCAGGATGGTCCGGCTGGGATGATGCCGGACGGCCTTGGCGATTACGGATGGAGGTCCATGTCTTCAGGGACGACGAAGATCCACCATCCCTTTGCGGCCGTGGTGCTGGCTGGCGGGAGTGGGACCAGGTTCTGGCCGCGCAGCCGCAAGGCTCGGGCCAAGCAGGTTCTGCAACTGGATGGCGAACGAAGCATGATTCAGCAGACGGTTGCGCGTCTGGAAGACGTGGTGCAGAACGATTCGGTGTGGGTGATCACCAACGATCTGCTGAAAGATACCATTCAGCAGCAGATGCCGGATCTTGCGAGCGAGCGCATCTTATGCGAGCCTGAGGCGCGCAACACGGCCCCAGCCTGTGCGCTGGCGGCGTTTCTGCTGGAACGTGAGGATCCAGAGAGCGTGATCGGCGTCTTTCCGTCCGATCATACGATTGGGGATGTAGCGCGCTTCCATATGATTCTGCGCGCCGGCATCAAGCTGGCGTCCTCAGGCGCGAAGATAGTGGTGCTGGGCGTACCGCCGACCCGGGATGAGACAGGTTATGGGTACATCGAGCTGGGTGCAGCGGTGACGCCGATGACGGTGGGCGGCGAGGCGATCCCGGTGCGGAGGGTGCGGCGGTTCACGGAGAAGCCGGATCGAGCGCGCGCCAGGGCGTTTTTACGCTCTGGGAACTATGCCTGGAACAGCGGCATGTTTTTGTGGAGTGCAAAGACGCTGGCCGATGCCATCCGAGAACATGCCGCGGAGATGGCGCCTCTGCTGGAGAAGATCGCCGCGGCGTGGAGAACTCCAGAGTTTGAGCGGGTGTACGGGGAGTGTTATCCGCAGTGTGAATCGATCTCGATTGACTACGCAGTGATGGAGCCGCGCTCGGCCAAGGGCGAGGTAGCGTCTGAACTTTACTGCCTGCCGGCGGACTTTGCGTGGAACGATCTGGGGAGCTGGGCGGCGCTGCACGAGTTTCTGGCGGAAAACCACGAGTGCCCAGAGCAGAACGTGATCGAGTCCGGGGGTAGCGTTTTGATTGATTCAACTGGTTGTTACGTCTTTGCGCCAGGAAAGACGGTGGCGCTGGTGGGGGTGAAGGATATTGTGGCGGTGGAGACCGACGATGCGTTGTTGATCACCACCCGCGAAGGTTCGCAGGATGTGGGCAAAGTGGTGAAGGAGCTTAATCGCCTGGGTAGGACGGATCTGATTTGAAGACAGTGGTGAAGTTCGGAACCGACGGGTGGCGAGGCATCATCGCCGATGATTTTACCTATGAGAACGTGCGGGTGGCGGCCAGGGCGATTGCGCTCTACGTGCTGAAGCACGAGAGGGCAGAGGCAGGGGTCTGCGTAGGCTATGACACGCGTTTCGGTTCACGATCCTTTGCGCGGGTGGTGGCGGAGGTGCTGGCCGGGGCGGGCATTCCGGTGGCGCTCTCCAGCAAGGTGACGCCAACGCCGGAGCTCTCGTTCGCGGTGCGCGGCCGCAAGGCTGCGGGAGGGGTGATGATCACCTCCAGCCACAATCCGGCAGAATGGAATGGAGTGAAGTACAAGGCCAGCTATGGGGGCTCGGGGAGTCCTGCGATCATCGCAGCGATTGAGAGCTATCTGCTGCATGATCTGCCTTTAGACGCGAAGCCGGCGCGGATTGAGGAGGTGGATTTTTCGGCCCCCTATATCGCCGCACTGGAGTCCTTTGTTGATCTGGAGGCGATCCGACGGTCTGGCTATCGCTTTCTGATCGACACGATGTATGGCGCAGGCAAGGGCTATGTGGCGGGGATTCTGACGCGGGCGGGGATACCGTGCGTTGAGTTTCGCAGTGAGATGAATCCGGCGTTTCCGGGGATCAATCCAGAGCCTATTTTGCCCCACATCGCCGCGACGCAGAGGGCGGTGGTTGCCGAGCATTGCGATGCCGGCCTGATCACCGATGGCGACGCCGACCGGATTGGGGCGGTGGACGAGCGGGGAAACGTGGTGGACGCGCACAAGATCTATGCGGTGATTCTGGAGTGGCTGCTGCGGCGCAAGCAGTGGCCGGGCGCGGTGACGCGCGCCTTCAATACCACCCGGATGCTGGATCGCATTGCCGCCCGCTATGGGCGCAGGCTGCTGGAGCACGGCATTGGATTCAAGTATGTAGTGGATCTGATGCTGGCGCAGGAGATTCTTATCGGCGGGGAGGAATCTGGCGGGATTGGCATCAGCTGCCATTTACCGGAGCGCGATGGGCTTTTGAACAGTCTGTTGATCGCCAACGTGATGGCGGACGAGGGGAAGACGCTGGGAGAACTGGTTGCCACGCTACAGGCGGAGTACGGAGAGCATCAGTACGGGCGGATCGACATGCATATTCCGGAGGAGGTGAAGCAGTCGGCGATTGGCCGCGCAGGTTCTGGACTGAGCCAGATTGCGGGGCTGAAGGTGCTGCGCACGGAGAGGCTGGATGGGATCAAGTTCTTTCTGGAGAATCCGGACTGCGCGGACAGGCCGAATGCCGCAGAGACCTGGCTGCTGTTGCGCGCCAGTGGAACCGAGCCGCTGCTGCGCGTCTACTGCGAGAGCTGCAGCACCGGGAGCGTGGAGCGGATTCTGCAGGCGGCGAAGGAGTTTGTACTGGTGGAGGAGAGAGCTTGAGCGATGCGATGCGGGTGGAAGCGGCCGGAGTCCTGTTCGATATGGATGGAGTGCTGATCAGTTCCATCGGGAGTGTGACGCGCTCCTGGCGGCGGTGGGCGAAGCACTATGGTCTGCCGGATGCTGCTTCGCTGGATGTACCCCATGGGACGCGAGCGATCGATATTGTTGCCCGTCTGAAACCGGATCTGGATGTTGCGGAAGGACTGCGGTTGATTGAGCAGATGGAGATCGAGGATGGGGAGGGCGTCGAGGCTCTGCCAGGAGCGCGCTCCCTGCTGGAGCGGTTGCCTGGGCAGCGCTGGGCGATTGTGACCTCAGCGACCCTGCGGCTGGCGTTGGTGCGGTTGCAGGAGGCGGATCTGCCGATTCCAGAGCGCTTGATCAGTGCGGAGTCTGTGGAGCGGGGCAAGCCGGACCCAGAGCCGTATCGCCGCGGAGCGGAGCTGATCCATGCAGCTCCGGGTGATTGCATTGTCGTAGAGGATGCGCCGAGCGGAGTGGCTGCGGGAGTCGCCGCCGGCTGCCGCGTGCTGGGGGTGCTGGGGACCCATACTGAGGCGGAGTTGCGGGCCGTGGGCGCGAGGTGGGTGGTCCGGTCGCTGCAGGATGTCCGCAGTGTTGCGGGCTCCAAGGGCGTGGCTCTGGATGTCTGTTTGCAGAGCTGAGGGCTGGAGTTTCAAGATGTTCGACGGGGAGCCGGGGAAATATGCCTGGCCGACGTAGGCCCTGTGTCTCCCAGAGGATCAGGATCAGGATCGGTTGGCGATGCGTTCGAGCAGGATCTTCTCGACGCGCCGTAGATCGTCTTCTGTATCCACGCCGATGGTGTCGTACTGAGTTTCCGCGACGTAGAGGTCAATGCCGTTTTCGAGCAGCCGGAGCTGCTCAAGCCGTTCGGAGATCTCCAATTGGCTGGGGCGGAGAGCGGCAAAGCGTTCAAGGGCTGCCTTGCGATAGGCGTAGAGTCCCAGGTGCTTCCAGTAGGTGGAGTTGCCGGCCGCATCGCGATCGAAGGGGATGGAGGCGCGCGAAAAATAGAGCGCGCGGCCGTCCAGCGCGGTGACGACCTTCACCGAGTTGGGGTTGGCAATCTCGCCGGGAGGGCAGCGAACCTTAGGAGTGGTCACCTGCACCTGCGGAGATGTGAACAGGGCCAGGATCGCGTCGATGTGGCTGGGCAGGAGCAGCGGTTCGTCCCCCTGTATGTTGACATAGATATCGGCGTCCACCAGGCGGGAGACCGCGTGCAGGCGGTCGGTGCCGCTGGGCAGTTCCGGCGAGGTCATCAGGCAGCGCCAGCCCCGCTGGGAGCACTCCTGCAACACCTCGGCCGAATCGGTGGCGACGATGACCTGATCCAGGGCTGTGCATTGCTGGGCGGCGCGGTAGACCCAGGCGAGCATGGGTTCGCCGGCCATGGTGCGTAGCACCTTGCCGGGCAGGCGGGTGGAGGCCAGGCGTGCCGGAATGACGCCTACGATGCGCGTAGAGGTAGAGCTCATGGACCAACTTTCAGATCGGCTTTCTTTTTAAGATAGCTCCGGATGGCCAGAGCGACGACCAGCACCAGGATGACACCCAGCAGGATGGCGAGAAAGGAGAGGAGGTAGAGGATCCAGGAAAGGTAGCACGGCCAGCCGCCGGCGGATTGGCAGGCAGGGGTGGGTAACCAGATGCCGAGCATGGCCAGCGCGGAAGCCGGGGAGGGCAGAGGGGTTGGTTGTGGGCCGCTTTTTCTCTCTGCCGGGGTGCGGATGGAAGGGAAGATGTTCTGGATCATGTTTGACCTGCGAAGTATGGAAACTTATGATGAAGAGGCGACTGGCGTCGCGGCCGGGTCTCTCCCTCCGCTGGATGCAGTCTTCCAGGCGGCGGTGTAGCTCAGATGGTTAGAGCGACGGACTCATAACCCGTAGGTCAGTGGTTCGATTCCACTCACCGCCACCAGTCTCCCCCTGCGGGCCTGGGGATTTCGTCGGCACGAATTGGGCCGCAATGGGGAGTTCAACTTTCGTGGATCGCAACTTCCTCCGTTGAGAGTATCATTCGGCTATCAGACTGCGTCTAAACTATAGCAAGGTCGATAGCCGTTCATCTCAGCTTTTCAAGCGACTCCGGAGTTCGTCACCGCACTATGCCCAAGAGCCTCAAGATCTCACTGCTGGCCGTTTCGGTAGCCCTTATTCTTTGTATCTTTGCCGGAGTGAACGCGCACCCCGTGGCTGCGGCTGGTGATCCAGCGCCGCAAGACGCTTACAAGCAGATCAACGTCTATGGAGAGGTGCTGCAGCACATCCAGGCCGATTACGTGGAGGTACCCAACATTCCCAAGGTGACCAACGGCGCCCTGCGTGGCCTGCTGGAGAGCCTGGACGCGGACTCCAGTTACCTGACTCCGGCTGACTTCAAGGCCTACCAGGCGGATCAAGGCGGTAAGGCGCAGGTGGGAATCAACGTCTCCAAGCGTTATGGCTATGCGATTGTGGTCTCCGTGGTTCCTGGCTCGCCGGCAGACAAGGCCGGCCTGGGCGATGGTGACATCATTGAGGCGATTGGCAACGAGGATACAGGCAATCTTTCTCTGGCGATGATCCGCATGATGCTGGAGGGCGCTCCGGGGAGCCAGTTGCAGCTTGCCGTAGTGGGCCATCGCAGCGCCTCTTCCACGCCGCAGAAGATGACTCTGACACGCGTGCTGGTTTCAGAACCGCCAGTTTCCACAGCCGTTTACGACAACAACTCGGTTCTTTACCTGAAGCCGATGATCATTGACCACCAGCATGTGCAAGAGGTGGAGTCGCATCTGAAGGCAATGAAGAAAGATGGGGCCACCAGGATTCTGCTGGACCTGCGCGACGTCTCTGCGGGCGACATGGACGAGGCTGTGCGCATGGCGAACCTCTTTATAGGAAACGGAACCCTGGCCAGCCTGAAGGGACAGAAGTATCCCGAGCAGATCTTCAGCGCCAAGCCCTCCAAGGCGGTGAACACGAGCGCTCCGATGGTCGTGCTGGTTAATCAGGGCACGGCCGGCCCGGCGGAGTTGGTGGCCGGCGCGCTGCAGGATGACGGCCGCGCCCAGTTGGTGGGGGAGAAGACGTTTGGAGAGGGATCGCTGCAGAAGACCTTTGTTCTGCCCGATGGAAGCGCAGTGATTCTCTCCATCGCAAAGTATGCTTCTCCATCTGGAAAGCAATTTGAGGACGCTGCGGTGACGCCGGGCACGGTGGTTCCTGCCAGCAGCGACATGCTGGACGAGTATCTGGACGAATCCGGCGGCGCGGCCCCGGCCAACAACGCCACGCCGAGCGGCAATGGCGGGCGAACGGAGAAGACGCCTCCTCCACCGGATGATCAACTGAAGAAGGCGCTGGAGATGTTGAAGGCCAAGGCTGCGGCTGCCTGAGCCTGGCTTGGGTCGGATCCCATTCGAGACGAGTGAACAGCGTTCTGGGATGGGTGAGTATCGAAGGCGCCGGATGCTGATGGTCTGTTCTTTCATCGCGAGCCGTCGATCGAGGATCTGAAGAGATCTTCTGCAACTCCTAAGGTTGAATTGGACGTGCCTACGCCCCTGAGCGCTCACGATAGCAAGGCTCACAATAGACGGTCGATCCTGTGGCGCGCCGTGAGCCGGTTCCCCTTCCGGGATGCCGAGATTCGCAACCGCCGTCTGGCGGCGCGGGCTGGGGTGTTGGCGTTGCTGCTGGCCTCCGCGCTGTTTGGGGTGATGCTGGGCCTGGTGCTGGTCTACTCGATCAACCTGCCGGAGATCTCTGAACTGGAGCGCTACCACCCCAGCGCCACCACGGAGCTGTACGACATTCATGGGCGCATCTTTGGCTCTTTCGCCGAACAGCGCCGCATCGTGGAGCCCTACTCGGCGTTTCCGCCGGTACTGCGCAACGCGATTCTTTCGATTGAGGATAAGAACTTTGAGCACAACACGGGGATCAACCTGGTGCGGATGGTTGAAGCGGCTTATGAGGATGTTCACTCGCACGGCAAGGTACAGGGCGCCTCAACGCTGACGATGCAACTGGCTCGCAACTTGTTTTTGTCCTCGGAGAAGACGTACAGCCGCAAGTTGCAGGAGATTCTTCTGGCCCTGGAGATCGAGCGCCGCTTTACCAAAGCTCAGATCTTTACGCTGTACGCGAATCAGATTTACCTGGGCGCAGGCGCCTATGGCTTTGAGGCCGGCTCAGAGTACTACTTTAGCAAGCATGCCCGCGACCTGACGCTGCCGGAGGCGGCGCTGCTGGCCGCACTGCCTAAGGGGCCGGAGTATTACTCACCACTCCATTTCCCAGCGAGGGCGTTGCAGCGCAGGAACCTGGTGCTGGAGGAGATGCTGAACAACCACAAAATCAGCCGGCAGGAGGAGGAGGAGGCCAAGGCAGCTCCGCTGGGGTTGCATCTGGAGTCGGCTCCCAACAGCGAAGCTCCTTACTTTGTGGATGAGGTGCGGCGGCAACTGGAGAGCAAGTATGGCGCCGACGAGGTTCAGGCCGCCGGACTGCGGGTTGATACTACGCTCGATCTGGACCTGCAGCGCGCGGCGAACCAGGCGGTGCTGGATGGTACGGCTGCTTATGAACGCAGGCGTGGTTGGCAAGGGGGCCTGAAGAACGTACTGGTGGAGGGTGAGACGCTGGACGGGTACAAGCATCCGGACTGGTCGCAGGCGATTGTGGACCATGGATACGTGCATGCGCTGGTGATCGGTGTTTCTGCGTCGCGCCTGACGGTGAAGGTGGGCAAGCGGGAGGCCACGATGGTTCCGGCCGACTGGGCGTGGACGGGAGCGGCACGGGCCACGGACCTGGCCCAGGTAGGGGATATTGTCTATGTCAAGGTGGTGAGCGGGGCCGAGGCAGCCGGGACGGATGGATCGCTGCATGTGACCCTGGAGCAGGACAGTGGCGCGCAGGCGGCGCTGATGGCCGTGGATAACGCCAACGGCGAGGTGCTGGCGATGGTTGGTGGGCGCGACTTCCAACTCTCGCAGTACAACCGAGCCACACAGGCCGAGCGTCAGGTGGGATCTTCCTTTAAGCCCTATGTGTACACGGCGGCGATGGAGGCCGGCATGCAGCCGTATGATACGGTGCTGGATGAGCCGACCACCTTCTTTACCGCCGGTGGGCCCTACTCTCCGCATGACTATGAGCACAACTATCTGGGCCCTATCTCCTTAGTCGAGGCCTTTGCGGAGTCGCGCAACATCCCCGCGCTGCGGCTGGCGGACAAGGTGGGCATCCGTCGCGTGATCGCCGTGGCTCATCGCTTTGGCGTGAGCAGTGATATTCCGCCGTTTCTGCCGGTGGCGATTGGCGCAGCAGACATTACCCTGGCCGAACAGGTGGGAGCGTACAGCGTCTTTCCCAACGATGGCGTTCTGATCTCTCCGCACTATATCCGCCGGGTACTGCGGCCCGATGGCGAGCCCTTGCAGCAGCCGCAGACGCCGGTGAGCGAGGTGATTCCCGCCCACATTGCGCAAGAGATGCTGGTGCTGCTGGAGGCCGTGATTCAGCACGGAACAGGAGCCGCGGCAGCGCAACTGGACCATGCCCTGGGTGGCAAGACGGGAACGACCAATAACTACACGGATGCCTGGTTTGTCGGCTTTTCCCCTTCAGTTACCTGTGGCGTCTGGGTTGGTTTTGACAACCGGCAGACCCTGGGGAAGCGGGAGACGGGCGCTCGCGCGGCGTTGCCGATCTGGATGCAGTTCATGAAGGTGGCCCTGGCCGAGAGGCCGCAGGGGTCCCTGCCCGGGCTCAACGCTCCGCAACCCAGAATCCCGGGGCCAAGGGAGGGAGTTGCCAGCGAGGTGCAGACGGGGGTGGCTCCGGTTCCTGCACCAGCGGCGGTGTCTGCGGCAGGGCCGACTGGTGCAGCGCAGGCCGGTTTGAAGCGCTCTTCAGCGCACAGCGGGTCGCCTGTTCCGGTCAGAAGCGATAAGCCGCAGCTGGTGCGCTTGCAGCCCGGCGAGCGGCGTTACCCGCCTTCGTTCGTGGGATCCAGATCGGCGCACCAGGCGCATGTTGCAGGGAAGGGATCGAAAGTCACCCCAGCGGGGCTAGCGTCTGGGGTTCGCCGCGGGCCAGGATAAAGATTTTGCTGACGCCCTATGAGCCTGAAAGGGCGCGCCTGCGGAATGAATAGGCTGCTGTGGGACTGCGCCGGAACGGCATCGACCGGGGGGCGCCATGGAGCGCATCGACGTGGAGTGCGCACGTAGGATGCGCCGTGCGTGGGTGCTGGAATCTACTTTGGCAGGATGGGCAGGCGCAAGGCTTCAGCCAGCGAGAAGTAGCGGAGCGCCCGCTGCACGTCGAGATGGATCTGATCGCGTAAGGCCGCCGGGGAGGCAAAATGGCGCTCGTCCCGCAGTTTACGGAGAAAGGTCATCTGCAGCGGTGTGGCCTCATTCAGCTCCATCGGCTGGTAGTCCAGCAGATGCGACTCGACGGCGAAGGAGTCCGCGCCAAAGGTGGGGCGGTTGCCGACGTTGGTTACACCGCGGAAGATGCGCTGGGTTCCGATGCGCAGGGTGGTGATGTAGACGCCATTGGCCGGGAGCAGATCCGCGTAGGGGGCAAGATTGATGGTGGGTACGGCGTAGCGCGAGCCGTAGCCACGGCCGGGCGCCGGCGTGCTGTCCACGGAGAAGGGACGGCCCAGCAGGGCGCGCGCCTCCTGCAACCTGCCCGCGGCGATGGCTGCGCGGATGCGGCTGGAGGAGATGGGCGCTCCACGAGCGATGCGGGGAACGTAGGAGCGCACAGCGAAGCCCAGCTTCTGGCCCATCTCAGCCAGACCGGCGACGTCGCTCTCTGCCTGATAACCGAAGCGGAAGGTCTCTCCTTCGTGAACCTCCAAGGCATAGAAGCCTTGATGCAAGACATATTGGGCGAAGTGGAATGCTGTCCAATGGCGAACCTCGTTGGTGAAGGGAAGCACAAGGACGCTGTCCAGCCCAGTTTCCGCCAGTAGTTTGAGCTTCTGCTCTAAGGGCGTGATGAGCCGCAGAGGAGAGTCAGGGCGCAGGACTTGCGCCGGATGAGGGTGAAACGTTATGGCGCAGGCGCGCGCCTGGTGGGCGCGCGCCCGCTCCAGCAGCGACGCAATGACCATCTGGTGCCCGCGGTGCACCCCGTCGAAGTTGCCAACGGTGACCACCGACGGTGAAGGTGAGGAGCCGAGTTCAGTGAGGGAGCGATAGATCTGCATCGGAGAAGAGAGCCAACCGGGTAACGTGAGGCATAGCAAAGGTGAACCCTGGCGCAGGGCGCCGGTTAGGGGCGCCGGCTAAGGAAGTTTGTCATGCCGCAATCTGAAAGGTCAGTTTAAGGCCATCGTGAGCCAGACGTATGTGACTTGGCAACGCCGCATTGGTGCTCTCGTGGTCCAATCCGTGGCTGATGTGCGTGAAGAATGCCCGGCGCGGCCGGATCTTGCCCACCAGTTCCACGGACTTGGCCAGGTGGGCGTGGCTGGGGTGGGGTTCAGGTCGAAGGGCGTCCAGCACCAGGATGTCCAGATCCTGAAGCAGAGGGAAGCTCTCCTCTGGAATATCGCTCAGGTCGGTAAGGTAAGCGGCGCTACCGAAGCGGTAGCCGGCGATGGTGCTTGGCCCATGGATGATCGGGATACGGACGAAGATGGCGCCGAAGAGGGGAATTTGAAAGCCGGCGACGGCCGGAATGCGATGCAGCGTGACGCGTGCCCGAGTGGGATATTGGTCAGTCTCACTGAAGGTGTAGGCGAAGATTCGTTCGATCACGCTCGCCGTCGCATCGTCGGCGTAGAGAGGAAGTTCTTCAGGACGTAGGAAGCTGAGCGGGCGAAGGTCGTCCATCCCCAGGACGTGATCGGCGTGACCATGGGTGTAGAGCACGGCATCGACGGAGGTCAGCGTCTCCCGGACGGCCTGGACATGGAAGTCCTGACCGGTATCGATGACCACGTTGTGGCCTCCATAAGTGATGAGCACTGAGGGCCGGGTGCGCCGGTTGGGCGAGCCCGGCAGATAGGCGGATGCGCAGACCGCGCAGGGGCAGCCGAGAGTGGGAACCGCCATGGAGGTTCCGCTTCCGAGAAAGGTGAGTGTGGCTTGCATAGCGTTGTTCGTACCTGATGTGCCGGCTTTACGCTCAGGAGACAGGATCTGCGCCTCCTGAGCGCCGGACGGAGCGTTGGAGAAGAGGCTCGTCGATGCTGCGGCGCTGCGTTGGCGCCCAGACGCGGAGACGCTAACGAACGATACGCGGCCCCATGCCAGGAGTAGCCGGGCCTATTGGAGGGCCTGCGTTCTGAGGCTGCCGGGCCGCCGAGCGGGAGAGCGCCTGGGTGACCTCCAGGAACTCGATGCGCAGTTCAAAGAGCGCCGCATCCAGGAGTTTGGTTTCGGCCGTGGTGCAGTTTCCCTTGGTCTTCTCGTAAAGAATGCCGAGCATGTCGATGGTCTGCCGTGCGCCAAGAAGATCTACCTGTGGTTGTTGGCCGGGAGCGGCAGCGCCACCGAGTTGCATCAGCGCCTGCATGTAGAGGGACTGGACGAAGCGTTGCAAGGTGATCTCTGGCGGCCGCTCCATGCCCGGGTTGGTGGCGCGGATGGCCGTGTCCAGGCGATCGACGGTGGCCTCATAGGCGCGCTTGGCTTGTTCTGCTTGTTCGGCGGTTGGGGCGGTTGGAATGAGACTCTCGTCGTCGTCCTGGCTGGGGGTGGCGGCGTCGGTTGAGGCCGACTCGGGGCGGCTTCCCGGCTCAGGGCTGCTCGTCAGCTTTGCGCTACTTTCCCACTCGGGGCTGCTCGCTGGCTCAGGGCTGCTCGCTGGCTCAGGGCTGATTCTTCGCTCAGGGCTGTCCTGCTGCGCCGCCTTGGCGGCCTGGGCCTCGGGGCGCAACTCGCCCTCAGCGGTGAACTTGCGACGGTCATTGATGACGAACTCTTTGATTTCAGCCATACGCTCAACTTTCTATGTATCTCTTTTGATGCTAACTCGCTGGAATGGAGTCAGGTGCGTGGAATCGCCCGGCCGCCTGGGTAGGTAAGCTCTTGTCCGCCGCCTGGCGCACCGTGGCGAAGGCGAGCGTCAAGCGCCTCCTGGCGAAGGTAGCCTAGACCCAGCAGCACCGGACCTTCAGGCAAAGGCACGAGCCCGGCGCTGGTCAGCTCCCCGACGAGTTTGCCGGCCATCTCGATGGGCGCCGGGAGTTCTGCGGGAGGCTCGCCCTGGAGGCGGAACGCAGTGAAGCTGCGATGCACCTGTCCGCGTGATCGGATACGCTCGACGATCTCCTGACCCAGATAACACCCCTTGGCAAAGTGCAGAGCGTGGGTCTGGCCAGTCTCCTGCGGAAGGTCATGGGCGGTTTCGATGTTCCGGATGTCCTTTCCAAACAGTGGTCGGGCTTCCAGCAGGCGCAGGCACTCAAGGGCGTCGGCAGAGACCTGTGGGACCTGCAGCCGTTGCAGGGCGCTGCCTAGGGCTTCGATGGCGGTCGGCGTGGAGCGCAACTCGTAGACCGGCGTCTCTCCACAAGTTGGGGTGAGGAGCAGCAGATGGCCGTGAGGGGTATCGGCAAGGGCGAGCCGCAAGGGTTCCATGGCAGGGAGGCCGAGGTTTTCGAGCACTGTGGCCGCCTGGCGGCCCAGGATGATCAACCCGGCAGGATGGCCGCCGGATTCCTGAAGCTCGACGTCATCCATGATGATGAAGCGGTCCAGATGGCTGCGGATGGCTTCCATCTGTGAGGCAGAGGTGGCCAGCAGAAACGTGGCGGGCTCCGTACCGGTTTCACGATAGATCGTCGCATCTCCCTGGATGCGTCCTTGCGCGTTGAGCAGAAAGTTGTAGTTGCCCTCGCCAGGTTGGAGTGACTTTACGGAGTTACTCACCATCCCATTGAGCCAGCGTGTGGCATCCGAGCCGGTAATGCGCAGAAAGGCGCGATTCTCGGCCGGTGCAAATCCAGCGGCCTGTTGCAGTAGGGAGAGTTCCTGGCGATCGGGCGTGGGCATGGATCGGTTGTGAGCTCCTTGTTTGCTGCCATCTTCGGAGATGAGCAGGATGGGGCGCTCTACCGCTCGCCTCTCATTCCTTCTTCTTAAGATAGTCTTGTTCCTGCAGATCATGCTGACTGCGGCCGTGCTGCCGGAGAGATCCAGAGACACGGAACTCCGGGCATGGTCCCTGCGTGGCCAAGTGGCAAAGGTCTTCAGCCGGGAGCTGTTTCAACCTCTGTGGGCGGCGCGGCGGAGCCTTGCTGGGCGACGCGCTACGGTTTCCGTCGCTGAGGTCCCCTGCGTACACTAAGACATACAGGCATGGCTTGTCTGGAGGCGGTTTGACCTGGCATAGAGTGTTGGCAGTTTGGGTTGGGGTGGGCATCGGCGTGGGGATGGCGGCCGCGCAGGCCAGCGACGGCGCACCGAAGGGAGCGCCTGCAAAGACGCAGGAGAGTTCTGCCGCAGCCTCAGACACGCTCTTGACCCCGAAGCAGGAGCAGACGCTGCTGGATGATGAAGGGCAGATCCTGCACTTTGTCAGTAGGGTGACGCAGTTACCCATCAAGTCTCCGGTAAAGTGCCGCTTTGTCACCCGCGAGCAGGTAAATGCCGAGTTGCGGAAGAAGTTTGACGAGGACAAGGACACGCGGCGCATGGAGCGCAGTGAGTTAGTGCTGAAGAAGTTTGGTCTGCTGGACCAGGACTTCCAGATGCGGCCCTTTCTGCTGCGGCTGCTCACCGAACAGATCGCCGGATTTTACGACGACAAGACGGGGCAGATGACGCTGCTCAACTGGGTTCCCATTGAGGAGCAGAAGCCGGTGATGGCCCATGAACTTACGCACGCATTGCAGGACCAGACCGTGGGCCTGAAGCGGTGGGAAGACCAGGAGATTGAAGGAACAGCAAAGAATGTGAGGCAGGATAACCGGCACATTGCCAACGATGATACCGATACCGCGCGCGAGGCCGTGCTGGAGGGGCAGGCCATGGTGAGCTTTGGAGATTACATGCTGGCCGAGGCTGGTCACCCGGACCGCACCCTGAAGGACGCCCCGGCCCTGGCCCAGGCGTTGGAGTCCAACGCGGGTGACATGTCCGGTTCTCCGGTGCTGGCCCGGGCCCCGCTGGTGCTGCAAGAGTCTCTGTTGTTTCCTTACACCTATGGTCTAGCGTTCGAGGACGCGATTCTGGTGAAGGGTGGAACCGAAAGAGCCTTCGCCGGCGTGCTCGATGCACCGCCCAGTTCCAGCTTCCAGATTATGACCCCCTCGGCTTACCTGCGGGACCGGCCGGTTCCGCTGTTGAAGTTGCCCGATATCCATCCGCTACTGAAGAGTGCAGGGTACGTGCCGTACGATGTGGGCGTGATGGGCGAGCTGGATGTGAGCATGACCACGGAGCTGTTTGGCGGCCAGCCACTAGCTCGGGCGCTGGCGCCCGAGTGGGACGGTGGCGTGTACTATGCAGCGCAGCGCAAAGATGTGTCCCCAGCAGAGAAGAACACCACGGCCTCGCTGGCTATCTTTTATCTTTCCGAGTGGAAGCAGAGCGACTCGGCGCGCAGTTTTTTTCACGTGTTTGAGGAAGAGCTGCCTCGGCAGTATGACAGCTTGAAGCGCCGCCGGGACGAGGAGACGGATCCAGATGAGCGAGTTTACTCCACCTCTGAGGGCGACGTTCTACTGAGCGTGAAGGGCAAGAGCGTGTGGGTGAGCGAGGGCTTCGATCTCTCCATGGCCCGGAAGCTGAGAGCGTCCGTTGAGCGGGCCAATGTACCCTTAGGCGCCGGTCCCATGATGCAGGCACGTGTGGCGCCCGCGGATCATGATCTAGTGGGTGACTTGGTGGACGGCATCAGCCGGCTTGGCGTGATGAAAGCCGCGCTGCGCTAACAAGGGGAGTCCGAGGGGCAGTTTGGCCATCGATCTGCCTGGGCGCTGGGCGGCTTCGGTGCGAGCCGCCTACTTCTGTGGCTCCAGTGACATGACCGAGACGCCCATCAGACCGTGTACCCAGCGCGCCGGTTTGGCTCCGTCTGTGTTGATCAGCTCGATATCGCCGCCGCCCGAGTCCGGAAGTCCATTCTTCATCACTGCGACAATCACCTTGCTGAGGGAGAAGGATGGTTCCACTTCTGCCGCGGAGTAGAGGACGTAGTAGTGGTCCGTGCCGGTGGCGATGATGACGCTGTGCAGAATGAGCGGCTGCGTCTGGCGGGTGGCCGTGAAGCCGATCTTAGCTAGCACAGAAGAGAGCAGCGGGCCGCTGTAGGTCTCTGGCATTCCACCCCGGTGCGCATTGTTGACCTGCACGGTGACCTGGGGAAGGTTGAGCAGATCGGATACGGACAAGCTCATGCTCTTGCCCTGGAACTCCAGCGCGACAGATGTAGACGGAGGCACAGGCGGTTTGGTGGCCTGAGCCTTGGGCTGGGTCCCGGTTTGTGCGTGAGCGTTGAGGGCGATAGGCGAAAGGGCGAACAGCAGGGCGAGCGCCAAGCGGGGCAGGCCGCTGGGCCGCGACGTGGGCGAGATGCCGCAGAGAAGTTTCTTCATGTTCAAAAGATTAGCCCCCTGAGCCCGGGGCGTATATAGCTTTCCTGAAACCGAAGTATACTTGGAGCATGTCGATTGTTCGCAATGTCGCCGCTATCGCCAAAGGAATGAGCATCACTCTACGGGAAGGCTTCCAGCCTAGCCAGGTGGAGAACTACCCGGACGGCAAGGGGCCCATGCGCGGCGCGCAGTTCCAGGAGCGCTTCCGCGGGAAGCATCAGTTGCAGCGCGATGAAGATGGCCTGGAGAAGTGCGTGGCCTGCTTCCTGTGCGCGGCAGCCTGCCCCTCCAACTGCATCTACATTGAGGCCGCCGATAATACCAGCGAGACTCGCATCTCCTCCGCCGATCGCTACGCCAAGGTCTATAACATCGACTACAACCGTTGCATCTTCTGCGGATACTGTGTAGAGGCCTGCCCCACCGATGCGATTACCCACGGGCACGGATTTGAGCTGGCTAGCCTGAACGCCACCAGCATGGTGATGCGTAAGGAAGACCTGCTGGTTCCCCTGGCTACCGGGAACGGAGCGCTCTCCGCTGCTAAAGAAGAGGTTGAAGCGCTCGCGTAGGACTTAAAGCTTTCCATTCAAGGATCTCGGCGAGCGGATAGGGCTCGCCGTTGGCTGATAAGGGCTCGCAGCCAGGGGCGGATCTACGAGGACGCCTCTCGGTGAAGCGGGACGGCCCTGGGAGAAAGAGATGGCAAGGGTGTATCGTCATCCGCTTGAAGTGTTGCTTGAAGACCGGATTGCCATCCTTGACGGCGCCATGGGCACGACGATCCGCACCTACGGCATGCAAGAGGCCGATATTCGAGCGGATCGATTTCAGGATGCGAGCAAGGATCTGCTGAATAACGGCGATCTGTTTTCGCTGACCCAGCCAAAGATGATTGGGGACATTCACCGCCGCTTTCTGGAGGCTGGGGCGGACATCATTGAGACCAACACGTTTGGGGCGACCAGCATTGCGCAGAGCGAGTTTTTTGTTGAGGATCCGCGCGAGCGAGGTGGGCGCAAAGACCCAGCGTTCTATCAGAAGATCATTGAGGACGCGTCGCTCCAGCAACTGGCCTGGGATATCAATGAGGCTTCTGCGCGACAGTGCCGCGAGTGGGCTGATCGCATTGCCGAGGATACCGGGCGCGCGCGCTATGTGGCTGGATCTCTCGGCCCCCTGACGGTCTCCCTCTCCAACTCGCCGGATGCGGACGATCCGGGTTTTCGGGTGGTGACCTTCGATCAGGTGAAGACGGCCTACGCCCAGCAGGTGCGCGCCTTGATCGCCGGGGGAGTGGACCTGCTGCTGGTGGAGACCATCTTCGATTCGCTTAACGCCAAGGCGGCGCTGGTGGCTATCCGTGAGGTCTTCGACGAGCAAGGCTTATCGGCAGCAGGCAAGCAGTTGCCCATTATGATCTCCGCGGCTGTCGGGCGGGGTGGAGAGACGTTGATCTCCGCGCAGACGATGGAGGCGTTCTGGAACGCGGTGAAGCATGTGAAGCCGCTTTCGGTGGGGCTGAACTGCTCGCTGGGGCCGGATCTGATGCATCCATTTTTGAGTGAGCTGGCAGAGAAAGCGGAGGTGGCGATCTCCTGCTATCCGAATGCCGGTTTGCCGAACCCGCTCTCTCCCACCGGATTTGACCTGGGTCCGGAGGATATGGCTCGCTCGCTGCGAGGTTTTGCGGGGGAGGGCCTGATCAACATCGCTGGCGGCTGCTGTGGCAATACGCCGGAGCACATTGCGGCGATTGCGAAGGCTTTGGAGGGCGTGCATCCGAGAGAGCTTCGCGAACGGACGCAGCGCAAGGCCGCAGAGCGCGAGGTGAGCGCTTGAGTTCGTCGGTTACTGCACAGACATCGCACAGCCGAGAGTTCCGGCCACTGCGACTCTCCGGCAGCCAGCCCTTTACCCAGCAGGATGGGGTCTTCATCATGATCGGCGAACGGACCAATGTGGCCGGCTCGCCGAAGTTCGCGCGTCTGGTGAAGGAGGGCAAGTTTGAAGAGGCAGTGAGTATCGCGCAGCAGCAGGTGGAGAACGGCGCGAACATTCTGGACATCTGCATGGATGAGGGCATGATCGACGGAGTTGCGGCCATGACCCGGTATCTGCAACTGCTGGCCAGCGAACCGGAGGTGGCCAAGGTTCCTTTTATGGTTGACTCCTCGAAGTGGGAGGTGATTGAGGCCGGTCTGAAGTGCTTGCAAGGTAAGGGGATTGTCAACTCCATCTCACTAAAGGAGGGCGAGCAGAGGTTTCTGCAGCGAGCTGACAGCATCTTGAAGTACGGTGCTGCCGCGGTGGTGATGGCGTTTGATGAGCAGGGACAGGCGGCCAGCTACGAGGAGAAGATTCGAATCTGTGAGAGGGCTTACAGGCTGTTGGTGGAAGAGAGCGGCTTTGCCCCTGAGGATGTGGTCTTTGATCCGAACATTCTCACCGTGGCCACCGGCATGGAAGAGCACAACAACTATGCGGTGGACTTTCTCAATGCTACGCGCTGGATCAAGGCGAACCTGCCGCACGCCAAGGTAAGCGGCGGCGTCTCCAACATCTCCTTCAGCTTTCGCGGCAATAACAAGGTGCGGGAAGCGATGCATTCGGCCTTTCTGTACCATGCCATTCAAGCCGGCATGGATATGGGAATCGTCAACGCCGGGATGCTGGAGGTCTATGAAGAGATTGAGCCGGGGCTCAAGGAGCTGGTGGAAGATGTTCTGCTGAACCGCCGGGGGGATGCTACGGAGCGGCTGGTGGAGTACGGCGAGACCCTGAAGGGTGCTGCGCGTATCGGTAGCCCGGAGGAGAAGAAGACCGAGCAGTGGCGCCTGGGGAGCGTGGAGGAGCGCCTTTCCCACGCACTGGTGAAGGGAATCGATAGCTATATCGAGGAGGACACGGAAGAGGCGCGGGTGAAGCTGGGCCGCCCACTGCTGGTGATTGAGGGTCCGCTCATGGCCGGGATGGGCGTGGTGGGCGATCTGTTCGGGGCGGGCAAGATGTTTCTGCCGCAGGTGGTGAAGTCGGCGCGGGTGATGAAGAAGGCGGTGGCCTATCTGACGCCGTACATGGAGGACGAGAAGCGCGCTCTGGAGGCCTCTGGCCAGGTGGTGAAGGCGCAGGGGAAGATCGTGCTGGCCACCGTGAAGGGCGACGTGCATGATATTGGCAAAAATATTGTGGGGGTGGTGCTGGCCTGCAACAACTATGAGGTGATCGACCTGGGCGTGATGGTGGCCTGTGAGAAGATTCTGGAGCGGGCGCGCGAGGTGAAGGCCGACATTATTGGCCTGAGTGGTCTGATTACGCCCTCGCTGGATGAGATGGTTCATGTGGCCAGGGAGATGGAGCGGCTGGGGTTCCAGACGCCTCTGCTGATCGGCGGCGCAACGACCAGCAAAGCGCATACGGCGATCAAGATCGCTCCGCATTACAGTCGGCCGGTGGTGCATGTACTGGATGCCAGCCGCGCGGTTCCGGTGACCACCAGTCTGCTGAGTGAGAGCAGCCCGGAGTTCATCCGCCAACACCAAACCGAGTATGAGGCACTACGCAAGAGACACGCTGCTCCGCCACAGCCAGTGATCTCCATTGAGGCCGCGCGAGAGCGCCGCACGCCGATCGTGTGGCGTGCGGAGGATATTCCTGCGCCGGAGCGGCTGGGTGTTCAGGTTTTGAAGAGCTTTCCCCTGGAGACGCTGCGCGAGTACATCGATTGGACACCCTTCTTCCATGCCTGGGGATTGAAGGGGATTTACCCGCGCATTCTGGAGCAGGGGGGGAAGGGTGAAGAGGATGGGCAAGGCGCGGAGGCGCGCCGGATCTTCGCCGACGGCAACAGGCTGCTGGACCGTATTGTTGGAGAGAAGTTGCTGACGGCGAACGGTGTGTATGGGCTGTTTCCGGCCGGCGCGGTTGGCGATGATGTGGAGATGTATTCCGACGAGCAGCGTCGGCAGGTGACGGAGCGATTCTACTTTCTGCGTCAACAGGCCAATCGCGAGGGGAGTGAGCCCTGCCGCTGCCTGGCCGACTTTATCGCTCCCGTTCCCAGCGGACTGGGTGACCACCTGGGGGCCTTTGCCGTCACCAGCGGGATTGGGCTCAAGGAGTTGTGTGACGGCTTCCGCGCGGACCACGATGATTACAACGCCATTATGGCGGAGGCCCTTGCGGACCGGCTGGCAGAGGCCTTTGCGGAGTGCCTGCACAAGCGAGTTCGCGAGGAATGGGGGTACGGACGCGCGGAGAAGCTGACCCCGGCCGAACTCATCCATGAGGGGTATCGAGGGATTCGTCCTGCTCCGGGGTATCCTGCCTGCCCGGATCACACGGAAAAGGGTACGATCTGGCGGTTGCTGGATGTGGAGGCCAACACCGGGATGAAGATAACCGAGTCTTTCGCCATGTGGCCTGGGTCCAGCGTCAGCGGGCTGTACTTTGCGCATCCGGAGGCACGGTACTTCAGTCTGGGCAAGATCGGTCGCGACCAGGTGAGGGATTATGCGGCACGGAAGCAGTGCAGCGTGGCAGAGGTAGAACGCTGGCTGGAGCCAAACCTGAACTATGACAGGGAGACGGGCTCCGGGAACGGGAATCCCTGAGCCTGCGTGACGAGCTTGCAACCTGCAGCTGCTTGGGCGGCAGACTTCCCGCGGAAAGCTAAGACTTGGGAGCGACGGCGGCTATATCGCCAGTGGGGGCGGCACCTGGCTTGGCCGGAGCGTACTTGCTGGCGCACTTGGCCTGCAGTTGAGTTGCATGGAAGGTTCCATCCCTTCCATAGGTCCCGACCGCCAAGGTTTGCGCTCCATCCTTGAACTCGTCCGGCGGAGGTTCGGCTCCATCGTAGTCGACGCGCAATAACTTGCCCTGCTCCGTGAGGACAAAGTTGGCCGAAGGTCCATTACGCGTGATGCTGCCGGGCAGGACGTTGCCGGCGACGCGAAGATTGACCTGGTAGGCCTTGTTCCCCATTGCTTGCAACTCTCCCACCGTGACGTAGTAGCTCTTCGCGTTCCCGGCAGCCGAGACAGAAAGCCAAGCCACCGTGCCCAGGACGATGGCTCCCGCGACAACAAACTTTACGATCGAGTTGGGTTTTTGCTTTGCCATACAAGCATCAGTCTACATCGTGAAGTCCACTGCCAGCCTGTGACCGTGGTCACTAGATTCGAGTGCCAGTTCGAGCAGGCGAATGGTCCGGAAAGCATCCTGGCCTGTGACCGCCAAGGGTGCCTGGCCGCGAATCGCGTCACGCACATTGGCGTAAAAATGACGATAGTCGCCAGTCTCGGTGGCAAGTTTGCTCCGTTGCAACTGGATCGGATCCGCAGTGCTTACTGCCGTGGTCAGCGTTCCCCAGCAGGCTTCCGCCTCTGGCAGCCACGGTTCCGGAGATCCCAGTTGCTTCGGTCTGGCTCCGCCAAGAAGCGCAGATTCTTGAGGATCCAGGCCAAACTTCACGTAGCTTCCAAGGGTTCCATTCACCCGGAAGCGGGGCGCCGCTTCCGGCGCAAGCATGGTGGCATGGCACTCATAGCGCAGACGATGGCCTTGGGGAAGTTCGAACTCCAACACGATATCGAACGCATCGTCAATGGCAGTGACATCCCGTTCGTGGCGGACGCTGGCGCAGATTGTTTTGGGAGCGCCGAACAATGCGAGGGACTGGTCCACAAGATGCGGTCCCAGGTCAAAGAGGATTCCATTGGCAACTCCGCCTGCTTCTTTCCAGGTGTTGGCGCGCTGCACGGGGCGGAAGCGGTCGAAGTGCGAGTCTACCAGCGTGATTCTTCCCAGGCGGCCCTCTTCTTTCAACCTCTTCACGGTGAGAAAATCACCATCCCAGCGCCGATTGTGGAAGGGCGCCAGAAGCTTGCCCTGGCGGCTGGCCAGATCCAGGAGCGATTGCACCTGGGCCGAGGATCCGGCCACCGGTTTGTCGACGACGACATGCTTGCCGCTCTCCAGAGCGCGCTGAGCGATCTCCACGTGCGAGTCGTTGGGCGTGGCCACGACGATGAGCTCGATGTCCGGGTCGGCAAAGGCCTCTTCGGGAGAGCGCAGCAGGCGGACCGAGGGGTAATCCGCCGCGGCGGAATCGCTGTTGCGCTGCACGATGGCCGTGAGTTCCAGCCCCGGAACCGTATGCACAAAGGGCGAGTGGAAGATACGTCCGGCGAATCCATATCCGACAACGGCGGTGCGAATGGGGGCGGTCTGTTTTGTCTCGGTTGACACGGTTCTCTCCTTCTCTGAAGACCAAGGTATCGCAGTTCTTGCCACGATGGACTGCGGCGCTCGGGGTGACAGTTCGGAAATTGGCTCCGGAACGCCGAGTGCCGGGATCTCAGGGATGTTCTGGCAGAGGCAGAGGCGCCGGCGAGGGCTTAATCGGGGTATCGCCCATCAGCCGCGCTACCGCTGGTTCAATGGCCGACGCCATCATCCGCTGCCCCAAGGTGTTGGGGTGCAGCGCAGGGCGCGGCGGCGAAAGAGTGGGATCGTAAAACAAGCGGGTATCCAACTGCCCAAAGGCATAGAAGACCGCACTGACGTCGATGTAGGAGACAAGAGGATCTTCTCCTCCAGCATAGTGAAGGCTCAGGTAATCATTGACGTCGAAGTTGGCCTCTCGGGAGGGTAGAGCGGAGGGCAGTAACCCCATGAGCAGGATTTGGGTGTGAGGCAAGCGGTGCTCGAGGTCTTTGATTACCGCGTCAATCCCTTCTTCAGTCTGCTCGGCCGTCTGTCCAAAGTACGTGTTGTTGGTCCCAATGAGCAATATGGCTAGCCTGGGGTGCAGACCTGCCACCTCTCCGTGATCCAGCCGCCAGAGCACATTGGCAGTGGTGTCGCCGCTGAAGCCCAGATTCAAGGCCTTGCGGGGAGCGTAGTACTGCTTCCAGATGGGTTGAAAGTTTTGATTGGGAGGGTCCGCCTTGTCGTAGTTGTTGGTGATGGAGTCGCCGATGAGCAGCAATTGCGTATCGGGATGAGCCGCGAGTTCGGCGAGGATCTGCTTGTGCCGGGCCGCCCACCATCCCTCCGACAGCCGGTCCGTGGGCACAATGGCAGGGTCTTGCGTGGCGGGAGCCTTGGCTCCAGGGCTGGAGGCTGTGGCAGCCTGTGCGCCTGCCGGCGCCGGCAGAGACAAGAGCGCGGCCAGTGCGGGGGTGGCCAAGAGAGGCAGGAGAAAGAATCTCATGAATTTGATGCTACGACGGAGGCCGAGGAGATGGTTGGAGGCGTCGTCCTGGGTAAAGCTTTTGCGGGACGAAGGGTGGATGGTGGTTGAGGTCCAGGCTCGCCGTGCCTGTGGCCGGAAAGACGATTGCGGGCAAAGCCGGGCGCGGCAGGCGGCATGGAAGGGTAAGAGAAGGCGATCCAAAGATTGCGATACAGACAGCGCGGGATCGCCGCATGGTTAGGCGTGCTGCAGGGTTTGGCTTGCCGCAGGGCCCGGCCTGGCGAGCGGTTTGATTCGCCGCAACGTCAGACCTGGCGCAGTGCTGGATAGAGTTTGCGATACCGTGCGTAGGCTTGCGCCATGGCCGCGGCGTGGAGCGGCTGGATAGTCTGCGCCGGCCGGACAGCCGCCTGGCAGGCCGCTGCTACCGATGGCCACGCGCCCACGCCTGCGCCGGCCAGCAGGGCTGCTCCAAACGCTCCTCCCTCTTCGGCCTCCAGGATCTGCACTGCGGAACCGTAGACGTCGGCTTGGATCTGCCGCCACAGTGGGCTGCGCGCGCCGCCGCCACCCAGGCGAAGGCTTTCCACAGGGATTCCTAGCTCCGCAAAGAGCGTAAAAGTGTCCTGAAGGGAGAACGCCACACCCTCCAGAACGGCGCGGACGTAGTGGGCCGCGGTGGTGGAGGCGGTGATGCCCACGAACGCTGCGCGCGCGTTGGGATCCAGATGCGGCGTGCGCTCGCCGAAGAGGTAGGGCGCCCACAGCAGTCCATCGCTGCCGGGAGGGATGGATGCAGCCGGAGCAGTCATCTCGTCGTAGGAGCGAGAGGCGAAGAAGGTGTCGCGCAGATAGCGGAGGCTGAGGCCGGCTCCATTGGTTACGCCCATCACATGCCAGATTCCCGGGGCCGCATGGCAGAAGGTGTGTAGCCGGCCCTTGGGATCCAGGGTGGGTTGCGCGGTAGCGGCAAAGACGACGCCGGAGGTTCCGATGGTGGCTGAGACGGATCCGGGAGTGAGGATGCCCATCCCAATCGCACCGGCGCCTTGATCGCCGGCCCCGGCGGCTACCGGAGTTCCAGCCTGGAGTCCGGTGGCGGCGGCTCCGGTCTGGCTGATGCGCGCGCAGATCTCCGGCCCTTCAAATAAGCGAGGCAGCCAGCCGAGAGGGATGCCGGTGCGTTCCGCCATCTCTGTGGACCAGCGGCGATGGACGACATCCAGCAGGAGGGTTCCGGAGGCCTCCTGCAGATCCATGGCATACTCCCCCGTGAGCCGCAGCCGGACGAAGTCCTTGGGGCAGAGGACATGGGCGATTCTGGCGAAGATCTCCGGCTGATGCTCGCGCACCCACAGAAGCTTGGTGAGGGTGAAGTTGGGCAGGGCAGGGTTGGCGGTAAGCTCGATGAGCCGCTCATAGCCGATCGTGCTGGTGAGCCAGTCGCACTGGGGCTGTGTCCGTTGGTCGCACCAGATGAGGGCGGGGCGCAGCACCTCTCCGGAGGCGTCGAGCATGACGCACCCATGCATCTGTCCGGTGAGCCCCACTGCCCGGACGGCAGCGGTGTGTCCGGCGGTTGTGGCAGCCCGCAGAACTCCCGCGATGGCCTCCTGGGCCGCTCTCCACCAGTCTTCCGGATCCTGTTCGGCCCAGCCGATGTGATCCGAGCGGATGGGGGCATGTTCGGCGGAGTGCGAGGCCAGCACCACTCCGGCGCGATCGATCAGGATCGCGCGTGTACCACCTGTACCTACATCGATGCCTAGTAACATGGAACTCCCTCTGGTTCGCTGCGGTTTGGCCGCGGCGGCTCTGTGCGGCATGGCCGGTTTGGTTGGCTCGCCGGCCGGGCTTGCGCCGACGAGGTATCACCCAAAGTGTAAAGGGTGGGAGCACTCCGTTATAGCGATTTAACCAGGAATTCGTACTTGCTTGCTCTGGGCCTGGTGACGGCTTGCGGAGGCGCGCGCGGAATCGTCTGTGGATTTTCCGCGAACTTTTGCATACATCCCGGCCGTTCGAGCATCTGGAAGTAGGAAAGATCGTGCGGAAGAAGTAGATAGCCGGCGGGTTCTACCGGCGATATAGCATGAAAGTTATGATTCGATTGCATCGAGACGCGTCACGTGACGCGATGAGGGGAGTTGTGGCTTTGCTGGCGCTGGCGTTGGCTACTCCAGTGGCCGGTGCGCAGTCCACCGGGACCAGCTCCAACGGCGGATCGTCGGAGCTGGGAGTTGCGCTGCAGACCCAGCAGCAGCTTGCTGCGCCGGGGCCGGCGCTGAATCCCTCCAGCAGCAGTTCGCAGAGCGGCATGGATCCCAGCTTTCGGGGAAGCCTGGTGCGCGGGAGGGCGAACGGGCAGGTTCTGCCGCTGGGCATCGACGAGGCGATTCACATGGGGCTGCAGAATAATCTTGGATTGATTTTGCAGGCCTCCAACCAGCGCCAGGCGGGAGGAGAGCGGCTGCAGAACCTGCAAACGCTGCTACCTACGGTGACGGCAGGGGCATCGATAACGGTGCAGCAGATCGATCTGGCGGCGTTTGGCCTGAAGATTCCGGGAATTAACCCGATTATCGGGCCGTTTCAGGTGGAGGACTTCCGCGCGTATCTTACGCAAAACCTGCTGAATCTGAATTCGCTGCAGACGTATCTGGCATCGAAGCACAACTTTGAGGCGGCCCAGCTCACAGCACAGGATGCACGGGACCTGGTGGTGCTGACCGTGGGCAACGCCTATTTGCTGTGTATTGCGGACCGGAGCCGGATTGAAGCGGTGGAGGCCGAGTTGGCCAGTTCCAAGCTCTCCTTCGATCAGGCCAAGGACGCGCATGAGGCCGGCACTAGCCCTCGTCTGGATGTACTGCGCGCGCAGGTGGACTATCAGAGTGAGCAGCAATCCCTGATCTCTGCCCGGAATGAGTTGGCCGAGGACAAGATCGCTTTGGCTCGCGCCATCGGGTTGCCGCTCGACCAGAGGTTTCAACTCACGGACAGCGCTCCCTTTGCGGCGCTGGAGACGCCCGATCCCGAGGCCGCCTTCCAGGAGGCGCTGAAACAGCGCAAGGATCTTGCCGCAGCCGCGGAACAGGTAAAGGCCGCTGAGGCGAACCGAAAGGCTGCCGGCGACGATCAGCTTCCGACGGTAAGTGTGAACGGCAACTTTGGCGATTTGGGGCAGACCATGGCCCACTCCCACGGCACCTATACGGCGGAGGCTTCGATCTCCGCACCGATACTGCAGATTGCCAAGGTGCATGGAGAGGAAGAGGCGGCCGACGCAGAACTCGATCAGGCCAAGGCCAAGCTCTCTGACCAGACGCAGCAGGTAAATGCCGATATCCGTGACGCCATTCTTGATATTCACACCGCTGCCAAGTTGGTAGAGGCCACCAGGAGCAACGTGGATCTGGCTCGAGAGGCCCTTGTGGAGGCGCAGGAGCGGTTCAAAGCCGGTGTCGACTCGAGTCTGGCTGTCTCTCAGGCGCTGGCCACCGATCGCCAGGCGGAAGATCAATACATTAGCGCGCTCTACCAGCACAACGTCGCCAAGCTCTCCCTGGCGCGGGCGCTGGGAGTGGCGTCGACCAACTACAAAGAGTATCTCGGAGGAAAGTAAGCGTGGCCGATCAGAACGAACGTTCGCAGCAGCCGGAGCCGACGGAGGCTTCGCCCAAGGATAATTCGAAGAGAAAGCTCATCGGTTTCTTTGTGATTGCGGTGCTGATCCTTGGAGCCGGGCTCTTTTACTGGCGCTCAACCTACACCGAAGACACAGATGACGCCCAGGTGGATGGCAACCTCTACCAGGTGAGTTCGCGCGTCGCCGGGCAGGTGATCCACGTGGATGTTAGCGAGGAGCAGTTTGTCCATAAGGGAGACAGCATCGCTGAGATCGATCCCAAGGACTTTCAGGTTGCCCTGGAGCAGGCGCAGGCCGACCTGGCCAACGCCCAGGCCGCCTATCAGGAGGCTTTGGTCAACGTACCGATTACTCATGTTCAGACATTTACAACCCTGCGGACCTCCACATCGGACGTAGCGGGCAGCGAGGCGTCGGTGCAGCAGGCGGAGGCCCAGGTTGAGGCGGATAAAGCCAAGGTAGCCGCGGCCAAGGCGGAGGCTATTAAGTCGGAGCTTGACGTGCAGCGTTACACGCCATTGGTAGCCAAAGATGTGATCTCCAAGCAGCAGTATGATGCAGCGGTGGCCCAGGCGGCCGCCGATCAGGGCAACCTACGGGCGGCCCGGCGCGATGTAACGGCCGAGGAAGCCTTTGTGCACACAGCGGAAGAGCGGCTGAACGAGGCGCGGTCGCAGCGGTTCCAAAGCCAGAAGAATGGCCCCAAACAGGTTGCCGCTCAGGAGGCGCTGGCCGCGGCAGCTTTGGCGGCTATCAAGGTAGCCCAGGCCAAGGTGGATCAGGCGGCGCTGAACCTGAGCTACACCCATATCGTCTCGCCTATTACTGGAATTGTGAGCAACAAGAGCGTAGCCGTTGGGGAAAACCTGAGCGTAGGCCAGTCCCTGATGACCATTGTGCCCCTGACCGATCTGTGGGTTACCGCCAACTTCAAAGAGACGCAGCTCACGCACATGCATCCCGGTCAGCGTGTGGACATCTCCGTGGATGCCCTGGGTGGGCGGAAGTTCACCGGGGTAGTGGCGCAGATTGGCGGGGCTACGGGTAGTTCGCTGAGTCTCTTTCCGCCCGAGAACGCTACCGGTAACTATGTGAAGGTGGTGCAGCGTATTCCTGTTCGGATCAACTTCAGCAACCTGGACCAGGAGAACAAGGACTACGCTCTACGTATCGGAATGTCAGTGGAGCCGACGGTTCGCATCAAGAATTAGAGTCGGCTTCGCGCGGATGCCGACGATTGGCCTTCCGAGCCGGCAAGATGCGTTTTTCGGCGAGAATGGAGACGCTTTGGCTCTGGAGGGTTCACTGAGAATGCGGTATGGTTCGGGTGCTGCGGCTTGCACCGGGCTGGCCCGGCAACCTGCGTTGCAGGCGATCGATATCAGGAGATCTGTTGCCGGGAGTTCTTGGGCGAGACCGTCGAAATGCGGCGTCAACCGTTCGGGGCCGGAGGCGAAGTTGGCGGGTTGAGCGTGTCTCCTGTTGCCGGCCGGACGAAACCAGCTTTTGCGCTCCGCAATGATTGACGCACCGCGTGAAGGCAACCATCATCTACTGTAGAGGATAAAGGGTTCTGTTCCAGGATTTGGAGAGAGCGGAAGGGGGTGAGGTGTATGACTTCGGTTCTGAGCATGCTGGCACATCATACCTACGCCCTGCTCTTTGGCTGGGTGCTGGTGGAGCAAGGCGGCATACCGATCCCCACGGTTCCCTTATTGATTGCTGCCGGCGCCATGAGCGCAGCCCACAAACTCCACGTAGCCTATGCGCTGCCAGTGATTCTGCTGGCGTGCCTGCTGTCGGATTCCGCCTGGTACTTTCTGGGGAAGCGTTATGGCGCGCGGATCTTGAATGCTCTCTGCCACCTGTCGTTGGAGGCAGCTACCTGTGTGGAGCGAACCCACGGGACGGTGAACAGACGCGGAGCTTTCACCTTACTGTTTGCCAAATTTGTTCCGGGTCTGAGCACGGTGGCCGCTCCGATTGTTGGCCAGGTCCGCATTCCGTATCTCACCTTTGCACTCTACGACCTCTCCGGCTCGCTGGTATGGGGTGGTGCATGGCTGTTCGCCGGCCGCTTCTTCGGGGATCTTGCCAAACAGAGCAGCGAGTTCTTCGCGATGCTCCGCCACTTTGGCATTGCGCTGGTTCTGCTGGCCGTGGTCAGCGTGCTGATCTATCGAGTGCTGAAGCGCCGGCAGTTTCTGGACCAATTGGAGGGCCTGCGCCTGGAACCTGAGCAACTGATGGAGCTGATTCGGAAGGCGGAGAGCGATGGCCTGGAACGGCCCTTCATTGTTGATCTTCGCCATCCCCTGGATGTTCTTACTGACCCGCTGGTGCTCCCCGGCGCTCTGCGAATCAGTCCGGATGAACTGAAACAGCGGCGGGAAATTATTCCTTCCGACCGCGATATCGTCCTCTACTGCACCTGCCCCAGCGAAGAGACCAGCGCGAAGGTAGCTCTGGATCTGCGCCGTCTGGGCATTCGCCGGGTGCGCCCTCTGCGCGGAGGGTTGCAGGGTTGGAAGGATGCGGGTTATCCCGTGGACGAGATCGTATCTATCTAAACTGCTGGGGCGTTCCACTCTTTGGAAGCATTCCGGGCAGCTGCACGCTGGAAGCGGTGATGGCCTATCGCCTTCGGGCGACGTGCCATGCAGGTTCTCCGCCACCGCCAAGGCAGACAAGGGAGCTTGCCCGGCGGGGCGATTCACGCGATTTTCAGTGGAACATGGGACAATCGAGGGATGATCTCTCCAACGGAGTTGAAGGCAGCTCCAGTCTTTGCGTGTCTTGACGATTCTGAACTCCGGCGATTGGCGGAGCGGGCGGCTGACGTGCGCCTGCAGCCCGAGGAATGGCTGATTCGGGAAGGGGAGATGGCCTGCTTTTACGTGATATTGGAGGGTGATCTCCAACTGGTGAAGGATGTATTGGGACAGCCGACGGAGTTGCGCAGCTACAAGGCCGGCGATTTTTTTGGAGAAGTTCCGATTTTGCTCGGTGGGGCGGCGTTGGTCTCCATTCAGGCTACCGCCAGGGCGAGGGTCGCTCGGTTTGATCCGCAGGTACTGTTCCACTTGATCCAGAGTTCAGCGGCCTGTAGCGCCTTGATCTTGCAGACAATGACAGATCGCCTGACGTCTGTGCAACAGTTTGCCGCCAAGCTGCCGAGCTCGCGGGTGCTCGTGGTGGGTACGCGGTATGACAGTGATTGCCAGGAGATCCGCCAGTTTCTCTCCGCGAATCGGATTCCGTACGAGTGGGTAGATGCGGAGCGTGAGCCGGAGAGGTTGCCGGCTTGCATGACCGAGGGGTACCGGGGGCCAGAGGTGATTGTGGACCGGGCCTACTGCGTGGCGCAGCCCACAGTGCGCAGCGTGGCTGAGGCGCTGGGCATACGTACCCGGCCACGCCATGAGGAGTATGACGTGGTGATCGTCGGGGCGGGGCCGGCGGGTCTGGCGGCTGGAGTGTATGGAGCCTCGGAGGGTTTGAAGGTCTTAGTGGTGGAGCGGTCCGCAGCGGGTGGGCAGGCGGGAGCTTCCTCGCGAATTGAGAACTACCTGGGCTTTCCGAATGGAATCTCGGGAGATGAACTGAGCGACCGGGCGCAAAAGCAGGCGGTTCGATTTGGGGCGGAGATGGTGATGACGCGCTGCGTGGAGCGCATGGCGATGCTCAGCGATGGACGCTACTGCGTGGAATTGGATGGAGGGCAGAGAGTCTCCGCCTGCGTGGTGCTGCTGGCGACCGGGGTGGAGTGGAGACTTTTGCAGGCTGAAGGAGTGGAACGATTCCAGGGCCGGGGCGTACTCTATGGCGCTTCACGCCAGGAGGCGGGCAATGTGATTGGAAAGAAGGTGTTCGTGGTGGGTGGTGGAAACTCCGCCGGCCAGGCGGCGATGTTCTTTTCCAACTACGCGGCACAGGTGACGATGCTGGTGCGTGGTAAAGGCTTGCAGTTGACGATGTCCCATTATCTGATTGAGCAGCTTGCCGCTAAGGGAAACGTGAAGGTAGAGCCCAATACCGAGGTGGTACGCGCTGAAGGCGAGGATCATCTGCAACGCATTGTGACCCGCACCCAGGCCGAAGGCGGTGCGGAGATGGTTCAGACGCGGGAAGCCGATGCCCTCTTTGTCATGATCGGCGCCAATGCCAGCACAGCGTGGCTGCCGGAGAGCCTGGAGAGGGATGAGAGTGGGTATATCTGTACGGGGCGCGATTTGACGACGTGGCCGCTGCCGGACCGCGAGCCATTTCCGCTAGAGACGAACCTGCCGGGCGTCTTCTGCGCCGGAGATGTGCGCCATGACTCCATTAAGCGCGTCTCCAGCGGAGTGGGTGAGGGCAGCATGGCGATTGCCTTCATCCATCAGTATCTGGCGCTGCAGAATTTTTAGATAGCTTTAGATAGCCCTCAGAGATACCACGGGATGTTGATGACGGAGATCTTCTCATTGCGGCGCATGAGCAGGAGAAGTTTGAGGAGTTCGGCGCGCTGATTGTGCAGCGGGGTCTGCCACCAGTGCTTGACGACCAGTTCGGGAACGAGAACGGTTATCTGGCGATCTGGAAACCGATTTTCAAGCTGGAGGATGTAATCCACCAGAGGCACCAGGACGAACCGATAGGGCGACGGGAGATTGACCAGCGTGGGAACGGGAAGGCCGGCCTGGGCGATGGGGTCGGCGACGTTGCGCTTCCAGAGTTGCTCGAGTTTGCTGCTCTCCTCCCCGGTCTCGATGTGCACGCCTTCTACTTGAGCGTTGAGCTTCAAGGCGAAGCGCAGTCCTTTTTCTGTCATCCGCGACCAGCGGTCGATGGGGATGACGAACAGCGGGGGGTGAATGTCTTCGAGGCTGATCGGCCGATCGAGTTGGGTCGCACGGGCGACGCCATCGTAGTGGCGCCGGACGGCGATCATCAGGAAGATGATCGTAGGGATCATGAGGGTGGTGATCCATGCCCCATCCACAAATTTCGTGACCAGAACGACGAGGAGAGTGATTCCCGTGGCGAAGGCCCCGATGCCATTGATCAGGATGCGGTGCATGGAGCGCGGCCCGGGCTTGCGCAGCCAGTGCATCACCATGCCGGCCTGGGAGAGGGTGAAGGCCATGAAGGCGCCGATGGCAAACAGGGGAATCAGGTGGTCCGTGATGCCGCCGAAGGCGATCAAAAGCACGGCGGAGAGGCCGACCAAAGCATAGATGCCGTAGGAGTAAAGCAGACGCCGGCCGCGAATCAAAAAGACATGGGGAAGGTAGTTGTCCTGGGCGATGGCGCGGGTGAGGCGAGGAAAGTCTGCAAAGGAAGTGTTGGCGGAGAGAGCCAGGACCAGAAGGATGGAGCCTATGCCGACGTAGTAGAACCATCCCCGGCCCAGCACAGCGCAGATGAGTTGAGACAGGACGCTCTGATAGCCCGGGCCATTGGGATCGGTGGCGCCGATGTGGTAGACCCGGCAGAGAATGGCGATTCCACCCAGGAAGATCGCCAGCAGAACGATGATGATGGTGAGGGTGCGCTTGGCGTTCGCCTGGGTGGGTTCGCGGAAGGCCCCCACTCCGTTGGAGACAGCCTCCACGCCGGTCATGGCGGTGCAGCCGCTGGAGAAGACCTTCAGCAGCAGCCAGGGGGTAAACAGAACGGTTGCGCTGGGCAGGCGCGGGGGAGCAATAACGGGTATGGGGTGGCCGTGGGCCAGAACCGCGCGAACTGCACCCACCAGGATGACCACCAGCAGGGTGCCAATGAACAGGTACGTGGGAATCAGGAAGGCGTTGCCCGTGTCCCGAACGCCACGCATGTTGATGACGGTGAGCAGGAAGAGGATGAGCAGGCAGAGGGCGAGGGTGTGCGGTTGCAGGGAGGGAAAGGCCGAAACCAAAGCGCCGACGCCGGCGGAGATACCTACGGCTACGTTCAGAATGTAGTCGATCATCAGCGCCGCGGCGGCCAGCAGACCAGCGTGGGCGCCCAGGTTTTCAGAAGCCACGGTGAAACTGCCGCCGCCATGGGGATAGACATCGATTGTCTGGCGGTAAGAGAAGTAGACGATGGTCAGCAGAAGGATGATGGCCAGGGTGATCGGAATGATGTGCGCCAGACCGGCCAGCCCCAAGGGGATCAGCAGGGTGAGAGCGGCTTCCGGGCCGTAGGCTGCGGAGCTGAGCGCATCCAGGCCAAAGATAGGAATGCCGGCGACGGGGCCGATGTGTTCGGCGCGCTCCTCTGAGGTGGCGAGAGGTTGACCAACCAGAAGGTCATAAAGAGACATGCACACTTCCTGAAGTGAGGTTCGATGAAGCCCGTTGCAGGGATTGACGGAAGGACACAGGGTGTCCCGAAGATCTGATCATTCTTTCTTTGCTGCCTGGAGATGGTTGCTTTTGGAAGCGAAGCAAAAAGAGTCCTAGTGGGCAAAAAGTTGAGAGATGTCAGCGAAGGATTTGAACTCCAGGGCATTGCCGGCAGGGTCCAGGAAGAACATGGTGGACTGCTCGCCTACCTGACCTTCAAAGCGGGTGTACGGCTCGATGACGAAGGAGATCCCGGCAGCGCGCACGCGCGCAGCGAGTTCTTTCCATTCTGGCGGCGAGAGGACGACGCCGAAGTGTGGGATGGGAACCTGATGGCCGTCGACCAGGTTTCCAGGGGATGGAACAGGGGCGCCTGCGGCGGAGAGCTGCGTGGGCGCCTCGGGCCGGAGGTGGGCGACGATCTGATGGCCGTAAAGGTTGAAGTCAATCCATTGGTCTGAGCTTCGGCCCTCGGAGCAGCCCAGGACCGTTCCGTAGAAGTGGCGGGCGGCCTGCAGATCGTTAACGGGAAAGGCGATGTGAAAGGGCTGCATAAAGGGTAGAGAGTAGCGTGCAGGAACATGGACATCCATGGTTCCCGACGCTCTCTCTACACTGTAGAGCAATTTTCCTTTGCAGGGGAGCCCCCGAAGTCGGCGGGCCGTGGCGGTTTCTTTGAGGAACGCCACTCTGCATCGACGGCTCCAGGGACCAACGGCATGCGTTTTAGCGGTAGTAGCCCTTGCGGTAGCCGTTGAGATAGGCACGCCGGAAGGCATTGCGATAGACATCGTAGGGGCCCATCTGCGGGTCGTATCCCGGGGTGACTCGGAAGGCTCGGGTGTGGCGAGCGTGAAAGAGTTGACCTAACTGTGCGGCCCGCGCACCGTCCTGGCGGCCCATAGAGAAGCCATTCCTCTCAGCTATTTCAACGATGGTGGGAGCGGCAGAAACCTGTGGCGGCGGAGGCGGAGGCGGCGGATAGTAGGCACGGGCGCAGCCCAGGGAAGAGAGGACCAGAGTGGAGGCGAGCGCGAGCTTGCTGACAATTCGTTGCATAGGGTTCTCCTGACGCCTGGGGGTAACCCCGGCGATGTCTTGAGGCTGTCTATTCTTGCCCCAGGGGCAATTGGCGGTACGGTCTCTTGAACACGAATTCCCCAAGACAGTTGCTGAGGATCTCTCCGTGCGTGGGGTACAGGGATGATCATTCCTGGGTTCCGCAAATGCAACGCGCCTATGGGGATCTTTGGGGAGCGGAGTTGATGTAATCCCGGAGTGTTGTCCGAAGAGACAACACTCCTTGAATTAGCCTCCACTGCCGATAAAGGCAATGTAAGGATGGCGCCGTGCTCTGCATCCAGGATGCTTCGTTCGGGCGTACATCCTTTGGCGCGCTGTTTGGCGGGTTAGCCAGCGAGGTTCTCTGGAGTGGCAACCGGTTACGCCGTGATCAAAAGGAGTGTTTGAGGGGATGCGGGTTATTTTGGCGGACAATCAAGCGATCTATTGTTCTGGACTGGCGCGTGTGTTGCGATCTGAGCTAGATGTTGAGGTTGTGGCGCAGTGCGGCAACCTGACCGGGTTGCAGAAGGCGATCCGCAACTGGCGCGGTGCGATCGTGATCTTTCCTTCGAGCTTTACGACGGAGATCGCTGCGCTGCTGGACGATGTGGAGGCGTGCGGCAGCCGAGCGGTGATGATTCTGGAGCCGAAGATCGTGCTGGAATCCTGGTTGGTGGACCGGCTTGATGGAGTGCTGCTGCGATCAGTTGCTGAGCCTCAGTTGCTGGACTGCGTCTATCGGGTTCAAGCGGGAGAGCGCTACGCGCAGCGGGCGGTGGTTCAGACGATGGTTGCACCGGATCCATCTGCTTCAAGGGTGTTGCAACGCCTGACGGAGCGGGAGTTGAAGATAGTGGCGTTGATCTGTGAGGGTCTAAAGAACAAGGAGATTGCGCAACGGCTCAACACCAAGGAGCAGTCGATCAAAAACTATCTGCGCAGCATTTACTCCAAGATGGAGGTGTGTGACAGGCTTGAGTTGGCGATCTTTGCCATGCATCACCAAACGCTGGCGCAGATGGTGCAGACGGTACGGATGGAGATGGCGCGCACGGCATAAGCTACGGTTTCAACGGAAGTGGATCCAGAGATGAGAAGAACCGGAGGAAACCGTGGAGTGGTGGATCGTACGCAGCCTTGGATGGAGAGGGCTGTGGTTCCGCAGACTTGTAGTCATCGCGATCCGGGGTTACACGAGCTTCTCCGCTATGGACTTGGCCTGCGTGAAGAGCGTCAGATAATCGGGTCCGCCGGCTTTGGAGTCTGTGCCGCTCATGTTGAAACCTCCAAAGGGATGAGCCCCGACCATGGCGCCGGTGCACTTGCGGTTGAAGTAGAGATTGCCTACGTGGAACTCTTCGCCGGCCCGATCGAGTTTTTCGCGGGAGTGAGAATAGATAGAGCCGGTGAGGCCGTACTGGGTGTTGTTGGCGATGGCTAAAGCCTCTTCAAAGCTGTGGGACTTGATGACGGCCAATACTGGCCCGAAGATCTCCTCCTGGGCAATGCGGGCGGTGGGAGCCACATCCGCAAAGACGGTAGGAGCTATGTAGTAGCCCTTACCGGGGAGATCGACTTCAGCGCCGCCGGTGAGGAGGCGGCCTTCGTTCCGTCCGATCGCGATGTAGTCCAGAACGCGCTTTTTGGCTGTTGGGTTGATAACCGGGCCGGTCTGGAGGTTGTCAGCGGGTGGCCCTTGGGTGAGCGCTTCGGCGGCTTCCTTGATGCGGTCGCAGAAGATATCGTAGATGGCGGCGTCGACGATGACACGGGAGCAGGCCGAACACTTTTGCCCGTTGAAGCCAAAGGCCGAGGCGGTGACGCCAGCGACAGCCTGGTCCAGATCGCAGTCTGAGTCGACGAGAATCGCGTCCTTGCCGCCTAGTTCGAGGATGGTGCGCTTGAGGAAGTGCTGGTTGGGTTGGATCTGGGCGGCACGTTCATGGATCTCCAGACCAACCTTTCTGGAGCCGGTAAAGGCGATAAAGCGCACCTGAGGATGCTCGACGATGGCGCGTCCCACCTCCGGACCGCCTTGGATGAGGTTGATGACTCCGTCGGGAAGGCCCGCCTCCTCCATCAGGGAGAGGAAATGCGCCGCGATGGTGGGAGCATCCGGACTGGGTTTGAGCACCACCGTATTGCCGCAGACGATGGAGGCCGCAGTCATGCCGGCCATGATGGCCAGAGGAAAGTTCCAGGGAGGGATTACGGCGCCCACCCCGAGTGGAAGGTAGCGCAGCAGGTTGCGTTCGCCAGGGTACTGGATGGGAGGGGTGGCGGCATCCAGGCGCAGTGCTTCACGGGCGTAAAACTCCAGGAAGTCGATGCATTCGCCTACATCGGCATCGGCCTCACCCCAGTTCTTGCCGACCTCCAGGACTAGCCAGGCACAGAACTCGAGGTGACGCTGGCGGATGAGGCTGGCGGCGCGCAGCAGCAGGGCTGCACGGTCCGCGGCGGATGTCTTTCGCCAGGTGGCGAAGGCTAGTTGTGCAGCTTCGACCGCATGGCCGGCCTCGCGGGTAGTCGCCTGGTAGTGGATGCCGACGACCTCAGACGGGTTGGCGGGATTGAGCGATTGGAAAGTGGCGGAGGTCTGTAGATCGCTGCCGCCGATGATCAGATCATAGGTGCGGCCCAGTTCCACGCGGATGCGGTCGAGCGCCTGACGCATGGCGCGCTTGTTTTCCGCGCTGGAGAAGTCGGTAAAGGGCTCGTTCCGAAAGGGAGGCAGAGGGATGGGCGTCGTTGAACTCATAGAAACCTCTAGACATAGTTTACGGCGGCGGCGGGGACGCTGTCCTTTTGATTCCGCATGCGGAGCGCAAGTTGGGCAAGGATGTCAGGTCAGTTTAAGCCGGGGATACGGCTTTGGCCCGTCTCAGAGCTGACGTCTCCTTTTCGAGTGCCGGGTATCCATCCGGTGAGTGTTCTGTGCGCACGATGGCTGCGGAGCCGGCAGGCTCGACGGGCGCTGTTTGCCTTGGTTGGGAAGGAAGATGTATGCCAGCGGCAAGGCAGCGATGACGAGCGAGAGCTAGCGAGGGTCCTGGAGAAACTTCTCTGCATTCTTGGACATGAGTGCCGTACGTTCCAGCTTGTCCCAGTTGAAGCTTCGGCCATCAATGGCGCGCTTGACTGTGCGGATGAGTACCCAGGAGAAGAGCTGGCGGTAGGTGAACCGCTGGATCCAGATGTGAACCAGCAGCCATGCGTCTCCCTTGCTGGCGGGGTGTTTACGTTCCAGCATAAAAGCCAGGGCAGAGGTGGCAAAGTCAATGAGAAGGAAGGCGGCGAAGAAGCTGATGAGCTTATAGAGATCCGAGGGATTGGTGGTGCTGGGGTGGAAGTGCTTGTCGATGAAGTAATGAATGACCCCGGCGACGAACATAAGGTCGATCAGCGGAGAGACCAAAGGCAGAAGGATCTGAAAGACGACGATATTGGGCAGGGCGAAGAGTCCCATGGCGAGACGGTTTGCGATGGCCCCGCGGTGCTTGAAGACGGCTTGCAGAATGCCGAAGGACCAACGGAATCGTTGGCGAGCCAAGTCATTGGCGTTGGCTGGAGCTTCGGTGAAGGCCAGCGCCCGATCCTCGTAGATGACGGCGTAGCCCTGCTCGAGCAGGTTCATGGTGAGATCGGCGTCTTCCGCTACGGTATCGGGGTGGTAGCCGCCGCCGGCTTTGACAGACGAGGTGCGCCATGCGCCGATGGCTCCGGGAACGACGGTGACGACATCGAAGAGGTCCAGGGCGCGGCGCTCAAAGTTCTGGCTGGTGATGTACTCGAGCGCCTGCCAGCGCGTCCAGAGGTTTACCCGGTTGCCGACCTTCGCGTTACCCGCTACTGCGCCGATCCGGGGGTTGGCAAAATGGGTGACCAGGCGGCTGATGGCATCGTGAGCTATCACGCCGTCGGCGTCGATGCCGATGTAGACTTCCTCATCGTCGCGTATCTGGACGAGCCCGAAGTTGAGCGCGTCGGCCTTGCCGCCGTTCGGCTTGCTGAGGACTGTCAGGCGGCCGGCAGCGATCTCTTTGGCATAGGTATCGGTGGCGATCTTTGCGGTGCCGTCGGTGGAACCATCGTCGATGACGATGATGCGGATGTTCTTATAGTTGGACATCAGCACGGAGCGGATAGTGCGGGCGATCACCTTGGCTTCGTTGAAGGCCGGGATCAGGACGGCGACGCGGGGTTGGTAGGCCGGGGTGGCGAAGTCTTTGCGTTTGCGGAAACGGTCAATGGTGGCAAACAGGCCGATGATGACCAGGCGGACGCTCATCAGCACGTCGCCGATGAAAAAGACGCTAATGACGAAGTGGTTGAAGAAAGAGATGAGGGCGAAGGCAATGGAGTCGACAAAGGCGTAGTAGCGCTGGCGGCCTTTGATGGGGGGCATGACCTCAGCGGAGGTCTTGCCGATCAGGGCGGAGACGGGAACGATGGCATAGCCGTGGGCGCGAAGGGCTTGAATGAGCACTGGAAGCGCGGCTACGGTGGCCGAGCGATCACCACCGCCATCGTGCATCAGGATCACGGAGCCGCGTGTCCAAGGCTTGGTATTGAACTCTGAGATCTGCTGGAAGACGCTGTTGACGATCTCCTGAGGCGTCTTACGCGGATGCACGTCCCAGTCGTTGGTGTCGATTTTATCGCCGACGATTACGTAGCCGAGACGCTGGATGGCCTGTACCGGAGCAGCCTGGTCGTTGGTGTCCGGTTCCTGATCAATGGAGTACGGAGGACGGAAGTAGACCGGCTGAACGCCCAGTTCGGCGGCGAAGAGGCGTTCGGTGAGATTGAGCTGGAGCACCACCTGGCGCTGTGAGATCTCAGAGATATCCGGATGGGAGTACGTGTGGTTGCCCACCTCGTTTCCATCGCGGTAGACACGCTTCATCAGGCCGATGTTGTCCTGAGCCTCATCTCCGATCATGAAGAACGTGCCGACGACGTGATACTTTTTGAGGACCGCGAGAATCTTCGGCGTCCATTCGGGGTCTGGGCCGTCGTCAAAGCTGAGTGCGACCTCTTTGGGGTGGTAGCCGTATTGGTTGAGCGTGTAGGGGAGAGGGTAGGAGTCCATGGTCTCGGCTACGACGCTCAGGAACGGTTTGGGGATCGTCGGGTCGTCGTCCATGGTGAGGGTGCGGTGACCGTTTTGGGGAGGACTAGTGACACGTAGAATGTCGCCGTCCCCTTCGGTATCCACATCCTGCCCGGGCGCAACCTGAGCCAGATCCTTCACCGGATCGGCCTTGAGCGGGTGGTCCCAGATCTTCCACAGGGAGTCGTCTTCCAGGCCGAGGCGCTGAATGGCGAAGGTCTGGATGCCGAGAGCTTCAGCGACCCGCATCTGATTGAGGGCAGTCACAGCGTCCAGGAACCAGACGTTGTGCTTTACCCTGGCGTCCTCGTCGATGTAGGAGAAGTGAGGGTTAAGCGAGTTGGGGTCAAGGCTGATGGTGGCGTCAGCGTCTGATGCAGCCTGCCATGCCTCCTGGGTGGAGAGCATGGTGGTGGTGTAGACGGTCTGCGCCGACTGGGCATCCTGACGAACCGGTCGCCCGCGGCGGTTGTTTGCGGGCGGAGGCAGGGGGTTGGTCCAGTCGTATCCGTATCCGCCGATGGAGCAGATGATCTTCTGCAGCGGAACGGCCTTCATCAGAGCGCGCAGATTGTTTTCAAACTGGTCCTGGCCGGCGATGGGTCCGGGATCGGTGCCCCACTGATGCTCGCCGTAGTTCATCAGGACCAGACCGTCGGAGTGGGCTGCGAGGTACTTGAGATCCAGGCTGCCGGGATCCACAGGGACGTTGATGTACAGGCGCAGGTTTCGGGAGTGCAAGTCGGCGTAGAGAGCTCCCACCAACTGGCTGTAAGCTACCTGGGCGTCGTCCGGGAGGGCCTGAAAGCCGAGGTCCAGGCCGCGGTAGCGGGTGTTGGTGTTCAGAAACAGATCGATCTGGTGAATGAATCGGGCGCGCGCCTGAGGGCTCAGCAAGAACTGCTCGACGTTGGGCTCAAAGATGCCCTGCGTCGGGCTGTAGTTGTTTACCATCGGGAAGATCTCAGTGTCTTCCCGGGCGTCCTGGATGGTGCGGAGGATCTTGTTCTGATGGTCAACGCCGTGGACGCCGGAGGAGTCAACGACGGCGAAGGGGGTCTCATCCGAGGTGTAGGCGGTGAGCGATCCGTCCGGAGTGAGGACGTGGAGCCACTCGGGAAAGAGGATATCGATCTGTTTTACGTGCTCCTTGAAGGAGGCGTAGCTGCCCGGGTCAAGATCTGTATAAAAGGCGGCGCGTAGACCTTCGCCGTGGTTCAGAATAACGTCAGAGGGCTTGAGGTTCGTCTTTCGATGAGCCGAGCGGTTCAGCTTTTCACGGGAACGCAGTTCGGGGGCCGGAGGGTTGGAGAGAGCCCGGTAACGCCGAGTGACCGAATGAAAATTCAAGCCATGCATGGGCTTCATTCTGACCAGGCCCACCACGAAGACGATCCCGACGGCGGCGCCTAGAAGAGCCAGCACGTCAAGTATGCGCCGCAATCGTTTCCAGCGTTTGCGTTGCGGATCGTAGAAGACTTGGTTTCTCATCGATTGAAAAGGAGCTCTTCTTAAGATAATACGCATTCCAGACGGAACAGAACCGCAGGAGCGGAATCCTGCCTTCGGCTCGAATGTAGATAGGATGCAGAGAAGTGGGCGAACGGAGACCGAGATACGGCTGGGGTGCGGCGCTGGCGGCAGGCGGATTGCTGCGTCTGCTGTTCTTCTATCGTCTGCGTCCGATGATCGGCGGGGATTCGCTCATCTACAGCGAACTGGCGCGTGATCTGTTGCGGCGCCATATCTATGCTTTCTCCGGAACGCCGCTTCAGCCTACGCTGATCCGTCTGCCTGGGTATCCGCTGTTTCTTGCCGCGTGTGATGCGGTCGGCGGCGGGGCGCACCCTGCGTTGGCGCTGTGGGTACAGATGCTTTTGGATCTGCTGGGATGCGCTGTGCTGGGATTACTGGCTGCGCGGCTGGCGGCAAGGGCGGGTGGAGATGCGGGAGCAGATGCAGAGCGGCGTGGGGCGACCCCTGCCCGAGTTGGCCTGGCGGCGGTGTGGCTCTCCGCGCTGTGCCCGTTTACGGCCAACTACGCGGTTGCCCTGATGCCTGAGTCCTTGAGTGTCTTTTGCGTGGTGACCACGCTCTTCGCTCTGGAGAGATGGGAGGCTTGTTGGAACGGCGGGGACGGGGCTCGCAGAGGAGAGGCCAAGGTTTGGACGGTGGTGATCGGGTGCTCTCTGGCCTGGGCCGTGTTGCTCAGGCCGGATGAGGGGTTGTTGGCGGCCGCGGTGTTGCCGGCGATGCTGTGGGCCGGATGGCGCGCCGGCGCGCGGGAAGGGCTGGGTTTGGCCAGACGCGTTCTTCCAGCGACGGCGGCTGGGCTGCTGGTTCTGCTGCCGATGCTGGCTTGGGGCGTGCGCAACTGGAGGGTCTTCCATTTGGTCCAGCCGTTGGCGCCGCGTTATGCAGAGGATCCGGATGAGACCCCGCCGCTGGGATTTTATTGCTGGTACCGGAGTTGGGCAATTGAGTACAAATCGAACCTGGATATCTACTGGAGGTACGACGATGACCCGATCAGGCTCAGCGACCTGCCCGCGCGAGCGTTCGATAACGCGCAACAGAGATTACAGACCGAGGCGGTTTTCGATCGCTACAACAACTTACTGACGGCAACTCCGGAGTTGGACGCGGCCTTCGCTCAGATTGCGGATGAGCGGATTACAGAACATCCGCTGCGCTATTACGTGGTTTTGCCCGTGGCGCGAGAGTTGGACATGTGGCTGCGGCCACGGCTGGCGTTTATGGCGATGCCGGTGGACTGGTGGGAGTTTGGCCGCCATCCGAGAGAGTCTGCGGAGGAGACGGCCTATGCGCTGCTGAACGCGGGCTACCTGGCGTTGGCGCTGGTAGGCTTGCTGCGTTGGGAGCGGAGACGCTGGAATGGCAGGGGGGTGGTGGCCTTTGCGATGCTTGGGTTTGTGGCGCTTCGCGTAGCCTTGCTGCTGACCCTGGACAACTCTGAGCCGCGCTACACGCTGGAGTGCTTTCCAGTGGTGATTGTGCTGGCGGCGCTGGCGCTGTTACCCCAGTTCAATGGTTGACGATGCTGGTGTGGGAGTTCTTTTTGATCTCAAAGGTCTTCATGTCAATGTGGCTGTTGTACTTGATATCAGCATAGTTGCAGGTGCGGCGATCGTCGTTGCTGAGGTAGAAGATCTGGCGCAAGGAGAGAGCACGGGTGGGATCCACCCAGATGGTGATGTGGGTGAAGTTTTTTTCGCCAGGATCTTTGCTGGTGAGGTCTAGTTTCTCGGTTCGGATCTGCCTGGCGCCCTGAGGGAGGGTCTCTGTGCCCAGATCCTGAATATTCCAGGATTTTGCCAGATCCGTGCCACTGCCTCCGAAGCCGAGCGTGATGTAGCGCTCTTCCTGCGCCTGGTTGGAACCGGCGTGCAGCAGCGTGAGCTGATTGACGCCAGGGTCGAAGAGTTCCAGCAGCCCATCCTTGTATTCCACGACCTTTTGCGGTTTACCGCCTGGACCATCGATGACCACGCCCATCTGAATAGCTTTGTCTTTGCGCAGGAAGTAGATGGAGCCGGTCTGGGAGGTAGTGTCGCGAATGACGCGCTCGTAATACTGGCAGTCCATTTGGGCGCGGGCGCTGCGGAACTCCGCGCTGGCCTGATTCATTTGCTGCAGAATCGTGCTGAGATGGGAGGAGTTGGACTGCGCAGAGAGTGCAAGGGGAAGGCTGGTTAGGGCCAGGGCTGCGGTGAGCATCGGGCGGCGAAACATGGACGTTAGACTCCTGCAACGGCTGCTGGGGTTGGATCGGTTCAGCACGGGCGAACTCTGGATTGCTGCTGCACGCTTGGAAATACCGGGTTGGGCAGCGTCGCTATAAATCTCTTTGTACCGGCTCCAGGCCCAGGCTATGGTGGGCTGTCTGGTAAGTGGTTCAGGGCCAGAGCGCGCGCAGCATGCGTAATCTAGCGGACGATGGTGGCGTCATAGGCGACGACGTGACCTTTGGCATCGACTACGGGGGAGTACTTTTCGACAGTAACTTCGCCGGAGATAGGCTCGACGACATTGAGGATCGCCTGGCGCAGGGCAGCGTCGGATTTTGCGCCGCGCAGGTCATCGACACGGATCTCATAGACGAAGGTTGGCTCTTCGTCGGCCCCGCGCGCCGCCTTTACCAGCACCTCACTGTGCTGCAGCGGAACCTGCTGGACGGGTCTGTCCTTGAAGTCAATGAAGCGCGGAGAGAGAAAGAGGAAGAGCAGAATCAGGGTGACCATCACGTCATAGTGAAAGCTGCCGCGCTCGTAGGTCCAAAAGATGTAGCTGCGCAGGGTATTCATAGTGCACGTCCGAAGGATTGGCGGGTGATGACGGTTTCTCCGTTCATATAAGGAACCAGGGCCTGGGGAATGCGGACCGAGCCGTCGGCCTGCTGATAGTTCTCCAGGATGGCGAGGTAGGTGCGGCCAATGGCCAGGCCGCTTCCGTTGAGGGTGTGGACGAACTCAGCTTTACTGGCTCCGGCGGGGCGGTAACGAATGTTGGCGCGGCGAGCCTGGAAGCTCTCAAAGTTGGAGCAAGAGGAGATCTCACGGTAGGTTTGCTGGCCAGGAAGCCATACCTCCAGGTCGTAGGTCTTGGCGGAGCTGAAGCCCATATCCCCGGTGCAGAGAAGCATGCGCCGGTAGGGAAGGCCGAGGCGTTCGAGGACCGTTTCGGCGTGGCGGGTGAGCGCCTCATGCTCGGCGTAGGAGTCTTCTGGACGGGTGAACTTGACCAGTTCGACTTTTTGGAACTGATGCTGGCGGATCATGCCGCGCGTGTCCTTGCCGTAGGAGCCGGCCTCAGAGCGGAAGCAGGGCGTGTACGCTGTGAAGCTGATGGAGCCGCAGGAGAGATCGATGGCCTCATCACGGAAGATGTTGGTCACCGGGACCTCGGCGGTCGGGATCAACCAATGGTCGCTCTCCTGCAACTCGCCTGGGATGTACGGGCCTCTGTCGTCGCAGTGAAACAGGTCCACGGCGAACTTGGGGAGTTGGCCGGTGCCGAAGAGCGAGCAGGAGTTGACCAGGCTGGGAGGCAGAACTTCGACGTAGCCGTGCTCCTGGGTGTGCAGGTCCAGCATGAAGTTGGCCAGGGCGCGCTCCAGGCGAGCGCCAGAGCCGAGTTGCAGGACGAAGCGCGCTCCGGAGATCTTGGCCGCCCGCTCGAAGTCCAGGATGCCGAGCTGCTCGCCGATCTCCCAGTGAGGCCTGGCTGGGAAGTCAAAGTTGGGGATCTCTCCCCAGGTCTTCTGACAGATGTTTTCGTGCTCAGAGGCTCCGACAGGCACGGAGGGGTGGGGAAGGTTGGGCAAGGACTCCAGCAGCGTGCGTAATTTCTGGTCAGCCTGGGCTGCGAGCGCCTCCAGTTGCTCGGTTTTCTCTTTGAGCGCGGAGGTCTGGGCAGCGATCAGAGAAGTGTCCGCGCCCTCTCGCTTCAGACGGCCGAACTCCGCGGAGAGGGCGTTGCGCTGGGCTTTGAGTGTCTCCGCTTCGGTGATGGCCGAACGGCGCTCGGCGTCCAGAGTGGAGAATCCACGCAGAAGGGAAGGGTCTATGCCGCGCCGTCCCAACCTCTCTTCGACCAGCGGAAGGTTGCCTCGCACAAATGCCAAATCATACATATTGCTCTATTTTATCGTGCATTCGTCGCGTGTTGGGGAGTGCGAAACCGTCCACTTGGCGCCTTCCGCGCCTGGAGCGCTGTTCGGCATCCACAGAAGATGCGCTTAGAATTTAAAGCGTATGAACGATCTGGAGATGGAAAAGACGGCTGGCAAGAAGGCCGTACGGCGTGCCCTGTTCTCAGTAACCGATAAGACAGGGGTTGTGGAGTTCGCTCGAACTTTGGCGGACCTGGGAGTGGAACTGGTATCCACGGGAGGAACCTCCAAGGCGCTGCGGGACGCCGGGCTGGCGGTGAAGGACGTCGCCGAACTGACCGGCTTTCCGGAGATGCTGGATGGGCGGGTGAAGACGCTGCACCCGGGCGTGCATGGAGGGATTCTGCATCGCAGAGATCTTCCCGAGCATGTGGCGGCGGTGACCAGGCACGGGATTGCGCCGATCGATATGGTAGTGGTCAACTTGTATGCGTTTGAGAAGACCGCGGCGCGGCCCGGCGTGACCACACCGGAGCTGATTGAGAATATCGATATTGGAGGCCCGTCCATGCTGCGCTCCGCAGCGAAGAACTTTGCGGATGTGGCCGTGGTGAGCGACGTTGCCGACTACGCGATATTGAGCGAGGAGCTGCGCGCTAACGCCGGCAGCCTTGGGCTTGCCACGCGCTGGCGGCTGGCGCGCAAGGCCTTTGCCACCACCGCGGCCTATGACGCTGCGATTGCCACTACGCTGGAGACGCTGCCGGACGATCCTGGCGCGGAGAAAACCACGGCTGCCAAGGCGGAGCTGCCGCCGGTGCTGAGGCTCTCCGCCAGATTGAAAAATCCGCTGCGTTATGGGGAGAATCCGCACCAGACGGCGGGTGTGTACAGTGACGGCTCCGGGAAGGGGATTGCCAACGCCGAGCAGTTGCAAGGCAAGGAGCTGAGCTACAACAACCTGGTGGACCTGGATGCCTGCTGGGCGATGGCGAGCGAGTTTGAGCATCCGGCCGTGATTATTGTGAAGCACACCAACCCCTGCGGCATAGCCATGGGGCCAACCGTGGAACAGGCCTATCTTCGCGCACTGGCTGCGGACCCGGTATCCGCCTTTGGCGGAGTGATTGGCGTGAACAGGGTGGTGGATGGAGCCGCCGCATCAGAGATGGCCAAACTGTTTGTAGAGGCGATTGTGGCGCCCGGGTTTACGGCGGAGGCGCTGGAACGGTTTGCGGTGAAGAAGAATCTGCGCCTGCTGAAGATTGAGCCGCCGGCTCTGGGACGCGTGATCAAACAGATCTCCGGAGGCTATCTGTTGCAGGACGAAGACCGGGCGCTGGTAACGGCCGGCAGCCTGACCTTCCCCACCGAGCGCAAGCCAAGCGCGGACGAGGTTCAGGCGATGCTGTTCTCCTGGAAGGTGTGCAAACACGTCAAGTCGAATGCCATTGTGTATGCGCGGTTGGATGGCGGATTTGGGCAGACCGTGGGGATTGGCGCCGGGCAGATGAGCCGCGTGGATGCGGCCCGCTTTGGAGCGATGAAGGCCGTGCTGCCGCTAGAGGGTACGGTTGCGGCCTCTGACGCGTTCTTTCCCTTCCCGGATGGTGTTGAAACCATTGCACATGCCGGTGCAACTGCGATTATCCAGCCAGGCGGCTCGGTGCGCGACGCGGAGGTGATTGAAGCTGCCAACCGGCTTGGCTTGGCCATGGCATTTACAGGAATCCGCCATTTCCTGCACGGGTAGCGGCGGGAAGATGGCGGAAAAGGAGGAACGCGATCGGGAACTGGTGCAATCGCATCCAAACCTTGTAATGTACCGTCTAAGGGAGAGATAGAGCGAAGCCCGACGTGTCTCGCCAAATGCCCAGGGTTTTCCCTTGGGATTCCGAAGTTCAGGATTCTTCATGAGCCGATTTGTTATCCGCACCACTCTCGCCTCTTTTGCCGTTGCGGTCTTCGGCTCGCCTCTCTTTGTCTGCGCGCAGGCCTCCAGCGCTGCGGCGAATGCTGCGGCCAAGAGTACGCAGCCGGTGGATTACGCCGAGTCTTACTATCACTACGGCATGGCCAAGCTTTATGAAAATGATGCGGTAGCCACGGGCCGGCAGGATCTGGCCACCCAGGCGATCGAACAGTACAAGCTGGCTCTGGATGCCGATCCTAACTCACGCATTCTGCAGGATGGAGTGGCTAACCTGTACTTCCGGCTGGGCAGAATCCGTGAGGCGGTGGCGGCGGCGCAAGACCAGATTGCCAAGCATCCAGACGATATTGATGCCCACCTCCTGCTGGGTCACGTCTATCTGCGGTCCATTGGGGATGGGCAGGGGCCCGAGACCCAGCAGATGTTGCAGGCCGCCATCAAGGAGTATGAAACCATTGTTTCCCTTAAGCCGGGAGACTTGGAGAACCGGCTGTTATTGGGGCAGTTGTATAACCTGAATCACCAGACATTGAAGGCCGATGAGCAATACAAGGCTGCGCAGAAGATCGATCCGACCAATGAGGATGTCGTGCTGGACATTGCGCGTCAGTATTCCGAACAGGGCGATCTGAACCATGCTGCGAAGGTGATTGAGGCCGTGCCCCAGAGTGACAGAACCGCACGGATGGACTTTGCGCTGGCCGGTCTTTACGACCAGTTGAAGCGCCCCAAGGATGCTGCCACGGCGTATCAGGCCGCGCTGGAGCAAGACCCAGGAAACACGAGTGCGGAGCGCGGGCTGGCTACCGCGCTGACCCGAGCCGGCGAGACGGCTGAGGCAGCGAAGGTGAATGCAGAGATTCTGGCATCCAATCCGGACGACCCCCAGGCCCTGATGCGTGAGGGAGAGATGCAGCGTCAGAAGGGTGAGTTCGCCCAGGCGCTGGCCACCTTCAAGAAGGTGGAGGCTCAGATCTCCAATGGAACCGATCCTGAACTGATCTATAACGAGGCGCTGACCTACGACGGGCTGGGCCGTTTTCCAGAGGCGATCAAGGCTGTGAAGCTGTTGCTGAGTGTTACTGCGTCTCCGGACGGCCAGTACAGCGGCGATTCGGAGCAGAATCGTGCGGCGTTGTTGCAGTTGCTGGGTAGCGTGGAGCGCGAGGCCGGCGATGAAGATGGCGCCCTCAGCGCCTATCAGCAGATGGCGGCGCTGGGCGGAAGCTTTGCGGCCCAGGGGTATGACTCTCAGGTGGATGCCTACCGCGATGCTCACCAATGGGCCAAAGCCTTGCAGGTAGCAGCGGAGGCGGCCAAAGCCATGCCGGCCAACCATGATGTGCAACTTACCTACGCTTTACAACTGGCCGACGCGGGCAAGCTTGCGGAGGCGGTGAAACTGGCGCGCGCACAGTTGACCGGGACGCCGGATGATCGCGACGTGTACTACGACCTGGCTGAAATGTATGTGCGCGCCAAGCGCTGGAAGGATGCATCCAGCGCCTTTGATCAGGCGGCCGTGCTGGCGACCAAGCCTGATGACAAAGTGATCCTGTATTACTTCCGGGGCGATGCGGAGCTGCGCGAGAAGGCTTACGATGACGCGGAAGCGGACTTCCGCAAGGGCCTGGCGATCTCGCCTGACAATGCATCCATCGAGAATGATCTGGGGTATATGTATGCCGACCGCGGCATCAAGCTGGACCAGGCGGTCGCCATGCTAAAGAAGGCGGTGGCCTCCGATCCGCAAAACTACGCCTTTCTCGATTCGCTCGCCTGGGCTTACTACAAGCAGGGCATGTATGCGTTAGCCGAAAACTATGAGCGCAGGGCAGTGCAGCGGATGCCTGACGATCCGACGGTTCTCGCGCATCTGGGCGATATAGAGGCGAAGAACGGCAAGCTGCAATTGGCGATCGACGATTGGCAGAAGTCGCTGCAGGAGTTCCAAACCTCGCTGGCGCCCGACATTGATTCGGCCGATGTGACGGCGGTGCGGCACGATCTGGAGAGTGCGCGGATTCGTCTGGCGCATCTGGGTGAGGCTCCTGCCAAGTAAGGGCGTTCGCTGCCGGATGCAGGCGATGCTCGCGCTACACTTGGTACAGAATGATCTACAATCTGCACGCCTGCGGTATCTTTGGAGAGGAAGAGCGCGCCTTGTCGGCGCGCGCCTTTCCAGCTCCTCCCAGCGACGGCAGAACCGCTTTTGAGCGGGATCGGGACCGCATTGTTCAGGCGCGCGCCTTTCGACGCCTGGCGGGCAAGACGCAGGTATTCACCAGCCGGGCTTCCGACCACTTTCGCAGCCGCCTGACCCACACCATTGAAGTTGCTCAGGTAGCGCGCCAGGTGGCTGGAGCGCTCAACCTGAATGCGGACATGGCTGAGACGCTGGCGTTGGTGCATGATATCGGCCATCCTCCCTTTGGCCACGCAGGGGAGCGTGCTCTTGACGCCTGTCTGAAAGAGCATGGCCTGCGCTTTGACCACAACCTGCACGCGCTGCGCATTGTAGAGAGCTTCGAGCAGCGATATGCAGGCCATCGCGGCTTGAATCTTACGCTGGGAACGCGCGAAGGGATCATCAAACACTCGCGCGACTACATCATCCAGGAGCATCCCGAGCTGGCCGAGTACTTTCCCGGCCAGAGGCCGCCGATTGAGGCGCAACTGATTGATCTGGCCGATGAGATCGCTTACCTGACAGCGGACCTGGATGACGGGGTGGAGTCTGGTCTGCTGGAGATCGGCCACATCCGGGAGCAGGTGGAGATTTTGCGGCAAAGCTATCTCGCCGTAGAGCGCGCCCATCCGGAGGCAGAGGAGAAGTACATCTTCCATGACGCGCTGCAGGCGATGCAGAAGACGCTGATTCTGGACCTGATCCGCAACACGGCGGAGAATGTCGTGCTGTCGGGGGCCAAGTCGCTTCAAGAGGTCCGAGCGCTCGATCATCGTGTAGCGGTTCTTTCGCCTGCGGCGGAGGAGCTGCGGCAGCAAGAGAAGCGCTACCTGTATGACAACCTCTACACCTGCCCAGCGATGGAGCTGGAACATAAAAAGGCTGAGGAGGTGATCCAGGAGATGTTTGCCTTCTGGGTGAACTTTCCCGAAGAGCTGCCGGAGTCCTATGCGGAGGAGGTACGATCCGAGGGTCTGGCTCGGGTAGTAGCCGACTACATTGCAGGCATGACGGACCACTTCATCCTGTTGCAGTATGCCGAGGTGCGGCGCAAGATCCGGCTGGGGTACAGGTCAGTGAAGGGGCATCCAAGCTCTGCGGGCGACTCACTGTAAGGTCTCAAGAAGGGGCGCAGATTCGAGCCTCCGGAGGCGCTTGCGCCGTCTTTGACACACACCCCGGGTGTTGTTAGCGTTAGAGAGGAGTCTATTCCTCGAAATAGATGCAGCGTCCCCGTCGTCCAGTGGTTAGGACATCGCCCTTTCACGGCGGTAACACGGGTTCGAATCCCGTCGGGGACGCCAAATCTTTTCAAGCACTTACAGAACTTGGCTCCGAATTCTTGGGTACACTCTCGGGTACACAATTTCTCCCACTTTCCGGTCGAATCATGGCAATGACCTTGCTTTGCGCCTGACGCTTGGCCAAGGTCACCGCCTGCGTATAGACATCCAGCGTGATCCTCGTGGAAGCATGCCGCAGAAGTTCCTGTACCGTCTTCACATCTTCTCCATTTGCCTTGAGCAACGTAGAGAAGGTGTGGCGAAAGGTATGCCAGGACAACTTCTTTGTGATGCCAGCGCGAAGGGCCGCTGGCTGGATGTAATACCGCATCAGCGAGGACAAATAGAGAGGATGTTGTCCGCGATTTCTGTCCGCACGATTGCTAGTGCTGGCAAAAATCCAGTCCTCCGGTTGAACACAAAGAGCATGTTGATACCACTCCATCAGGTCTTGCGCCAAATACTCGTCGAGTGGGACCGGTTTTTTGGATGCTTCCGTTTTACATTTGCCCACGACCAAATCGACGACTGAGCGCTCCACCCGCAGCAGATGGTTTTGGAAATCGACATCCCTCCATTGCAAGCCCGCAAGCTCTCCCCGACGCAGGCCGGTAGCCATGTCGAGAAACAGCAACACCCGCTCCCGCAATGCCAATTCTGACAGCAACGCACGCATTTCTTCGACCTCAAGGACCTCAGGAATGCGCTCCCGCTTACTGCTCTGCCGCACGCCGGATCCACGCACCGGTCCGGTGATCGGGTTACGGTCTGTGAACTCCCAACGAATGGCATGATTGAACAAAGCGCTCATCAGGTTTCGGATGCGAGCTTTCGTGGCGTTGGCGCGATCAATCTGCCGCAGCCATTGCTCCACGGCGATGGTTTTTATGTCCCCCAGCTTATGGTTGCCCCACCGGGGTGTGATCCATCGGTTGAGACAACTATCGTACCGGTCCCGCGTCGAATAGGCCTTGCCCTCTTCGCCGTTATCGACCAGTTCCGTCTCCCGGTAATGCTGGACCAGTATTTCCATCGTGATTGGCTTGTGATTGCCTGGGCCGTCGGCGTTGATTGCCAATCGCAGTCCGGCCACTGCTTTTTCTGCAGCGGTCTTGGATGGATACCGCTCAACCAGGCCAATTTGCTTTTTGCGTAAGATACGCTTTCCATCTGGCAGCGTTTCCCGCCATCGAAAAATCCAAACTGGTTCTCTGCTCCCGTTCATCGAAAGAGAGACACAGCCTTTTTGATACCGCGCCTTTCTCATAACGCCTCCTTTGCGTGAGGCGCGGACCGTACTGGTATTACGAATGTACCTCTGGAAACGACCATAGGCCAGTATTGAATCATTGGGTATGTCCTTTGCGCGCGCGGAGCCATGTGTCCAGCTCTGAAGTCAGGAACCGCCAACGCTTCCGTTGGTCCCCCTCCCCGATCGGGTGCCCTGGAACTGTCCCCTTTCTTGCCAGCCGTTCCAGTGTTTTGGGGTGCATGCCTACAAGCTGCGCACCAGTCACGGCATCGACATATCTTTCTGGAATGCAACTTGAATTCAATAACGCCCGCTCAAGCATTGTATTCATACGTTGCTCCAGTCTGCGCATCTGATTTCTTTTCGTGAATGTGCTTCGTCCATGTGCCCAGAGTAGGCACTGGCCAGGCGGTCCCCTCGGAAAATTTTTCCGCGGAGTTTCCTAAAAGGAAAACCGCACAATTTGCGGTGCATTGGCGCGATGGACGCAGTCGGTCGCTGTGTCCACGGAAGGCAATGTTCATGCGGGTATGCATGTTTTACGCATGGCGGAAGTGGATTGTCTCCCATCCAGCATTTTCCGGTCTTTTGCGCTCTCCGGCACTGCTGCGGGTCAAAATCCGGCGCCCTGGCGGCACGGCAGGTCTCTGCTTTTCCGGTTCCTCCCAAAACAAATTTGCCGCCCACTCCAGCGTCAAATTTCTTTTGGTTGCCCTCCCAAAAAGCGACCTTTGGCCTGGGGAGCCGGGACCCTTGCATGGCTGCGCCAGATGTGCCCGGAGAGCTTCAAAGACCCGGGCAGAAAATGGAGATCAAGACATGACAACCACAACCATCCGCGAAGAACAGCACCTCGCAACCAACACCATCCTGCACGGCGACTGCATCGACGTGATGCAGCAGATGCCCGCCGCAAGCGTCGATTTCATCCTCACTGATCCGCCGTATCTGGTGAACTACCGCGACCGCACGGGCCGCACGCTGCCGAACGATTGCGATGCCGAGTGGCTCAAACCAGCCATGGCAGCGGCGTTTCGCGTGTTGAAGCAAGACCGCCTGATGGCGTGTTTCTATGGCTGGCCGCGCGCCGATGATTTTCTCGATGCGTGGCGCAGCGCTGGCTTCCGCCCCGTGGGGCACTTCGTCTTCCGCAAGAGTTACACGTCGAGCGCGCGGTATATGAAGTGCCAGCACGAGCAGGCGTACCTGCTGGCCAAGGGCAGGCCGCCGCTGCCGAAGTGTCCGCTGCCCGACGTGCAGCGGCTGATCTACACCGGCAACCCGCTGCATCCCACGCAGAAGGCCGTCCTGTCGCTGGCGCGGCTGGTGCGCACTTTCACGCTGCCGGGCGAGCTGGTGCTCGATCCCTTCTGCGGCTCGGCATCGAGCTGCGCGGCGGCGCTGCTGACGGGGCGCAAGTACATTGGCGTGGAGATGGACCGTGTTTACCACGCTGCGGCCAGCGCCCGCATGACGCGCATTCATGGGAGGATCGCGCGCAAGCGGTCCTCCTGCGGCATCCCCACGGCTGCTTGATTTTGGCCACGTTGCGGACGCGCGTCAAGACGTCCGCATCCTTCCCCCTGCACGGCATCGCGTCTTGACCCGCGCCCGCCCGTGGCCCCGCCTGCTGGCTGCCGTGAGAATGCCCATGCTGTGCGCTTTTCTCGCCACTGCAATTACAAAAGTGTCCGATCATGTTCCAATAGCCATCCGCGTCCGTGAGTGCATTGGCGATTTACCACTTGTTGTAAGTTCCCCAAGTGTGCCGCTGCGCATGCCGGGCACGAGTAAATTTAACTGCTGCGTGTGCATTATCCCAGGAGGAATCCGATGGCGTCCGTGAGCAGATGGGCGATTATATTAGCGCCAAGATCGCGCTGCCATAAGTAAAGACCGGTGAGAATAGCTCCTCCGAATCCTGCAATCATAAGGTGCGCCCACCCCCAATAGCCCAGATGTTCGAAGGTAAACGCCGCGCATGAGATTGCCGCCGCTCCCCATTGCGACCCGAGAATTTCTGTGAGGCGTTCTATCGCAAACCCTCGAAAATATATCTCCTCAAAGACGGCAGCGCGCACGACGATCAGGACTCGAAGCCGAAGCGGCAAAGCAGTGACAGCAGCCATTCCGGGTTCGCGGGGGGAAAGTCCTAATGCCGGATAGATGACCAAGTAGATAAAGGCCATGCCTCCAACCATGATCAGGGCTCCCAGAACCCCAAAAACAGCCGTCTTCCAATTTGGCCGTTTCAGTCCGATGGAAGAGAGCGGACGGCGCTCGACTAGAAGGACATAGGCAAGCAGGACGAGAGTGAGCACCCAAAATACAACTTCGCGCCACCCTTGCGCAGACAGGCTTTCTCCATGAACCAGCCAGCCGGGAATAGGCAGGGAGAGGATCACTAGCAGCGCGACGGTACCCACCAATCTCGCCAGAGATGGTCGGACAGGATGGCGGTCAGAGATTGTGGCCGCGGCTTGTGGCGCGAACTCTTTGGCTGACATGAGTGCTCCTTGGAGTGGATCGATCTCCACTATCCCAAAAAAGATTGACTGTAACGACCGTAACATGTAACGATAGTGTCATGTCAAGTAGAAAGATCGAACTGCTGGATGCCTCGCTCCGGTATCTGGTCAAGCACGGCGTGGCGAACATTTCTCTGCGGCCCATGGCCGCTGCGCTTGGCACCAGTCCGCGAATCTTGATGTTTCACTTCAAATCGAAGGAAGCCTTGCTCCAGGACGTTTTTGGGGAGCTGAATTCTCGTCTACAGGCTTCGTTGCGAACGATGACTCCCACTGATTTCGATCCTTTGCGTGTTCCTCCTCTGAAACGCTTTTGGCAATGGGCCACCAGAAAAGACAATTTTCCGTATTTTCGCCTGCTCTACGAAGCCCAGATTGTTGCCCTGCAAAATCCAAAGGAATATGGCCGCTATCTGGAGAAAGCCTCCGGTGATTGGCAGGCGGTGGTCTTTGACTCGATGTCTGCCTCACTGAAAAGCAAGGCGATGGCCTCCCTCTGCATTGCCGTCTTCGACGGACTGATGTTGGAGCGGATGAGCACCGGAAACAGTTCCCGCCTGACGGAATCTTTGGACCTCTTCATTGCAATGGCCACCAAGCCTTCACCGTCTGGCAAATCGCGCCGATTGGATCGCAGACGAGACCGAGCAGTGCAGTAATCTCAGCAAGGACGTAGTTGTCAGACGCACCGCAAAAAGAAGCGCAAGATTTTGCGCGAGTTGTCGCCTACAGGCCAATGCACTCGCCCAACACCGTGTAATGCTCTCATAGCGATCTGACCTCGGTAGCTTCCCACCCGAAAATCTTCCTTCCATATCACAAGAATTGAAACTCCCGATTTCCTTTTAGGAAATTGCGCGGAAAAGTTTTCCGACTGGCAGTGGTTTCTGCGGCCTTACTTTCGCTGAAGACGCGGAGTTCACGATCTCCGCAAATCATCGAGCGAAGGAAGGGAGAGCCGTCCGTGTCCAACCATATCAGGAAGCTTTTTGCCAACCCTCATCGCCCGCAATGGAAGCGGGCCGCATCCATTGCCGCCATTGCCATAGCCGTGACCACACCGCTATACGCTCAACAGGCCGGGGGCGGCAGCCCGTGGGAGAACGCGGTCGGCGTCCTCGAACAGGCCTTTACCGGACCGATCGCCACGGGACTGAGCCTGGTGGCCATCGTGGTGGGCGGCCTGATGTTCGCCTACGGCGACGGCCAGTCGAAACGCATGTTGGCCGGGATCGTCTTCGGCATCGGCATGGCCATCGGCGCGGTCAACTTTATGGCCTGGCTCTTTCCGGGGTAGCTGCGTAGGCAAAACGGAACAGCAGGGCGCATGCAGACAGCGGTTGCAGAAAACAACGACAGCGCAACAACACAACGACATATAAGGATGGGCAGAAAGGAGGGGCAGATGGCGGCAGGCGGTCCTCGGCGGAACAAAGTGCACAAGGCGATGAATCGCCCGCTGACCATTCTGGGCGCGGAGCGGCGGCTGTTCTTCGTGGCGCTGATTGCAGGCGGGGCCGTCTTTTCGCTGATGCACAGCTTGCTGGGCGGCATTCTGTTGTTCGTTGTCGGGGTCGTCATCGCGCGGATTGCGACCAAGCACGATGTTGAGATTCTCAGGATACTTTTCAACTCGGCAAAGTTCCGCAGGAGGTACGACCCCATGCAGTGGGAAGCAACGGCAATCACCATAAGGAAACACCATGTTCAAGATTGAGCAAATCACGAAGGAGTGGAAGGAGGCCGGCGCCTTCATGGCGCAGGTGGACCCGTATGGCTTTTGGGACGAGCACTGCTTCCTGACGAAGTCCGGCGACCTGGGCTGCGCGCTGCAGGTTGGCGGCATCGATGCCGAGGGCCTCGACCATGCCGGACGGGACCACGTGGTCAAACGCTTCGAAGCAGCACTGCGGACACTGGACGAAACGACGCGGCTGTATCAAATTCTCTTCCGCCACAACCGGCCAGAGATACCGCACGAGGAGTACACGAACTCGCTGGTGCGCGCAACGGTGGAACAGCGCGCGGAGTTCCTCGCAGCCAAGGCAGACCGGCTGTACACCATCGAGATTTTCTGGATCGTGATGGTCGATGGCAGCTACGCCAAGGCAGGCCTGCTCAACGCGTTATCGCAGTTGCCCAAATCGCCGCGTGCTTCGTTGCAGCAATTGCGCGCGCTGTTTTCCGCCAGCAAGGAACGAACGCTGCTGTACGAGCAGATCGAACGCGACCGGCTGCGGCTGGAGCAAAAGGTAAAGAGCTTGAGTGGGCAGATGAGCGACCTGACGACGGTCACCCTGCCAGGGGCGGAGGAGACATTCCGCATATTGCGGCGTCTCGTAAACTTCCGCCCCTTGAAGATTGAGCAGAGGAAACTGCACGGGATGCGGCATCTCGACTGGCAGGTGTGCGACTCGGAACTGGAGGCGTATCGGGGCCACCTGCGCATTGCGCGACATGGTCTGCCGGGGACTGCTGCTGATGCTCCATCGTGCTGGGGCCATCGAGCTTCCCAAGGTGCGCTGGGTCAACCCCAACCCCTTTGTGCGCCGCCAGTGTCTGGGACAACGCAGAATCGGTGACCTGCCTGCACTGTGCGGTGAAGTTTATGCCTGGCGGCGTCCCATCAACCGCGACCGTACCACCATCGACTGGAAGTTCACGCGCAAACATGCCCGCCGGAAACTGCATTACTCAATCACACGGACACGGTACTAGAATGAGAACTTAGCTGCAGCCTGCAATATGCGTGGCGGTGCGGCGCTCACGACATTCCCAAACGTCGTGCTGCCGATGTTGCCGTCAACCGCCGTGGGACTGTTGAATTGGGTATGGTTGAAGACGTTAAATCCCTCGATGCGCAGCAGCAAGGATTCCATTTCTGACAATTTCACAACCTTGGCTAGCGCCATATCGGAATTGTCCGTGCCCGGTCCGTAGAAGAATCGCCGCTTTGCCGTACCGAGCGTGCCCAGCGCATTCATGCTGAAGTCCGCGGTGTGGAAGTAATTGTTTCCGCTGGAGCGCGGATTGCGATTCAGAGATAGCGGTTTGCCGTTGTAGTCGGGCTCGTCGATACCGCTGTTGTTCACCCCATTGGGATTGCTCCCAATCAGCGAGTTGTCCCCGTTATTGACGAGAGTTACCGGGAAGCCGCTGGCCATCCGCGCGATACCGGAGAGCATCCAGCCCCGGCTGAGACCATTCGCGTGAAGGAAGCGGTCGAAGGGCAGCTCATATTCGTAGCTGAGAACGAAATTCTGTCGTACGTCGAATGAGGAAATGGCGTAGCTCAGCGAAGGTTCGAATGGATTCACCTCTTCGCCGAGATTTGAGGCATCGTCCAGCGATTTGCTCCAGGTGTAAGCTCCGAAGAACTCCAAGGGACCGCTGCGGTGGCGCACGCTCAGTTCCAGCGCGTTGTAATTAGCGAAGCCGACATTCGTCTGCAGCGCGTCGCTCCCGAAGCTCGGTCCCAGCGGACCCCGCGTTCCGTTCACCACGCCGCCAGAGACGGGATAGTAGAGCGTGTTTTCGCCGTAGGGGCCGCAGGTCAGCGTTCCGGGTTTCACCTCATTCGGTTGGCTGAGGCTCAGGCAGAGCGCGGCATTGCCTGGATTGGCCTCCACCAGCACGGGCTGGGCATGACTGGCGTTTCCGGTGTAGCTCGCACTCAGCACCGTATCCGGGCCGGCCGTCCGCTCGATCGAAAACATCCACTCCTCGGTATACGGCGTGCGGTTATGGATGTCGTAGCCGGGAATACCGCTGATCGGCTCGTACGCGCTCCAGTCGATATTCGCATCGGGATGGCTTCGCGAGGCATTCAGAGGAGCCAGTTTGTAGGGAAACGGCTGTCCCAAATTCTCGCCGCTGGCCGCTGATACAAACGGCGTAGCAAACAGCGGCGAAGCCGGACTGCTGTAGGTCGTGCCATACGGGGCATTCGCCGCCAGCACGCTGATGGAAAGCGCCTGAATCGCGGAATAGAAGGTTCCGAAGCTCGCCCGAAAGCTCGTGGTTCCTGGCGCGCCCACCAGTTTGCCGGCGAAGCCGTGCGACTGTACCTGCGGCGACCAGGCCACGCCCACGCGCGGAGAGAATTGCATATTGCTCACCGGAGCCAGCGTTTTCGGCACGCCCGGATCGCCCGGGTACAGAATGCCTTGCGGTGCGCCCGGGAACACCACCGACTGCCTGCCGGGAACAAAGGTCGAGATCTGGTTGTACTTCTCCGACCACGGAGCTATGCGATCCCAGCGCACTCCGTAGTTGAGCACGAGCCCGGGACGCGCCTGCCAGCTATCCTGCGCGAACAGGCCCACATACTTGTTGCGGGCGTAGAACGGGTTCAGTTGGCTTTGGTTGTATTGGCTCGGCACCCCGATCAGAAAATCGGCGAAGTCGTCACCGGTTTCCGTTCCCGAAAATACGAAGTTGCCGTTGAACTGCGCGATGGCGTGGGCGTTCACTTGATCATCGTGGAGCTCCGCGCCGAACTTCAGCGTGTGGCTGCCCTGCACCTTCGAGAATGTGTCGGTTAGCTGCGCAGTATTGTTGGTTTGAATCAGTTGATTGGCCGCGGCCCCGATCGAGTACGCATTGAAGTTGATATTCTCCACGCTTTGGCCCTTCGGATCGAGAGCCACAATGCTGTCGCTGCCGTTGGCGTTCACGAATCCCTGCGAAGCGAGGCTCACATTCGTCCCGCCCACCGGCTGGCCGAGATTCGTGGTGTCGCGCATGAAGCTCACGTGGAGCTCGTTCACCGCCGCGGCGTTCAGCACCTTGGCGTCGCCCAGTGACGCCAGTTGCGCTCGGCCCGTGGTGAGAGCGTCGAACCCCGGCAGGCTCGCCCCACTCTGTGCGACGGGATAGGGATTGTCCAGCCGGTAGCCGTCCAGAAAATAGTAGCCCGTCAGCAGTCCCCAGCGTGTGTTGGCGTCCAGGCGCACCGATCCCTTGTCGTCACCAAGCGTCTGGTTATAGGAAGACGTCGAGAATGTACCGGAGGCATCATTCGGAGCTGGAATATAGTGGAGCAGCCGCTGCGCCGGCATCGACCACGCGCTCTGCGGAATCACGGCATTCGGAAAGACGCATTGGCCTGCCTGCGCGCACCCCGGCACATAGTACGGCTCGCCTGCCGTCACACTGTAGCTCAGCTTCTGCGTCAGCAGGCTCGCAAGATACGGTCCGCTCACCGCTCCGGTCATCTTGCTGGCCACATCCGAGAGGTTCCCCATCCGATCCGCATTCGACGGCACCGCGATATCGCCCGTGTCGATGCCTTGTGTCTGGCGCGTTCCCTGGTAGTCGCCGAAGAAAAACATCCGATCGCGCCGTATCGGTCCGCCTAAAGTCCCGCCATACTGATTTTGGCGAAAGGAACCGCGTGTAGGAGAAAAGTAATTGCGCGCGTCCATGTTCGTGTTGCGCAGGAACTCGAACGCATCTCCATGGAAGGCGTTGCTGCCCGATTTTGTGATGACGGTGACCTGCCCACCGCTGAACTCACCGTATTCAGCGTCGAAATCGCCGGTCTCGATCCGGAACTCTTCAATGGCGTCGAGGTTGGGCACGATGGCCGTGCCCGCATTCACATCTTCTTCCGCATCGGCGCCGTTCACGCTGTAGTAATTCGCCGTTTCCCGCTGTCCATTCACCGAAATCGTTCCCGGATTCAGCACCCCGGAAGGATCGAGAATGGTCGCGCCCACATCCTGGACCGTGCTGGAGGTAATCGTCGTTGCGGGCGCCACTCCTGGCTGCAGCGACAACAGATCGGTGAAGCTCCTTCCGTTCAACGGAACGGCGGTCATCTCCCGTCCGCTGATTACCTCGCCCAGTTGCGTATTGCTGGTCTCGATGTGCAGGCTGCAGTCGCTTACGGTGACCGTCTGACGGACCGTCCCCGGTTTCAAAACCACATTCAGGTCCAGCGCCGCACTGGTATCCAGCACGATGCTCTGGCGCCGATAGGCGTCAAACCCGGCGGCATCTACGTCCAGTTCGTAGTGACCTGGGGGAAGGGCAGGCAAGGTATAAAAGCCCGCTCCGTCGGTGCGCGCGCGCCAAGAGAGCCCGGTGTCGGTTTCACGCACGGTGATCTCCGCGTGAACGATGACGCTTCCCGACGGATCCTTCACCGTCCCGGAGATGCTTCCGGCCACACTCGCCCAGGCGGAAACCGCTGCCAATGCCACAGCAATGGTGGTTAAACGCGCACCGAACCGACGTGCAATCTTCAAGCACAACTCCATAAAAATGAAATGGTTAGATGACAGAGATTTCTCGGATCGCTCACCGGAGAAATAGGACTGAATCAGTCGTATATAGATATACGACAAATTAGGTCGGATATCTAGCCGGGGATTCAAATCACGCGAGGGATACGACTGCTTCCGATGCCTGCGGACACGCTTTCAATGGGCACAAAATCGCCAGGTCGTAGATTGACCCTGTCGGGCTACCCACCCGGTCGATGAGCGGTACGGCCTGGAATACGTCGATCGAGGGGAGCACAGGTGCCGTCATCACTCGATGCGATCATGGAAAGACGACGTTAAGCTCTGATTACAATTCTTGATCAGCAAGGGAGTTCTTCCGCTGCTCCACTGCTTCTACGAGCCGAACCGCCTGAACCATCAGATAGTTCTGTTCCGGAAGGCTCGTGGTTCCGACCGCGGCAGCGCGATAGTGTTGGATGGCCTTGTCGAAATCGCCAAGCATTTCGAACAGATGACCGCGCACGGCATCGAGCCGGTTCGTGCGAAGTCGGCGCGCGAAACGGAACTTCCGAGGCCCTGATGCTCTGTTTGGCGCGGCTGATGCGCTGGGCCATCGTCGCTTCGGGAACCAGAAAGGCCTTGGCGATTTCCGCCGTAGTCAAACCTCCTACCGCGCGCAGCGTCAGCGCGATCGCCAAGGACGCACTCAGCACAGGGTGGCAGCACATGAACAGCAGGATCAATGTATCCTCGGGATCCATCTCCGCCTCGATCTCTTCCACTGGCTCCATCGCCGGTTCCTCTTCCGCGGTGATCGCAGTCTCGCGTTGGCGGCACGCGATTTCGCTGCGTGCCATGTCCACCATTCGCCTGGATGCGACTCGGACAGCCAGCCGCGCGGGCTTTCGAGAACCCCCTCCTTTGGCCACTGCCGGAAGGCTGGCAGCATCGCTTCCTGCACCGCATCTTCGGCGGATGCAAAGTCACGGAAACGGCGCGCAACGACTCCGAGCACCTGCGACGCGAATTCACGCAGCAGGTGCTCCGATGCGGGGTCCCACGGAGCTGTGTTCGCAGCTTCCGTCACAGTATCTCTTTGGGCGGCGCGGTCATGATGGGGCGCACCTCGATAGGCATGCTGAATGTCACCGGCTAGTGAGTCCTCATCTTTAACGGCTCCCGCCAAGCATATCGGCTTCGGTGGCGAGATAGAGCCGTTCCGCAGGATCGGCAGCGAGTTGCTTCAGTCCAGAAGAGAATCCGCCAAGGGCGAAAAGTATGTAGCTGGACTTGTTCCGCCAGCGCTTTTAGCGCAGACTAGCGACCACTACTTGGGTCGCGCTCAAATACCTCGGCATGCGTGATCATGCTTGCTTCCGTGTGGCTTTTGCTCGACCACCCAGGAGAGGCGAGCGGCCAACCACTGATCGTGGCGATTCAAGCCGTGGCACATCGGAGATTCCCTCGAAGACCTTGTCCGCTGGCCACTGTCCAACGGAATACACGCGGCGATCTCGCAGGCCGTTTACACCCTCCTGCCAAGCCAGCAGCATCCGTTTGCCCGTATCCTTGAACGCCGGAAGATCTGACATTTTGCTTCGGACCAGAGGAACAGCATCCGCGACTGAATCGCTGATCCGCTCAACCATTCTGGATTGCTCTCGGAGGGGTATGCCGAAGGTTGCAGCGATGAACTTCGACAGGCTCTTTCCCGGTGTCCAAGTCTTCTTGCCGCCGAATGAAATTCCAGGAGGGTTGTTTTGGTAGCCAGCGTACACGCTCGTGGTGAGGAAGTCGTAGGCAGGCGAGAGGTGTACGTCCGCTCGTGATGTGTACAGCAGTGCGATATTCTTCGCGTGACAGTCCGCATTGCGCAGCGCATACGTTAGCAGCAGGATTGTCGCCAGGTATTGGAAGGTTTCGTATTGACGACTGCCGGGCACGTGATCGCGAATGGCGCGTGCAATTCGCTCCCATGTGGTCTCGTACTTCTGCGCAGGACGCAGGCCCAGCAGAGCACAGAAATCTTCCATCCCCCACAGCGGCTGTCCTTCATCGTTCACGTCAAAGCGATGGACGACAAGAGCATTGCCGTCACGCGATACCTCTGTTTTTGCGCTGGGAAGCACTTTAGCCAATACCTGCATGCACAGGTACTCATTCAGCGCCGCAAATGGCAGCCTGCCGGAAGAACCCTTAATGATGTGCCGACGAGTCAGCAGAGTGGCTTTCTGATGCAGGCCACGTCGCCGGCCAGCGGTAGTGGGTTCTTGCTTGGCCTCTTCCTGGGCATCGAGAAACTTCGGCAGCACGCCCGAAACACCACTGGTTGCGTGCTGTCGCACCAATTCCGCAAACGCCTCCTCCGAGTTGTCGCCCTGCAGCAGGTCGGCAACTTCAACTGGCTTGACAGGTTCGGCCAACTGCGCCCCGGCTGCGGCCACCTGTATGCGCCCCACCATGTTTCTACCCACGACCGATAAGAGCGCGAGTGGGCTGGCGCCGACGTGAGGGCCAAACTGCTCTTGCAGCACCTGCAGCAGGTAGCCTTCCGGCAGGTTCATCTGAAATATGGGAGGAAGTTGGTCGTCCCAGACCCAGGACTCCGTGCGGACAGGCATCGTTAGTGAGACGAAGTCCTCGACGGTTGTGTTCGGCAAATATGTAAGGACGCTTTTGAAGTCTCCGACAGATTCCAGAACGGCAACTTCACGACCGAGGACGTACACCGAGAGTTTCATGCTCCGCCGCGCTCCCGCCGGAGTTCATCGAGCGAGCCAGACATGCCAGTCTTCACAAAAGTGACTTCGATGCCGAGAACGGCGAGCACAGCCAGAAGCTTCCGGGAACCGAATTCTGAGACTTGCCCGCGCTCAAAGCGCAGAAGCGATTCCGGCGTGATACCGGCCTGCTCGGCCACGGCCTTCTGCTTCAGCCGAAGTTCCCGCCTCACGGATGCCACCGCTTCTCCGAGTTCCTGGAGCGTCTTCATGAATCGATTTATAAATCAATAAACCATTGATTGCAAGTATAGATTGACGTATAACTCATCTTTGGTGGGCTTGAACACCTTTGAGATGTCAACTCATGAGATCTCAACCCATGAGTTGACAACTCAGGAACAGCGAATGCGATGGGGGCTAACCTATTCATCTTGCTGCTTTACCTTTACCCTCGGGCGTGTCTGGGAATTTCAGCCGGAGCTTGAGGAGACACAATCGGAGCTGCTGGCACCGCCCCTGTAGTTGATGGTGTAACCGCAGGCGCGTCGCGGCAGCCCTGTATCTCCATGCCACCGAATAGCCCGATCAGCATACAAGCCCCGGCCACCATGGGAATCCATATTCGCAGCAGGTCGCTCTTCCATTCATGCAGCAGCGCATCCATTGTTTTCGCCCGGCTCCCGAGTGATTTCTCAAAACGATTGTTGGCGCGTTCTTATTGTGCGCCCGCCGTGGCCGCGTTCACGGTCTGCGGCGCGCCCACCGCGTGCTCTACGCCAGAACGAAGAAAGTGCTGGCGCAGGCTTTCACCGGGCATCTTGGCAATCTGCCTTGGATCGAGGCCACGTTCCTTCTCGCCGGGCAGATCGGCGAGCCGCGACTCCAGTTCGTGGACATGGCCTAGCAGGTTCTGCCGGGCTGGGCCCGATTATTGCCGATGAGATTCAAGCAATTCTGCAAGCGTTCTCGCTGGTCCGCAGTCTCTTCCGGGGTGTGGCGCGTGAGCAACGCCAGAAGGTCCATCGCTTCAAGAATGCACAGCATTTCATCTTCCGGGCTGAGTGCGAGCGGGGGCCAGAACGGGATCGTATGTGCTCTGGAGTTCGTCCGCCAGAGATCGAGCGAGTGAGTTGAACATCGCCGGCTCTGCCTCCGGACCGATTCGGAGGCGCCGCGGCGGACGCCAGCGCATAAATATTCGCCGTCGATCTCGGTTCCGTTGCGTGGCGCGCCGGCCCGGAAGAGGCACGCGAGCCTCAATAGAAGACAAGAAAAAGGACAGCGACCACGTGGTCGCCGTCCCCTTCTTTCTTCCTTCCCTCAGCCTGTGTGGCCCTGTTCTTACAGGCCCTTCTTTTTCAGGAATAGGATCAGATCGCGCACCCGGCACGAATATCCCCATTCGTTGTCGTACCAGCTAATCACCTTGCCGGTATTCGCGATTACCTTGGTCAGCTTGCTGTCCACAATGCTGGAGAGGGGATTGCCGCGGAAGTCAACAGAGACCAACTCCTCCTCCGTGTACCCCAGGATCCCGTTCATCGATCCCTCGCTGGCCGCCTTCATCGCTGCATTCACGCTCTTCACATCGATGGGCTTTTCGGCGACGAAGGTCAAATCCACCACCGACACATTTGGCGTTGGAACGCGAATCGCGAATCCATCCAGCTTGCCATCCATCGCCGGAATCACCAGCTTCAACGCCTTGGCTGCTCCAGTGGAGCTCGGAATCATGCTCAGAGCTGCCGCTCGCGCTCGGCGAAGATCTTTGTGCGGCATATCCAGAATCACCTGGTCGTTCGTGTAGCTGTGGATCGTGGTCATGATGCCGGAGGCGATCCCAAAGCTGTCGTGCAGCACCTTGACCACAGGAGCCAGACAGTTGGTCGTGCAGCTTGCATTCGAGATCACATGATGCTTGGCTGCGTCGTACTTTTCGTCATTGACGCCTAAAACCAAGGTCACGTCCTCATGAGAGGCCGGCGCCGAGATGATCACTTTTTTTACGGTGCTGCCCAAGTGGCTCTTGGCCTTGGTCGCGTCGGTAAAAAGGCCTGTGGACTCCACCACAATCTCCGCGCCAACGGAGGCCCAGTCCAGCTTGGCCGGGTCGCGCTCCGCAAACACCCTCATCGGTTTGCCGTCGATCAGGATCGAGTCGTCTGTTGCTGTAATCGCGTTCTGCAGAGTTCCCAGGATCGAGTCGCGTTTGAGTAGATGCGCCAGGGTTGACGGCGTGGTCAGGTCGTTGACCGCCACAAACTCAATCTCTGGATTGCCGAGTGCGCTGCGAAATATGTTCCGTCCGATTCGTCCAAATCCGTTGATGCCTACTTTGACTGCCATAATCCCTCGTCTTTCTTGATTGATTCTCAAATACAAAAATAACAAAGCCCCCAGTCGATCGCAAACCAGAGGGCAAACGCCAACACCCATAGCCAACCGCCCAAATAAGAACCTATCCGTAAATAGTGATTGGCTTGATTCCTGCCGTCGATTATCTTGTCGGCGGAGGGCGTAGTTGGGCGAAGATACGGCTCAGGATGGCGCAGATCAAGTCGTGGACGGTATCGGATGCCTTGTGGTCCAAGGTCGAGCC
>DAHXNO010000132.1 GCA_027365345.1 Granulicella sp.
GAAGCCTGGTGGGTGGAACTCGACGCTTTAGGAGTCTAGCCCCTAATCCGTCGATAAGATAGCGGAATGGCAAACGCAATGGTCGTTTGGCCGCTGGAGGTGGCTTTCCATCGACGATCTGGCTTCGCAGACCGGTTATAACTCGCGGCTACCTCTGCGGCACGAATGGCAAGTGGCTCCGCGACCCAACTTGCGACACAGTTGTGCCTGGGTCGATCCAAACTGGCCCAGGAAAATCCGTCGATACGCGTGCCACAGCCTTCTCTCATGTAGCGACTGGCAGCAGTCGCATGGCCTCCTTCCATAGGGCGATGCGTTCCTCGATCGCGGCCAGACGCAGCCGCATTTTCCGCGCATGTTGCACCAACCGTCCGGCCGTGTTGAAGATCAGGAAACGCAGCCGCTTGGGTCGCGCCCGCAATAATTCCGCTGGCAACGCGATACGCTTCAGCGCCGTTAGCACGTTATACGAGATCGCCGCCAGCCGCAGCCACGCCGCATTGGCGCCAAAGTATTTGCTCGGCATCACTCCGCCGGCCAACTCGTTCTTCAGCACGTCATGCACCGCTTCGATCGTCCCCGCCTTCTCCCGGTGCCACCCGCCGCGGCGGGCCGCTCCGGCTTCCACTCCCACAGGTTGCTCACCACAGCAAAATGCTTCACCCGTTGGCCGTCGGCAAAGAACTCTTCCTGCCGCGGACGAATGCGAATCGCCACGTAGCGCAACGGCTGCGTGTCTTTATGCTCGGACTTTTCTCCCGGCACAAAATCCACCTCGGCGCACTCGCGAATCTCTTTGCCGTCCGCCTTGCCGTAGGCTTCCCAACTCGCCTCCGGAATCTGCAAGATGGCCCGATGCAGCGCCTCGCTCATGCGCGCGCTGATGGCGAAACCGATCGGTCCCTGCGGGCCATCGGCGCGCCTTTCGTCCCGTAGCCAGGTCAGCAATTCCTTCTCGTGGCTGGCCGAATCACCGCGATAGTAAAAGCTCGTCACCGTCTCCGGCAGCGCGGCGAAGGCCCGTTTCGCCACCGCCAACGGGGCCATCATCGCCGGCACATTGCCGTCGCGAAATTCATCGGCCAGCACCACATCCATCTCCGCCCAGACCGCCAGCATGGGCTGGTAGCCGCGCTCGCCTTCATAGCTCCTGAGCGCCTGCTGCTTATGGCTTTCGATGATGGTCGCGTCCTGGTCCACCGTGGCGATCCGTTGCTCCGGACAACGCCGACCCAGTTCCCGCACCAGCTCCCGGTTCACTTCGCCCAGGCCGGCCAGCGCGTCGGCCTCTTCCGGAATAAACGCGATCTGCTCTGGCTTCCGCTGCTGTTTGGCCTGCTCCAGCTTCTCCTCCGAATGGAACTGCTTCAAGAACTGCCGCGCCGCTTCCGGAGATGGGATTTCGTGTCCCAGCATTTCCCTCAACCCCGCGTCCTCCCGCAAGTGGGCAAAATCGTCCACCCGATCACCGCCCAACGCATTCAGCACCACGAAGCTTTCCACCATCGTGGCCTCGTCGTAGCCGCGCTCCCGCTGCTTGATATGGACGTGTTGCCGCACGCTGGCTGGCACGCCCAGGGAGCGGAACGCCTGCACCGCCAGGGGCACGCCGCCCGTCGCCGCGGCGACTCAACGTTTCTTGCAGTGGCTCATCATCCAGTTCAAACAGCAGCGGAGATTCGGTGGGGGAAGGCTTCCGGGGTGGATTCATGTCCACATCGTAACCGTTCCTCGCACCTGAAAGGTGCGGGGAAAAAGACCAAAGTCACTCCTCATTCAACCCGCATCCTGCCACTCTACGCGCATTCCAGCAGATGCCACCAACTTTTGCGCAATCTTATCCACGGATCAGGGACATATGCCCAAATCCGTCGGTAAGTTGGAGGCAAAAAAATACCGTAGTTGTCGAGAGGCGCATGGATGGTGGTTGGCAGATGATGTATCGAAGGTACGAGGGTGATTTTTTTGCACCTGCGAGGTGGGAATGGGGTTGTCCCCTGGGCTGACACAAACAGTTAAGACTATGTTCGCCGTTCGCTGTAGATTACTCGACCGACAAGATCACTGTAGCGCATTCCGATGCTGGTCGGTGAAGCGGAGACGGGCCCTGCTGGAGAGCAACCCGTCG
>DAHXNO010000156.1 GCA_027365345.1 Granulicella sp.
TCAAGAGAAACATCTCTTCCAGCGCCTCATGGAGCGGCTGCGATGCGTGGCACGCGGGCCGGATGGATTTGCTCCCGTCCTCGCCACGCCGCTACGCGCCTGATTTCGCTGCGCATATCGTGCATAGCTTTTTATGCAGAATCATCTGAAGTGTTTCAAATGCTTGCCGCGCTGGTCCTCAAAAAATCGGAAACGGGGGGAGACTCAGAGGCTCAAGATACTGGCACAACACCGCTACTCACAAACTGCGGCACCTGTCGTATGTCCAGCCTCTGCATAATTTAGGTAGAAGGAGGTGTCTGATGGACAAGGAACATGTGAAAGGCGCAGTGGAAGAGGTGAAAGGCAAGATTAAGGAAGTAGCCGGCCACATCACTGGAGACAAGGGACTAGAGAGCGAGGGCAAGGTAGACCAGGCGAAAGGGGCGGTCCACAATGCGATAGGAGATGTGAAGGACGCTGCAAGAAAAGCTTTCAAGGACGTATAAGACTCCGCGGCCAAGCAGTAGAGCCCAGCGCTCAAGCAGCAGGCCTGTTGCGACACCATAGTGCGCAGATGCAGGAAGGCGGCATGCCACTGACCAATCTGAGTGCTCACGATATGAAGGGACTGATCGCTTCTATTCGTTCCATGCCGAAGGCCGGCGATGCAAAGTGATCCGGCGGACAAACCAATTGTGGGCAAAGGCTGCCCGCTGGGCGTGCCGCTTGCGGCCGGTTGCCTGAGGGCCCAGAGGCGACCATGGGTTTGCGCAAGAGAGTGGTGCAGCGTGGCGGACGTCAGGCGCGTGGACGCTTCAGCGCCACGGCGGTGGATTCACGGACGACCAGCGTGGGCTGCACGACAAGTTCATCGCGCGGGGGCATGGTGTCATGGATCTTGTTCAACAGCGCCTGGGTGGCGATCCGGCCCATCTCTGCCAGAGGCTGGTTGATGGTGGTGAGGCGAGGGGTGCTGTAAGAGGACGCATTGACGTCATCAAAGCCGATGATGGAGACATCCCTGGGTATGTTGAGGTTGAGATCCTGAAAGGCGCGGATGGCTCCGATGGCGGCGTTATCGTTGAACGCCACCAGCGCCGTGAACGGATGCCCGGAGGCCAGGAGTTGCTGGACCACCGGATAGCCCAGTTCGGGTGAGGAGATGTCGCGGTCCAGAGAGACGACGAGTTCCGGCTTGATCTTAAGGCCGATTTTGGCGGCATATCGCTCCAACTCCTGCCAGCGGACATCGGAGTCTGAACTGAAGGGCTGGCCGCGCATGAAGGCGATCTCTCTGTGGCCCAGGGCGTAGAGATGGTCCAGGGTGAGGGCGGCGGCATGAGCGTGGTCCAGGACGACATTGGTGACGCCTTCCAGGCTCCGATGGCCGGCTACGGTGACGGTGGGAATGGGCAGCGGATGCTCGAGCAGGGTATCGACTGCAATGAGGCCTTGCGCTCCGCGGCCCACCAGGATCCGAATGTACTCCTCAATCAACTGCGGTTTGTGGCGATGGTGCGCTGTGAGATAGAAGTATCCGGCTCCGATCAACTGATCGCCGATGCCGGCCATGATCTGGGTGTGGTAGCCTTCGCCAAGCACCGGCACAAGGAGGCCGACGGTGAGGGTGCGGCGGCTGCGCAGCGAGCGCGCCAGCAGATTCGGATGGTAGTTGAGTTCCCGGGCGGCGGCCTTGACGCGCTCGCGCGTGGCGGCGGAGATGGACCGGCCCGGGGTATTATTCAGCACGACGGACACGGTGGAGGGGTCCAAGTCCAGATGCGCAGCCAGTTGCTTGAGGCTGATCGGGCGAAAGCTCTTTGGTTTTGCGATCGGCTTGCTGGGCTTGCTGTTCAGGCGGTCCGTCATGTCTGTCTCCGACTTCTGTATTCTGCAGCGCGAGCGGCTGAAGCGATGGTTCGCGCTGTCTTGCTCCCGGGTGGTGAGTTCCGGAATCTGTCTCGCGGGCTTCTGGTTCCAGGTTCAGCGCAGTTTCTGGAAGACCGAGAGGCCGCAGACGGCGCCATCATTTCTGGTTCTCCTTTGCGTCGTCCTTTTCGTCGCCGTTACGAATCTCCTGCGGTTTGATGAGAAGGTTCTGGAAGACGGTCCGAAGCTGGGCCTTCAACTGTTTGTAGTGCTGGAAGAGCTCGATCTGTTGCTGGGCCTGGTTGGGATGGCCGGTACGGCGGTACAGCATGGCCAGATGGTAGTGGAGCGTGGCGTCAGACGGCTCCAGTTGGGAGGCTTTTTCCAGCAGGGGCAGGGCCTGGGTTTGCTTGCCTTGTTCGATGAGAATGTTGGCCATGCCCAGGGTAGCGTCTGGATCTGAGGGCTGGACGGCCGCGGCCTGGCTGTAGTCCTGGAAGGCTTGCTGCAGATCGCCCTGGCGGGCGACGACCTGGGCCATGCCGCACAAGGCCTTGGCGTCCTGGGGATTGGCCGCAAGCGCGAGTTTGAACTCGGTGATGGCTTGCGCCTTTAGGGCCGGGTCAGACGATGTGGCAAGGAGTTCGGCGAGTTCGACGTGGGCGCTGGGCAGGTGCGGATCCAGCGCGATGGCCTTGCGATACTCTGCGATGGCGCCGTTGGTGTTGCCTTGCTTGACCTCCTCCTGGGCGAGCATCTGGTGGGTCTGCGCAGAGTCTGGAGCGGCGAGGGCGAGGGCGATGCGCGCTTCTCCGGCGAGATCACTGTAGATTCGATAGGCTGCGTAGAGCACGTTGGGATTGGCCGGGGCGATTTGTTTCAACTTTGACAAGACCGTAGTGGCCTGGTCCAGGTCTCCGTCGGCGGTATAGGCGCTGACCAACTCCAAGCCTACCTGGACCTGAAATTTCTGATCGTCGAGGAGTGGAAAGACGGCGGCGAGATCCGCTCGACCGGCGCTGGCCTGGCCGGTGCGTAACTCTGCGATGCCGAGTATGCCGCGTATCCTTGTCAACGCCGGCTGCGCAGCCAAGGCTTTGCGCAGATGCGGAATGGCCTGAGCCTGCCGACCCTGAAAGAAGAGGAGAACGCCCAGGTTGGCCTGCGTCTGAACATCGTCTGGGCGCAGCGCGACGGCTGCCTGCAACTCTGGGATGGCAAGGTCTGGGCGGCGCTGGAAGAGGTACTGCTGGGCCTTGGCAACGTGCGCGGCGTACTGGGTTTGTTTGCTGGAAGCGGCTTGCGCGAGGCAGCGCGCCGACGGCGCAGCGGAGAGCAGAAGAGCGAGGAGACTGAGCCCGAAGATCAGACGTCTGGAGAGCATACGTTTTGAATCTACCGGAACCGGGGGTGCAACGCCGGTGAGATTAGAAAAGACCCCAGCGGAAGTGAAAGAGCGACCGGTTCTGGAAGGCCGCTGGGATGAGGAAAGGCTGCGAGAATTTCAAGAGCGCAAGGATTTTGAAGAGGCAAGTGGCTGGAGAGCGCAAGTGGCTGGAAAAACGGAGACGGCGAGGAATCGCCGTCTCCTGGAGGAAAAGCTCGATTGCGAGTGCTGATTGGATTAGAAGTTAACCTCCGCTCCGAGTTGGACTGCGCGTCCGCCCACGGTAGTTCCGGTGATTTGTTGTGGTGTGGCCGCATAGGAATATGGGGCTCCGGGTCCACTGGCTCCAGCCAGGGTGCCAGTGGGCTGGTTGAAGCTGGGGTGGTTGAAGGCGTTGGTTACATCGATGCGAAGCTGCAGGCTTACGGGATCGCCAGCGACGGGGATGGCAAAGGATTTTGCTCCGGAGATGTTGACCTCATTGATGCCGGGACCGTAGAGAGAGTTCCGGCGAACGTTGCCGAAGGTTCCGTTGGCCGGCATGGTGAAGGCGGCGGGGTTGTACCACTCGTTGTCGCAGGCGTCACCGGCATAGGAGCAGGTTGCATGGCGATTTGCCGGCTTGGTGCTGACGCCGGGGTTGCGGTTGGGGAATGGGGAACCAGCCTGCTGGTAGGTATTTTGCGTGCCGAAGACGGTGAATGGCTGACCACTCTGCTCCACGATGGTACTGGAGATCTGCCATCCGCCGACGACTTCATTGAGCAGCTTGCCCTTGCTGAGGAAGGCCTGTCCTATCCCGAATGGGAGTTGGTAGACCACGTAGCCTTTGAAGGCGTTGCGGACATCAAAGTTCGAGTTGCTGTAATTTTCCTGAAGGTTATTGGCAATCTGATAGTTTTGCGGACCCTCCCTGCTGCCCCAGCCTGAGGAGTCCTGGCTATCCAGCATGTGGGACCAGACATAGTTCGCGGAGAAGCTGACGCCGTGGGTCATGCGTTTGGTGATGGAGAGTTGCAACGAGTTGTAGTTGCTGATGCCGTTGTTTGAGCTTCCCGGGAGTCCCTGGAAGAGTGGATAGGGTCGGTTTCCGAGAGCCACGTCGTTCGAACTCAGTTCGCTGGCAGGGACCGCGTTGAGGTCCGTGGTGAAGATGAGGTTGGAGCCGTGGCTGGCAACATAGGCCACTTGCGCGACGAAGTTGGTGAGGAAGGCTCGCTGCACCGAGAGGTTCCATTCCATCATCCTTGGGACGGGGGTATGGTACAGGATGAATCCACCGGCCTGCCCGTTATAGGCGGTGGGACTGTTGGAAGCCTTGGTGTAGGGCAGGGGGTTGGAGGTACCGAAGACGGTTCCGGGACCATCGAGTTGCGTAATGGGAATAATTCCGTTGGTCTGGTCGGAGTCGTTTCCGGAGGAGCTAATGGCGGCTCCCATGCCGTAGGAGCTGTTGTTGCCGCCGTAGTTGTCCAGGCTCCAGTTGTAGGCGTAGATGCCGAACCCGCCACGGACCGTGGTATTGGGTTTGGGAGACCATGACGCTCCTACGCGCGGCAGCCAGATGTTATAGACAGGGGCGATGAGGGCGGTGCGGCCGTTGGTATGGGTAGTGGCAAACCACCAGGCTCCGGGGGTGTTGATGGCGCCGGTGAAGGGATTGGGGGCCGGGTTGGGGACGGTGGTATCAAAGCTGGCCTCGTTGCCGTGCACTTCCTTCCATCCGAGGTTGAACTGATAGCGGAGGCCGAAGTCGAGGGTCAGGTTCGGGCGTATCTTGTAGTCATCCTGAGCGAAGAACTGCGGGCTCTTGAAGCGGGCTCCATACTCGGGAGAGACGTTTGCGTTCCAACTGGAGGAGTAGCCGAGCAGGAAGTCAGCGTACTCGAGGCCGGTGTTGGGATCCGGGCACCTCTGGTCGGCATAGGCGTTGCTGCCGCAGGAGGCGTGGTCCCACTCTTCTGTGTAGGCTCCGTCGAAGCCGAGGGTGCCGGCATTGGTATTTCCCCAGGCGGTGGAGTCATCCCGGTAGATGAGCATCTCGCCGCCGAACTTGAGGACGTGCTTGCCGTGAATGATGGTGAGGACTTCGGAGGGATCGAAGACGTCCTCCTTATACACAGCGTTGGTGCTGGGCTCGATCCAGGCATAGGGGTAGTTGCGATAGAACTGGATGGCGGGAATATCGTTGGCCTTGGCGAACTGCCAGCCCAGTTTGGCGGGATAGCCCTGGTTGAGGGACAGGTCTGCGAAGAAGTTCAACTGGTCTGTAAAGCCGAAGACGAACTGGTTGGTGATGTTGGGGCTGATGGTCCAGAAGTCCTGTACGGCTGCATTGTTATTGTCGACGTCGCCGGATTGCCAGCCGATGGGGTAGGCGGTGACGGAGTTGGGATAGACGACGGGGGTGTCGCTCTGGGTGTCTGACATGGTGAGGCGGTTGGTGGGCGTGATGTCATAGTCCAGACGCCCGAAGAACTTGCGATAGGGCGTGGACTGCGGCAAGGTGGAGTAGAAGTTGTTCTGGATCTCGCCATCCGCGCCTACCGTGCCGGGGACGAATTTACCGCCTGCGATGTGGTTGGTGGGCGTGGGGTAGAACTGCTGGAAGTTGGCCGAGACGGTGTCAAACATGGTGGTTGGGATGGAGTTGGATCCATACTCTTGCTGGAACGACTCGCGAACCGGATAGGGATTGCCATGGGAGTCGAGCGCGATGGTCTGCGTGGTGGGATCGTAGATGGGAAGCTGGCCGGTGAAGTTACCGCTCATGACCGCGGGGGTGGGGATGGAGTTGGTGGCGTTGCTGGCTGAGCCGTGGTCGATGATCTGGTCATAGCCGAAGAAGAAGAACATCTTGTGCTTCAGGTTCCCAAAGGGAACATCGACCGGGCCACCGACGTTGAAGCCGGGGTTGTTATAGCGGATGTAGGGCACCGTGGGATGACTGGCGAAGCCGTATTGCGCGGCGTTGAAGCTGTTGTCCTGGTAGAACTCGTAACCTTCCCCGTGGAAGTGGCTGGTGCCGCCTTTGGAGATCTGGTTGATGATGGCTCCGCCGACGCTGTACTGGGCGTCGAAGGTGGAGGCCTGCACGTCGACCTCGGCGACATCCTCAAAGATGTCTGGGTTGGCATTCTGGCTATGGGAGAGAGTTGTGGAGGCTCCATCAGCGGTGATGTTGTTATAGGGAAGGCTGCCGTTGAAGGAGGCGGCCTGGCCTGGGTTGGAGGATCCCTGGCTGCCTCCGGGCGTGCCGGTTGCGCCTGGCAACAGGATCATGAAGTTTTCCCAGTCTTCGCCCACCTGCGGCAACTGCTGCATTGATTTTGAAGTGAGGATGGTTTTCTGTTCGCCGGTTTCGGTGTCAAGCAGGGGGACGTTGGTGGTGACGACCACGGTCTGGGAGACGTTGCCTAGCTGCAATTGGGCGTTGACGGTGGTATAGCCGACCTCAATGGTCACCGGTCCGCGAACGTATTTTTTGAAGCCCGGCATGATGAAGGTGAGCTTGTAATGTCCGATGACGATTCCGTTGGTGTCATAGAGTCCGGCAGAGTTGGTGGTGACGGTCTTGGTGACGCCTGTATCGACGTTTTCCACCTGAACGGTAACGCCCGGCACGAGGGCTCCGGTGGAATCGGTGACGCTACCGCGGATGTCGCCCGAGTTGACGTCCTGGGCCGCGCCTACGGCGACGGCCGCTGTGAGCGTAAGAAGCGAAAAGACTCGCCATACGATTGTTTTCATCTGTTGAACCTCCTGAAGTTTGCCTTGGGCGCGGATGAAGCTGCGTCCACTGATGCTGGTGAAGCCTTGGTGGCGTGGTTCTCTGGATGCGGCAGAACCGCGGCGCGGGTTTTTCGCTGATTCCATGGGACAACCGTTTGTTTGTCGGAAGTCTCCACCTTTTGGCGTATAGTTTGCTGGACCGGGAGGATTAGAGCATGCCGCAACGACGACTGTCAAGCGCGAGTTCCGCCTCTCCCTTCGCGATGCCTTTGGGGGAGGAAGGTTCGCCACACGATTGTTTTCGGCTGATTAACATGCTGCAATCTCCCTGGGCGGATAGAGATCCAGGTTTGCACATCCTGCGGAGGCATGGGCGGCTGGGTTATCCGGGGTCCGCAGAGGCCGGGGCCGGTTTTCCGTTGTTTGATTAGACAACCGTTTGTTTTATGGATGTCTGAGACGCTACCTAACGAATGTTCTGATGCGGGGATGATTAGAGCACGCCGCAGAAATGACTGTCAAGGACTATTTTTGAGCGGGGTTTGCAAGGCTATAGTCTCTAGACAATCGTGTTGTCTGAAGGGTAGGCTGACATGGATTCGATGTTCTCTCCCGAGCTGCGGCGGTCCGTTTGGCGTTGCGGCCGGGCTGGGGAGTTTGGCGATGCAATCGTTTGTTGTGAGGAAAAGGAGGCAAGGTGAGAGGGAGAAGCAGCAGCCGCCGTTCCTTTTTACTGCGGACCGCAGGGGTGTCCGCGTGGTGTATGGGGCTGGACCGGACGGCGGCCTGGGCTTGGGCGGCTCCGGGCGCAGCGGCACGCGCGTGGGTTACGAGCGATACCCAGAGGCTTGAGGAGATCGCGGTGGGTCCCTGGAGCAGCGGCGCCGGGCCGGTGGCCGGCTCCATCCAGGTGGACGCCACGAAGAGGTTCCAGAGCGTGCTTGGCTTTGGGGGAGCGTTTACGGACGCCTCGTGCTGGCTGTTCGGAAGGATGGCGGCCGAGCCGCGGCAACGGCTGCTGGAGGATCTGTTTGGTGCGGACGGGCTGGGGCTTTCGCTGGGACGGATCCCTATGGGCGCGAGCGACTACTCGCGTTCGGTGTACAGCTACGACGACTCCGCTGGTCCTGATCCGGAGTTGAAGCATTTCAGCATCGACCATGACCGCGAGTACATTCTGCCCACGCTACGGGCGGCGACGGCCATCAATCCTGAGATGTTTTATGTGGCTACGCCGTGGAGCCCTCCAGGCTGGATGAAGGAGGGACGGTCCATGCTGGGCGGGTGCATCCACAAGGATCACTTTGCAGCGTATGCGCAGTACTTTGTGAAGTTTCTTGAGGCGTATGAAGCCGCGGGGATCCGGGTGAACGCCGTGACCAGCCAGAACGAAGTGGACGCGGACCAGGACGGCCGCATGCCCGCGGCGGTGTGGGGCCAGGAGTACGAGACCGGGTTCATCAGCCAGTTCCTTGGCCCGGCGCTTCAAGCTGCCGGGATCGACGCCAAGATCTGGATTCTGGACCACAACTACGACCTTTGGGGCCGAGTGCTGGACGAATTGAGCGATCCGGCGGTGTTCCGCTACGTGGACGGGGTGGCCTGGCATGGGTATATGGGCAAGCCTAGCGCGATGACACGGGTGCACGACGCCTTCCCCACCAAGAGCGCGTATTGGACCGAGGGTGGTCCGGACATCACCGCGCCGGATTACGCGACGGACTGGGCAAGGTGGGGCAGCACGTTTTGTGGCATCTTCCGGAACTGGGCGCGCTGCGCGGTGAGCTGGAACCTGTTGCTGGATGAGAAGGGCAAGCCGAACATCGGGCCCTTCCGTTGTGGAGGGGTGGTGACGCTGGATTCGCGCACGCAGGAGATTCGGCGCAGCGGGCAGTACTGGGCGCTGGGCCATTTCTCCCGGCATGTGCGGCGTGGTGCGACGGTGATTGCATCGACAGGGTCCGCGCCGGGGCTGGACCACGTAGCCTTTGAGAACCCGGACGGCAGCCGGGTTGTGGTGATGGCCAACGCAGGCTCCAAGCGAGAAGTGAGCTGCGTGGCGGAGGGCAAGCAAGTGAGAGTGCCGGTTCCGGCGAACGCCGTTGTGACGCTGCAATGGAGCTGATCCGCAGGGGGGCGGGGCAGCCTGCCGGCCGAGCGGCTACTGGAACTGGAACCCGTTGCGATTGGCGACGCCGGGCGCAAGGCTGCGTCCAGCGCTACCAGACGTAGGTGGCCGCTGAACCTGGTTGCAGGGTTGTGACCAGGCTTTGGCCGTGGTACTGGATTTGAAATGTCTGTGGGAAGTTGCCGGTGTTGGTGGTTACCAGCACCACGCTGCCGGTGGGGGTGAGGAAGGCCGCGGTTGGAAGCTGCTCGAGTTGGGTTGATCCGATGCGCACGGAACCGGGAGGCACGAACCTGGAAAGATGCGCCACGGCGTAGTACGCGACGTTGAAGGTGGCGGTGTCGCCGTCCAGCGTGATGGCTCCGAAGCAGCTCGTGCAGCCTCCGTTGCTGGTGTGGGGCCCGGCTTGAGGATCGGCGGCCAGGTTCCAGAGCAGTACGTTGCGGCTCCAGTGGCGCGTGGCGCCGATGAGGACCTGGCTGACCGGGTCGGCAATGCCGATGGCATGGGGGTTGTAGCGCTCGGTGACGGACTGCTCGGTGAGGTAGAGACGCTTGTTCGGATAGGCGTGATGCACTTTGCTGAGTGCGTCGACGCTGCCACCATAGAGATGAAACGCCGTTCCTGCGACATACGGACTGGCAGTGGGATCGGCAAGGATGGAAAGCGCGTAGGATGTGACGTCGGGGTTGTGATCGTAGAGGAGGATTTCAGTTTTGATGCCTGCTTTGGCGAACGCCGGCCCGAGGTCCTTGCCGATGAATGCGTCCTCCTCGTCCGCAAACATGACCATGCTTGGGGTGTTCTTGGGGTTGAGGGGCTCATTCTGGACGGTGATGGCGGTAATCGGAATTCCTTGAGCCCGCATGCCCTGGATGTACTTGACGAAGTACCTGGCGTAGGCCGGGTAATACTCCGGCTTCAAGTGCCCGTCCTTTACAGCGCCGTTGGTCTTCATCCACGGTGGGGCCGACCAGGGCGAGGCAAGAATCCTTATCTTGGAGTTGATGGCCAGGATCTGCTGGAGCGCAGGAATGACGTACTGACGGTCTGGCGCGAGGCTGAAGTGAGCCATGCCGGGGTCGGTTTCTCCAGCGGGCAGATCGTCGTAGGAGTAGACGTGGTCGTTCATATCCGACGATCCTATGGTGACCCGGAGGTAGCTGACGCCGATCCCATCGCCGTGAGTGGAGAAGACTTGTTCCAGCAGCGCGTGGCGGCGAGTGGGGGTCATCCGCATGAGGAGTTGCGCGCTTCCGCCGGTAAGCGCAAATCCAAAGCCTTCAATGGGCTGAAACTGCTGCATGTCATTGACGGTGACCGCAGGGAGCTGTGCCTGAGGCGCGGCGAATTGGAGGGGCTGGCTCTGGCGGGCAAGAAGCGCGGAACGGTCAGCGGTGGTCAACCAAAGCTGTGGCTTCTGCACGCTTTGGGCGCACAGCGCCGGAGCGAGAAGGGGAGCAAGGATAGCGGAGGCGAAGACGAGCCGTGTCGACATAATCACTCCCATGCGCCGACGGAGCTTAGCGAACGGCTCCGCGAGGCCAGAGAAATTTTCCGTGGATTGCTTAGACAAACGATTGTTACAGAGGTCCATGAGATGAGGTTCCCGAATCGTAGAGGAGTAGAGCAGAACGGTCCTTGGCTTGTCAAGCGTCCGTTTCCGGCTGTCCTAGCCCATGGGAAATGTCCCTGTCTTGCGCTCAATAGAAACGTCCCCTGGGTGGAAGTTGCGTAGCCGCCTGGAATGGCGTTGCGGTTTGTGGCTGGAGGGATCGTCTCCGCGGATGCTGGAGCGAGGGAGGGCACGGTGAGTGGTTGAGGCTGAGCAGGAGGATGCGGGAGAGCCAAAGCGCGCCTCCGATGGCGGTTACAGCTTCTGCAGAAGGATTTCGCCACTGGCGGCCCCCTGCACCGTTCCGCTCAACTGAACGACCTCATCGACGCCGGTGATATCGAGGAGAAGCTCATCGGGGGTGCCGGGCAGATGCTTCAACAGGTCCGGCTGAGCCACGCCGCGGAGTTTGAGCACGACGCCGCTTAAGGCTGTGACGGCTCCTGTGTAAGGAACGAAGCGCACCCGATACTGGGCTGCGCGGTCGATGAGTTTTGTGAGGTCCAGCGAGAAGGCGTGGTTCTTCCAGAGGCCGGCGAGGTTGGGCGCCCAGAGTTGGGCCGTGGCCTGCCAGTCCGCGGGAGGCGCTACGCCGGTGTGAAAGACGGCGAGGTTGCGGATTGCGGGCGCGCCTTTCGCCTGTGTGATGAGCAGACGCACCGCCGTGAGCGTCAGCGGAGCGACAGGCTGGATTCGTTTGTGGCCGATGGCGCTGCCGTCGCCGATGGTGCGCCATGTATCGCCCACGAGCCCCTGAAGCTGATAGCGGCGCACACGTTCGCCCAAGGCGGTGTTCTCCTGCAGCACCACGGTATCGATTGGAGTGGGCTTTGCGAGTTGCAACGTGATCCGGTTGCCGCTGCCGGAGATGGCGGCCAGCGGTTGGGAGAAGCGGCGGCGAATTTCATTGCCGAAGGAGCTAGCGACGCCGACATCTTTCTGCGCCAGCAAGCCGTCGCGGTTGGGCGGGATGTTCAACAGGAGCTGCGTGCCGCGCCCTACGGAGCGGTAATAGACCGAGAGCAGATCGGCTTGACTCATGACTTTGCCGCCGTTGGTGGTGCTCCAGAACCAATCCGGCCGGCGAATGGAGACGTCTGCCTCGACGGGCATCCAGACAGAGCCGTTGGGATCGCCATCCAGAGCGGTTGCGGTACCGGTCCTGGCGTCCTGGCGAGAGATTCCGTTCCAGCATGGATAGGGAGCGAAGCCGTTCTCGTTGCCGACCCAGCGGATGGTGGCTTCCGGACCCTGGAAGACCATGGCGTGAGGCTGGTACTTGCGGAGAAGATCAGCGACCGGAGTGATGGTTGAGCCGTCAAACCAGATCTCCACGAGCGGGCCGTAGCGTGACCAGACCTCTGTGAGCTGTTGCCGGTACATGGCGTTGTATCTGGCCTGCAGCTCCGGCGTTTTGCAGATGCCGCCGGTGGCCGCGCCGAAGTGGTCATCGCGTGGGCAGCAGTAGAGACCCAGCTTCAGGCCAAATTTGCGGCATGAGACGGAGACGTCTGCAAGCACGTCGCCCTTGCCATGCTTCCAGGGCGTGTTCTTGATGCTGTAGTCCGTGGTATCGGTTTGCCACATGCAGAAGCCGCCTTGATGCTTGGCCACGAAGACGATGTAGCGGGCTCCGAGACTGACAGCCGTCTGCGCCCACTGGTCTGTGTTCAGGTTCTTTGGGTCGATTGCGGAGAGCGGCGTGGAGAGATCATCCGACTCCTTGTTCTGCCAGGTGTTCGGGGCGAGATGGACGAACATCCCTACTTCGAGGTTCTGCCATGCGATCTGGTCAGGCGTGGGGTGCGCGAGGCGCATCGGTTGTGGGCTTCCGGATGGCGTGGCCGCGCTCAACAGGCTGGAAGGACGGAGCAGAAGCGCGCCTGTGCCGGTTTGCAACGACGCACGCATGAAGAGACGCCGACTGATGTTCATAGGTGGGAGCTTAAGCCTCCGATGTTATGGCGCGGGGGATGTTTGAATGCTAGGGGTTTGCGTTCACCAGTTCAGCCAGCGTGGGCAGGAACTGAAAGCGGACGATGGCGGAGGGCTTCTTTGCCTGATCCAACGTTGCGAGACTGGCCGCCTTCCAGCCCGCAGGCGGCGGCGTTCCGGTGGAGAGATAGCGCACGGCCTGCCGGCCGATTGTGGCCAGGTCTTGAAGCTGTTCGGCACGTAGCTGCACCGCCTGCAAGCGCGGAGCGTCCTGCATCTGGATGAGCACCTGGGGCGCGGCGGCGATCTGCTGCGCAAAGAAATCATTCAGGGCCTTACGAGCCGCTTCTGTTGCAGGAGAAGTGCTGGTTGGCGCGGCCAGGAGAGTTTGCGCGGCCAGCTCGAGTTGGTGGCGGATGGGCGGATCCGGCCGAACCGCATCCACGAAGCTGGTGAGCGGGGTGAGCGTCGAGGTATTCTGCTCGCGATAGCGTTCGCCGAAGCGGACCGGCTCAAAGGCCTGGGCGAAGATGCGCAGCGCGGCGATGTTCTCCGAACCCAGCAGGCCGCGAAGGCCGGCATCTTCGCTGGTGAGATGCTGGAGGCCGAGCGTCTCCAACTCCACGGAAGCCGGTTGCAGGCGGCGATACATATCGTTGACATCGCGCACATTCTGCGGGGACCAGAAGCGCTCTGCGATGGCGGCGCTGCGGGGCCAGATGCGCGAATCGATGGTGCGCGCGTCTACGTGCTCGCCCCACATGCAGATCTCGCCTCCGAGGATGAGCTTCTGCTGGCTGGGAGTGAGCGTGGTATCGGCAGGGATGGGATCAGCGAGATAGGGTATGGACGCGGGCTGCATCTGGTCAAGGTAGTACGGCGCGGAGAGGACACCCTGATAGCCCTGGCGCGCGCCCGCGGCCAGTGAGGCTACGCCGCGCCAGGATTGCACGACGACGTCTTTGGGCAATGCCGGATTGAGGATCTCGTCCCAACCGACCATCCGGCGGTGCAGTTGGGTGAGGATGGCCAGGACGCGCTGATTGAAGTAGGCTTGCAGCGCAGCGTTGTCCTTGAGGCCATGAGCCTTCATAAAGGCACGGATGCGGGGATTGGTCTTCCAGTCTGGCGCAGGGGTTTCATCGCCGCCGATGTGGACGTATTGATCGGGGAAGATGGTGGTCATCTCGCGCAGAAACTTCTCGATGAAGTCGTAGGTCTGCTGGCGCGTGGGATCGAGGGCGTAGTTGGATATACCGAACTCGGGCCGTGTTCCGGTGGGCTGCGATCCGCTGGCCAGCTCCGGATAGGCCGCCAGCCAGGCGGTGGAGTGGCCAGGCATCTCAAACTCCGGCACGACGCGGATGCCGCGATCGCGAGCGTACCGGACGAGCTCGCGGGCCTGATCCTGGGTGTAGAACTGGCCGTCAGAGCCAACCGCCGTCAGCTTGGGAAAGACCTTGCTCTGGATGCGAAAGCCCTGATCTTCCGTGAGGTGCCAGTGGAAGACGTTCAGCTTGACCGCGGCCATGCCGTCGATGTTGCGCTCCAGCACGTCAAGCGGTTCAAAGTGCCTGCCGCAGTCGATCATGAGCCCGCGCCAGCGAAAGCGCGGAGCGTCCTGGATGGTGAGCGCGGGGATGATGTAGCCGTGTCCGGAGGGCTGGGCGAGCTGAATCAGCGTCTCGAGCCCGTGGATCGCGCCGACGGTGGTGGGTGCATCCAGATCTATGGAGCTCTGGGTGACGGTGAGCGAATAGGACTCATCCTCGTCGAGACCCTGGACGCGAGCTCCGTCTGAGGCCACCGAGATGATCAGCGTTCCGGCTCCGGTGGTGTCGATGGTCCGCGGCAGAGGCACGCCGGTCTGGTCTTCCAGCCGTCTGAGCGCCCGCAGCACCGCGCGCTGCAGCCGTCCGGAACGGGTGCGCGGCAGACTGACCGTGAGGGCCGACGTGATTTGGAACGCGCCATCGCCCAGATGCAGCGAGGCCGGTTGAGGCATCAACTGGTTACGGAACATGGCGGAGGTGGTAGAGGCCTGTGCATAGGCCGGCTGAGAGATGAGACCGCCGGCGACAATCACGAGAGAACAGATGGTTGCGAGACAGAAGCGGGACACGCATTTCTCCTTAAAGATAGGCTTGAAAGACCGCCGCATGGGAGTTGCTTGCAGACGCGGATGGATCGCCACGACGACAGGGCTCACAGGCGCTGAGCCAGGGCAGGACTCGCAAGTGCGCGGCGGATGCTCGCGGATGGCAGAAGGGACTCTCCTATGCGCGGGGAGGTGGTTTTTCGGCTGCATAACGCATTCTAATCCTGTTGGGAAGGGCTGAGGCTTGGTTGTCTTGCCCTGTTTTTTTCGCGACGGCGATTTTTTCTGCTGCGCTCCGCCTGGCATTTTCTGGCGGGAGAGCTTCCATGTGCAGTTCGGACTGGTGATAAGGGGCGTTATGCTGCTTCCATTGACTACGCGGCATGTCCGTTGCTTGATTCGTCGCTGGGGGTGATGATGCGAAGAGAAGAAGAGAGGTGTGATCGGCGACAATCAAATCTCCCGAGCGACGACAAACAAAATTCCCGAGGCAACGACAATTGAGCCAATGAGATTCCAGACCATGGAGAGGGATCGAGTTGGTCACAGACAAGCAGGTACGGAGGTTGTTTGGGTTGGAA
>DAHXNO010000163.1 GCA_027365345.1 Granulicella sp.
CCATCGGCTCCAGCAAGTCGAGCAGGAACCGCTCCAAACGCTGACGAGACCTGGCCATCTGGTTTTCGGTCATGCCCGAGCGTATCAGTGTCAAAACATGATGTCAATACTTAACGTTGTAATATTAGGAGCCACCTCGCCAGCGCAGCGTCAGATGAACCCGGTGTTCGGGGCGATCGACAACCACAATCACCTCTTCCAGCAGCGTGCGCAAAAGCTCCTTCCGATCACGATCCGTGGTGGTGGGCGCCGTCCAGACTTTGCGCAGATCGGAACCGAGAGCGCGGACCCTGGCTTTCTCTTCCGGGCTGAGTGTGCGAGGACGCTGTTGCTGCCGGCGCTCGAGCTCTGCCTCAGCCGCCGTGAGCTCACGCAGCCGTTTCTCCCATTCGGTTTCCAGCCCGCGCGCCACTAGCCTGTTTTCCGGTTCCACCGCGCGATATTGGCGTTCGGCACGTTCGGCCTCATAGCGCGCTCGTTCTACCGCCAGACGCCATTGCCCGAGCGCCGCATCGTGATCCGCTTCCAGCTGCCGCATAGCCTGTTCGGTAGCTTCCACAGCAGCCGGCGTCAACGCTTTCAAAAACGCATCCGCTACCGCTTGATCGATCTGGACACCGCCGACGTTGAGACAGTAAACGCCCCGTCCCTGAACGATGTCTTTGCCTGAGCAGTGATAACCTGGCGAGGCATTTCTGCCGCTATAGTGAGTATGCAGATGGCGGCCGCACTTGCCGCAGATGGCAAGACCTTGAAGCAGTGCAGCGCCTTCTCTCACTGCGCCGCCTGCCTGGTGAGGTTGGGGATGAACGTTGGCGTCGATACGGTTCTGGTTGGCTTGGTAGGTAGCCCAGTCGATGAACCCTGGATGGTGATCTGGAAGAAGCACCGCCCACTCGGCCAGGGGGAGATGACGAGTTCGTCTGCGGAACCTGCCCTGTTCATCGACATAACGCTCATGGCGGCACTTACCGTAAGCATATGCGCCAGCATACACCGGGTTGGTGAGCACATTATGGATGGCGGTATACGTAGGAGCAACCCACCGGATCTGGCTGTTCATGGTGGCTCGCAGCGGGAAGGAAAGTCCCTCGGAACGGAACCAGAGCCAGACCTTGCGGGCCGATCCCAGTTCCGTGAACTTCGAGAACCCCGTGTGCAGGGCGCCGACCACGGCTTCGTCGGATTGAAAGAGCACTTCGCCGTCCTCCTCACCCCAGACAAAACCTACGGGCAGACCCCGGCGCAGTTCGCCGCGTGCGGCCTTGTTGCGGATTCCGCCATCCAGCCGGGCGCGCAGGATATGAAGTTCTGCTTCCGACATGGTGCCTTTCAACCCGAGGACCAATCGATCGTTAAAAAGAGCCGGATGATAGATCCCGTCGCTGTCTCCGATCAGCGTATCTGTCATGCCGCACAGATCGAGGAGACGGTACCAGTCGGCGTTGTTGCGCGCCAGGCGCGAGACTTCCAGTCCGAGCACGATGCCCACGTGGCCCAGAGCCACTTCCGCGGTCATGCGGGCGGCTCCGGAGCGCTTGACCGATCCGGAGCCGGAAAGGCCAAGGTCCTCGTCAACGACGGTCACCTGTTCCTTGGCCCACCCCAGTTCGCAAGCCTTTTCCACCAAAGCATACTGACGCGCCGTCGACTCTCGGTTGTATTCCACCTGCGACGGGCTGGACTGTCGAATATAGACAAACGCTGCGCGCCGCGTATGGCTGAGCTTTACCTTACCGGATTCACTCATCATCATTCTCCTTGTCGTGGGGCAGGGTGGCGTTGGCAATCAGCCGCGCCAGGACGTAGATGGCCAGAAGCTGTTGCTCGGCCTGCAGGGCTTCCCAGGGACTGCTTTCCTCGAGAAGCAGATCGAAGAGACTCGGGTGGTTTTCTTGCAAGGGGGCTCTCCTTCTCGGCCGCCTCGCTTGCAATGGCCGCAAGGCGGTTGAGGAGAGCGTCTGTGATAGCACGTGCGTGAAGCAAGTCCTCTATGGAACCCAGCGCGGCCGTGGCTCGCACAGAGACAGACTCTCGTGGCCTGGTCACAG
>DAHXNO010000164.1 GCA_027365345.1 Granulicella sp.
CCTCCAACCGGACGTTACGATCCCAGGTGTCAATGCGATGGAACCAACTGCTAGGCGGGGGATTCGTGTTGCCCCGCAAAAAGACACACAGCAGAAGATAACGAACCGATTGCGACTCGGGAAGCTCCGGATGAATCCAGATCTTATCTCCCGGTTGGAGGTCGGGCACCGAAGCAATCGGTACGGTCTGGTCTCCGCGTGTCACGCGGACATCGATCCGAGGGCCGATCAGGTCAAAGCGAGCATCGCCGCGACTCGGTTTGCAACTGCAGAAGAGCAGAAAAAGCAGCAGCAGCGACGATCGGACACACCTCTTCATACTGCTAGTTTAGATGCCCATGCGGAGTTGCGGTAAGCGGAGGAACATCCTTGGCTACATCAAGCTTGACTGGCGGAGATTTCATCTGTTCTTCACACCGTGCGGTAGGCGTCCGCTCGGTCGATCGGACTCCACCGAACCATCACGGATGGAGATCACTCGGTGGGCATAATCGGCGATATCCGGCTCGTGGGTGACAAGGACAATTGTGTTTCCCTCGGCATGGAGCCGGTCGAAGAGGGCCATGATCTCCACCGATGTCTTCGAGTCCAGGTTTCCCGTGGGTTCGTCGGCCAGAATGATCGATGGCTTGTTGACCAGGGCGCGGGCGATGGCGACGCGTTGGCGCTGGCCTCCAGAGAGTTCGTTGGGCTTGTGGTTCATGCGTTCGGCCAGACCAACCGAGCTCAGAATCTGCTTGGCGCGCTCGATGCGCTCTACCGCCGACGTTCCGTTGTAAATCAACGGCAGCTCCACATTGTGCAGCGCGGTGGCGCGAGCCAGCAGGTTGAAGGTCTGGAAGACAAACCCGATCTCCTTATTGCGAATCCGCGCCATCTCGTCGTCGTTGAGCTGCGAGACGTCATGACCATTCAGCCAATAACGCCCCTCGCTCGGGCTATCAAGGCATCCGATCAGGTTCATCAGCGTGGATTTGCCCGAACCGGACGGGCCCATGATCGCTACATACTCGTTGTGCCGAATCCGAATGTCGATCCCGCGCAGGGCATGAACCAACTGATCGCCCATCTCGTAGGTCTTCCATAGATTGTCAGTCACAATGACGTCGCCGGGGCGCGGTCCATCCGCATTGGCGCCAATACGGTTCGTGGCCGGCGTTTCGACTTCGGAGGTGTTGATCGTCATGCAGATCTCCGTAGAGCATTGGTTTCGATGGCTGGACTCACTACGAACTTGAGCTGTCGTCTGAGGCTACCGGAGCGGCGATGGAGTTGTCTTGCTTTACCGCAGTCCCTCCGTGCAACATGCGCAGCACGCGGTAGTGGCCCGTCACCACTTCGTCACCGGGCTGGAGACCGCTGAGCACTTCAATGTCTGTGGCGCCTGTGATGCCGGTACTGACAGGGACAAAGCGGACACGCGTGCGCCCGTCCGCCTCGGTCAACTTATACACACCTTGGACAAGGTTGGACTCCCCGCCGGTGACGGTGGCAGCGGAGGATGGGGCTTTCCCGTGCTTTTGGAAGTACTTTGCCTCCAAAGCCGGGTCACGCAACACCAGCGCCTGGATCGGAATGGTAAGGATGTTGGTCTTTTGAGCGGTGGTAATCTTCGCCGTGCACGTCAGTCCTGGACGCAGATCGACCTTGGTGGAATTCAGGGTAACCACGACCTTGAAGTCTTTGGCCTCTTCTGTTCCGGTAGTGGACTGAGAAGTTGCCATGCCTGTGGTTCTCAGCAACGCCTGATCGCCCACCTCGGTCACCTTTCCGGTGAAGGTTTGGCCAGGGAAGGCGTCCACGGTAACAACTGCGGTCTGGCCGAGAGCGACGTTCGGGATGTCCGTCTCGTCAATCTTGACCTCAGCGGTAATAACGGACATGTCGGCCAAAGTCATCAGCGTTGACCCTTCTGAGTTCTGAATGCCCTCCACCACCGTCTCGCCCTCCCGGACCGGAACATTGGTCACCAGGCCGTCAAAGGGAGCGACGCTGCGGGTGAGGGCCAGCGAGTAATCATCCCCCTGCAACATGGCTATGTCCTGCTTCACCTGGCTGCGAGCCGAATCAACCTGGGCCTTCGCCTGCCGAACCTCTGCCTGGCGCTGGTCTACGGTGGCTACATCGACGTCGTAGGCTGCCTTCTTGGCATCGAAGTCCTGTTTGGCGATCAGGTTGTCCTGGTAGAGAGCCCGAGCGCGTTGGTAGTCGAACTTCTTCTGTTCCAGATCAGCTTGAGCCTCCAAAACATTGGCCTCGGCCGTCTTTTCATTAGCAATGTAGGATTCGACGTTGGTCTGCGCGGCCGCAATGGTGGCCTTTTGGGCGTCGACGCTGCTGGCCTGCTGTTCGCTCTCCACGGTTGCCAGTAGCTGGCCAGCCTTGACGTGGTCTCCCTCCTTCACGTAAAGGCGGGTGATACGGCCGAAGGCGGTGGTCCCCACGTTGACCTGGACCTTGGGCTTGATCTCCCCGGTGCCGCTGACAGTGGACACCAGGTTTTCGCGAACAGCCTTCACCGTGGTCACTGCCAGTACGTCCGACCGGCTATGCACAATGGTTCCGGCGACGACGCCTGTGAGGAGAAGCAAGAGCAGAACGATCAGCGAAATCTTCTTACCAGTCATGTTACCGGTGGCGAACGCTTTCTATTGGCAGAGTGGTCCCAGGTTACGAGACACGACCTCAGTATTCGATTCTGTCAGATCCTAGTACGCTGCAAGTTTTCCCTTTGTTCCACTTGGTTCCACGCTGCCTCGGCTCCAAAGGGTGGAGCAGCGCGGTCGATCGCCCCGCAACCGCGAGCGACGGTCTCTCGCTCGCCTCTGGAGGCGGAAATCCAGCCCTCACTATATGATACCAGCGCAGCGTCAGCAGCCTCCCGGCAGCCTTGTGCAGCCTGATAAGCAAGACTAAAATAGGATTGCTGTATATCAGGACCGGGACCCCTATGAGGATTTCTATGTCGCGTTTGATGCTCTCTGCAATGGTTGTCGTCGCGTTTTCTTGTGTGGGTGCAAGGATGCCGGCGCAATCTACCTCCACGGACCCATCTGCGGCGCAGACCACGCAAGACAACGGAAGTTCAGCCAACTCCGCCCCTTCGGCGGAACAGCCCAACCCCTTGAACCGCAAGCTCACTTACAGTGAGGAGCGGCAACGGCGCAAGGCGACTCGGGAGGAGTTGAAGGGCTATTACAAGAAATGGCTGGATGAGGACGTGCGCTGGATTATCACTCCCGAAGAAGAGTCCGCCTTCAAGAATCTGAGTAACGATGAGGAGCGAGACGCCTTCATTGAAGCCTTCTGGCAACGCCGAAATCCCAATCCGGACTCCAACGACAATGAATACCGCGACGAGTACTACGCTCGCATCCAGTATGCGAATGAACACTTTGCGGCAGGCGAGCCGGGTTGGATGACCGATCGCGGCCATATCTATATCGCCTGGGGAAAGCCGGACAGCATCGATTCGCACCCCTCCGGCGGAAGCTATGAGCGGCCCATCGATGAAGGCGGCGGTGAGACCTCTACCTACCCGTTTGAGGTTTGGCACTACCGTTATTTGGCGGGCGTTGGGGATAACATCGACATTGAGTTTGTGGATACCTGCATGTGCGGCGAGTATCACGCAACCATCAACCGCGCCGAAAAAGACGCCCTGCTCCACGTTCCGGGCGCCGGGCTGACCCAATACGAAGAGATGGGTATGGCCAAGAAGGCGGACCGATTCACCGGAGGTGGTCTGGAGCAACTCGGCACCGGGCCCATGTCCTCCTCGCAGCAGAGCAAGGAGTTTGATCGTTTGGATACCTTCTCCAAACTGTTCGCTCCACCCCCGATTAAGTTCACCGATCTGGATGACTTTTTGACCTCTTCCAAGGTCTTGACCGGGCCACCCTTCTTGTTCGATGTCAGAACGGATTACGTCAAGATCACCAACGGCACGGTGATGGTTCCAGTCACGCTGCAGATTCGCAATGGTGATATCACCTACACCACCAAGGAAGGCGACTCGGTCGGCCTGGTGAACATTCTCGGGCGCGTGAGCACCATTACGCACCGCATCCTGTATACCTTTGAGGATACGGTGAAGGTAGAGACGCCGAGTGATTTGCTGGAGCGCACCAAGAACAACGTGTCCGTGTACTGGAACTCCATACCGCTGCCTCCAGGCCGCTACAAACTGGAGATTGCCATCAAAGATGTGAATAATCCAGACCACGTCGGCCTGTGGAGACGGAGCATCGATGTTCCTGAGTATGATGACGACCAGTTAGCAACTTCCTCGCTCATTCTTGCCTCGGATATGGAAAGAGTGCCTTCCAAGGACGTAGGCACAGGAAGCTTTGTGATTGGGAATACCAAGGTAATTCCAAGGGTCCCTCCCACCGTTTCGGCGCCCGTGGTCTTTCACCGCGGCCAGAATCTTAACTTCTGGATGCAGGTGTATAACCTCGGAATTGGGCAGAATAAACGCAACGACGCCACCATCGAGTATCAGATTCTCGATCTGGCGACCAATAAGCAGATTCTGGACACGCAGGAATCAGCCGCCAAGCTGAATCCAAACGCCGATCAGCTTACTTTGGAGAAGACGATGCCACTGGCCAGTCTTGAGCCGGGCAAGTATCAGCTTACGATCAAGGTCCATGACGGCGTCCTGAAACAGCGGGTCGCGCAGAGCGCTCCGTTCAACGTCGAACAGTAATTGAACGGCGACCAGCCATGCGGGACAAAGACTGCAAGCGCACAAGCGCCGCTGGAAGTGCATGTGTCCGGAGCTTCTGACGGGTGGTTTCAAGACCTGAGCCTGTGGATCGCTTTTGATGCAAGGTGAGGTGCATGGCACGTGGCCTGCGAGGAGCCTTCCTGCAAGTTGCCTTCGGCTCGCGCGGCGAAACGCCGCGATTGCTGGCCTCCGATCTCGGGCATCCTTGGTTTCTCGGGCTTCTCGGATTTTCTCCAACACACTCGATGAGAGAGCCATTCGCCGACGGTTCGCCCCATGGCCAGACGCTGATTCTTTGACAGATTCCGCATCCACTTCCGCATCCACCCTACTCGCCCCAGCCTTAGTCCCGCTCAGCGCTCGCCCCGGAGCTGAGATGACTTTCCTCACCGGTATAGGAGATGATGAAGAAGAGCTGTTTTCGATGAGGGACGGCTGGCTCGGGTTCGCCCCAATCTGAAGTTGGTAAGTCTCTTTTTTGCAAGGTCTTACGCTGTATTCCTTGAACTTGAATGTCGTTTCTCTGTTCTAGCGAACCTTGAAGCCGGACCGAACCTGCATCCCGTGCATGAAATGGGGCAGGCATCGTGGCCAGGGAGCGGCTGGCTGGTGGAACGACGGATGGGGAAGAATAGGGCGTCAGACGCCTCGGGGCCCCAGAGGGTGCTTTCTGTCCATTGGGCGGAGGTAAGTGAGGAACCATGTGCGGTATCGTTGGGGTCTTTGGCCGTAGTCCTGTAAGCGCAGTCATCTACGAGAGTCTTTCCATGCTCCAGCATCGTGGCCAGGATGCTGCCGGGATTGCGACCTGCTTTGAGGACCGCTTCTATCTGGAGAAGGGAAACGGTCTGCTCACCGATGTCTTCGACGCTGGAACCATGGCGCGGCTGTTGGGCAATATGGGGGTGGGCCATGTGCGTTACCCCACGGCGGGTTGCGCGTCCGTAGCCGAGGCGCAGCCGTTTTATGTCAACTCTCCCTACGGCATCATCTTTGCCCATAACGGCAATCTGACCAACGTCTCGGAGATTGTGGAGAGCCTGTTTCAGACGGATATGCGCCATCTGAATACCAGTTCAGACTCCGAGGTGATGCTCAACGTCTTTGCGCACGCTCTGGCCCGCCGCGGAGCCGTGCATCCCAACGAGTTCGATATCTTTGCCGCTGTGGAAGAGGTGCATCGCCGCTGTAAGGGCGGCTACGCCGTGGTTGCCATGGTGGCCGGCGTGGGCATGATTGCCTTCCGCGATCTCCACGGCATACGGCCATTGGTCTTTGGCCTCCGTGGAGATGGGGGCATGCGCGGCGAAGCGGGAGTTCACGAATATGGACGGGAGGCCGAGTACATGGTGGCCTCTGAGACGGTGGCGCTTCAGGTGAGTGGGTTTCATGTGGATCACGATCTGGCCCCGGGCGAGGTGATCTTTATTGACATGGAGGGTGTCGTCTATACACACCAAAGCCTCCAGGCGCATGAAAAATCTCCGTGTCTCTTCGAGTTTGTCTATCTGGCGCGTCCGGATTCGGTGCTGGATGGAGCATCGGTCTATCAATGCCGCATCAATATGGGAACCAAGTTGGCCAGGAAGATTCAACGCGAGTGGGCCCACGTTCCCATTGATGTGGTCATTCCCATCCCATCCACCAGCCGCGTCGCCGCACAGGAGATTGCTACTCGGCTGAACCTCCCTTACCGGGATGCGCTGGTTCGAAATCGATACGTCGGCCGCACGTTTATTATGCCCGGACAGGCCCAGCGCAAGCAGTCCATTCGACGCAAACTGAATCCGATCCCGCAGGTGTTTCAAGGCAAGAAGGTGCTGCTGGTGGATGACTCGATTGTGCGCGGGACCACCATCCGAGAGATTATTGCGATGGTGCGGGAGCAAGGCGCGGAGAAAGTATACGTCTGCTCGGCAGCGCCACCGGTGCGTTTTCCTAACGTCTATGGCATTGACATGCCGGCTCGTTCTGAGCTGATTGCCAGCGGACGAAACGTGGCTCAACTGGCAAAGGAGATTGGAGCGGACGATCTCATCTTCCAGGATCTTGAGGACCTCAAGCAGGCGATCACCGAGGCATCCCCCGGCCTGACGCACTTTGACACCTCCGTCTTCGACGGCGTTTACGTCACCGGAGACATCACGGAGGAGTATCTCAATACACTGGAACAGAAGCGCAACGACGCCGCCAAATATACCTCCGATGTCGCCAGCCATATCACGAGAAATCTCTATGCCCATCTCTAAACAGGGTGGGCTTACCGTGCGGGTGTTGCCCGGACCAGCGGCGCTGACTTCATTCGAGGCGTCACGGATGCTCCAGCGAATCCGCGCCAATCACCCCACCGAGACGGCCCACGCAATTGGAGTGGAAGCCCACTACCTGTACCTGCTCTTGCTCTCTTCCGAAGCAGAGAAGCAGATCGATCCTGCGCGCCTGCAGGAACTACTGGGCTCAGGCAAAGAAATAGATCCAGCAACGGTTCCAGAGGCGATGGAGGGATACGCAGTGTGGATTGGGCCGCGCCTGGGAACTCAGTCGCCGTGGTCGAGCAAGGCAACCGACATCCTGCGCAATACCGGCTTTGAGTCCATTATCAGAATGGAACGTGCGCGGATGGTGCGAATCCTCACCTCCAACGGCCGTCCCGTGGAGAGGCTTTCCATCGTCGCGGGTTCACTCCACGATCGCATGACTGAAAGCGTCTTCTACCGTGGAGCGGAGGAGTTGCGGGCCCTGTTTGCGCCCCGGCAACAGAAGCCGCTCGCGCAAATCGATGTCCTCAGATCGGGAGAAGCAGCGATCCTTACCGCCGACCGCGCTCTGGGACTCTGGCTCGCAAACGATGAGATCCAGTATCTGGTAAGCGAGTTTCAAAGGCTTGGCCGCAATCCTACCGATGTTGAGTTGTACATGTTTGCCCAGGCCAACAGCGAACACTGTCGGCATAAGATCTTCAACGCCACCTGGACCATCGACGGAATCAAGCAGACGCGGTCACTCTTTCAGATGATTCGCAATACCTATGAGGTCTCCGGTCAGGATGTCCTCTCGGCTTACCGGGACAATGCCGCGGTGATTCGCGGCGGCAGGGGGGGAAGGTTCTTTCCAGCGCCGGAGGATGGCCTTTACCGGTACCACCAGGAAGAGATCCATCTTCTCGCAAAGGTGGAGACGCACAACCATCCCACGGCCATCTCTCCCTGGCCCGGTGCCGCTACCGGATCCGGCGGAGAGATCCGCGATGAAGGAGCCACAGGACGGGGCGCCAAGCCTAAGGCCGGACTCTGTGGATTTACGGTTTCCAATCTGCATCTGCCGCAGTCGCCGCAGCCGTGGGAGCAAGAGTTTGGCCGACCGGCGTCAATCGCCTCTCCGCTGGAGATTATGATTGAGGGTCCGCTGGGCGCCTCAGCTTACAACAACGAGTTTGGCCGGCCCGCCCTGTGTGGCTACTTCCGCACCTATCAGCAGCGCGGCGTGGGCGGCGACGGCGGATCGCAACCGTCAGTCGTCTTTGGTTACCATAAGCCGATCATGCTGGCCGGAGGGTTGGGGAATATCCGTGCGGAGCATGTTGAGAAGGGGCAGATCAGGCCGGGCGATGCGCTCGTCGTGCTGGGCGGCCCGGCGATGCTGATCGGGCTTGGGGGAGGAGCGGCCTCCAGCGCTGCTGGAAGTGGGGATACCGAGCTCGATTTCGCCTCCGTTCAGCGCGGCAACGCGGAGATGGAGCGCCGCGCTCAGGAGGTCATCGATCGCTGCTGGCAGCTCGGCGACCGGAATCCCATCGCCTTTATCCATGATGTGGGAGCAGGCGGCTTGTCCAATGCTCTTCCAGAGCTGATCAAGGACGGCGGCTGCGGCGGCCGCTTCGATCTGGCCGCTATTCCGTGCGCAGAGGCGGGGCTCAGCCCTCTGGAGATCTGGTGCAATGAGGCGCAGGAGCGTTACGTGCTGGCCGTCGCACCCCAGAACCTGGAGGCGTTCGCTGCCATCTGCAAGCGCGAACGTTGCCCCTTCGCGGTGGTGGGCCATGCTGAACAAGAGAGCCACCTGACGCTGCGCGGCAGCTCGAGTTCGCCTCAGGCTGCTCCGCCCATCGATCTACCCTTGCCGGTGCTCTTCGGAAAGCCGCCCAGGATGGAGCGAGCCTTCTCCCGCTCCCGCATCGCAACCCAGCCGCTCAATCTGTCCGGAGTGACCATCGACGACGCGGTTGAGCGGTTGCTTCGCCTGCCCGCTATCGCCTCCAAGTCCTTTCTCATTACGATTGGAGATCGCAGCATTACGGGCAGCGTTGTTCAGGACCAAATGGTGGGTCCATGGCAGGTACCCGTGGCGGATTGCGCCGTTACCCTGGGAGCGTATGACGCATTCTGGGGTGAGGCGATGGCGATCGGCGAGCGGACACCGCTGGCGGTGATCGATGCACCCGCCTCAGCGCGAATGGCCGTTGCGGAGGTGATTACCAATCTTGCCGGGGCGGCAATCGCAAACCTGAGCGACATCAAACTCTCTGCCAACTGGATGGCCGCCGCCGGCGAGGGGCAGGAGGACCAGAAGCTCTTTGATGCCGTTCAGGCCGTGGGGATGGAGTTCTGCCCCGCTCTGGGGATAACGATTCCGGTGGGCAAGGATTCCATGTCCATGAAGACCATGTGGCGGCAGGATGGGGAAGACCGCAAAGTCATCTCACCCCTCTCGCTCATCGTCTCCGGCTTTGCGCCGGTCAGCGATGTGCGCCGCACCCTGACGCCACAACTGCAGCCCGGCGAAGCCGAACTTCTCCTCATCGATCTAGGCGAGGGAAGGAACCGGTTGGGTGGCTCCTCCCTGGCGCAAGTCTATGGCCAGGTGGGCGATGAAACCCCGGACGCACCGGAACCGGCTCTGCTCAAAGAGTTCTTTGCCCTGCTGCGTCAGCTCCACGCCGAAGAAAAAATCCTGGCCTATCACGACCGCAGCGATGGCGGCCTGTTCGTGACCCTGCTGGAGATGGCCTTTGCCGGCAGGATGGGATTGGAGATTGAGCTGCCCTCGCCAACGCTGGAGGCGCTGTTCAGTGAAGAACTGGGAGCTGTCATTCAGATTCGGAGCCACGACATCCAGGAGATTCAACTGCGGTTGAAGTCAGCCGGAATCAAGGCGCAACGGGTTGGGTGCGCCGTGCCGGGGAATGGTATCATCGTGCGCCGTGCCGGGGAAACAAACGCCGGATCCGGCGCTCCGGTTGTCTACCGCAGGCAGCGTACGGTTCTTCACCAGATATGGTCAGAGACCAGCTTCCATATTCAGTCGCTGCGCGATAACCCAGAGAGCGCCTTGCAGGAGTTCGCGCTGCTCCAGGACTCGGATCGTCCCGGACTTGCGGTGCGCGTGCCCTTCGATCCTGGCGAGCGAGTTTCGGCTCCGTTTGTGCATGGCGCGCGCCCCAGGGTGGCCATCCTCCGCGAGCAGGGAGTGAACGGACAGGTGGAGATGGCTGCGGCCTTCGATCGTGCCGGTTTTCTCGCCCAGGATGTCACCATGAGCGATCTGCTGGACAAGCGGGTAAACCTCACCGGATTTCAAGGACTCGCCGCCTGCGGCGGTTTCTCCTACGGGGACGTGCTGGGGGCCGGAAGCGGATGGGCGAAGACGATTCTCTTCAATCAACGGTTGAAGGATGCCTTCGCAGCCTTCTTCGAGCGGCCAGAGACCTTCTCGCTGGGGGTCTGCAACGGGTGTCAGATGATGGCGCAGCTTCGCCAGATCATTCCGGGGGCGCAGGGATGGCCCCAATTTGAGCCCAACCTGTCTTCACGCTTTGAGGCGCGTCTCTGCATGGTGGAGATTCAGCCGTCGCCGTCTATCTTCTTTGCCGGCATGGCCAGAGCGCAGATTCCGATTGTGGTGGCCCACGGTGAGGGCCATGTCGCCTCCATCAGCCCGGATGCCACGGTTGGATTGCGCTACATTGATACCTATGGCAAGGTCACGGAGCACTATCCGCTCAATCCAAGTGGATCCGTGCAGGGAGTTGCCGGGGTCAGCAGCGCCGACGGACGGGCGCTGATCCTGATGCCGCACCCGGAGCGCGTCTTTCTGGGAGTACAGCACACTTGGACGAGAGACTTAAAGGATAGTCCGTGGCAAAGAATGTTTGATAACGCACGCAAGTGGGTTGGGTAGTGGCATGGCATGGCAGGGAAGGGAACGCAGGGTATGAGGTGGCTGGATTGAGCGCAAAGGTTGATTACAGATCTGCGGGTGTGGATATCGAAGCTGGGAATGAGGCGGTGCGGCGAATCAAGTCGCACGTTGCCAAGACGCATTCTCCGGCGGTCTTGACCGGGCTCGGATCCTTTGGCAGCCTGTTCTCCCTGGGCAGCGCACTGAAGGATCTCAAGGATCCGGTGATGGTGCAGAGTACAGACGGCGTGGGGACAAAGAGCAAGGTTACGGTAATGGCCGGACGCTATGAGGCCCTGGGGCATGATCTGGTGGCTGCCGTTGCCGGCGATATTTTGGTGATGGGCGCAAGGCCACTCACCTTTCTCGACTACCTCGGCTTCCACAAAGTGGAACCGGAGATTGTTGAGGCCCTGGTGCGCGGCATGAGTGCCGCTTGCCAGGAGGCGGGAATCTCTCTGGTAGGTGGAGAGACGGCGGAGATGCCGGCGGTCTACGCCGAGGGCGATCTGGATGTGGTTGGATTCGTCACCGGAGTGGTGGATCGCCAGCGGCTCCTGACGGGAGCGAACATCGTGGCGGGCGATGTGCTCTACGCCATCAACTCCTCTGGACTGCATACCAACGGCTTTTCGCTCGCCCGGAAGCTCATCTTTGAGATCGGGAGTTGTGGAATCAAAGACTGCCCGCCCGAATTGGGCGGCAAGTCGATTGCCGATGTGCTCCTGGCCCCACATGCCAATTACGTCACGCCGGTGCTGCAAATCCTGGATGCCGGGATTCCCATCAAAGGCATGGCCCACATCACCGGTGGCGGCCTCGTGGAGAATGTGCCGCGCATCGTTCCAGAGGGCCTGGGCGTGGTGATTGATCGCTCCACTTGGCAGCCTCAACCCATCTTTGGCTGGATGCAGCGCCTCGGCAGCATCGACGATCAGGAGATGTTCCGTACCTTCAATATGGGTGTGGGATTGGTTTTAATAGGCCCGCCGGGAATCCAGGCGGATATGGCTGCCGTTCTCAAACAGTTTCCATCCTTCCAATTCTGGGAGTTGGGACGAGTGGAGGCGAATGCATCCGGCGTAAGGTTCAGTGAGGTGGTTTGAGATGGAACGAAAGATACTTCTGGACGCCATTCCGAGTTGTGTGACAGCAACGGACCTGCCGCTTCCGGCCAAGTATCCGGGCAAGGTGCGGGATACCTATGACCTGGGAGATGGTCGTCTGCTGCTCGTTACCACCGATCGCCAGAGCGGTTTCGACCGGATGCTGGGCGCGATTCCATACAAAGGGCAAGTCTTGAACCGGACATCCCTCTACTGGTTTCAACAGACGCGCGAGATCATTCCCAACCATGTTCTATCCAGCCCGCACGCCAACGCCGTGATTGCTCGCAAATGTAAAGTTCTGCCCATTGAGTTTGTGGTGCGCGGATATATGACCGGCTCGACGGATACCTCGATCTGGACGCAGTACCAGAGAGGCGTCCGTAGCTACTGTGGGCATCCCTTGCCGGAGGGGATCAAGAAGAATCAGCCGCTCCCTGCTCATATCGTCACGCCAACCACCAAAGAGACCTTGCACGACCGGCCCATCAGCGCGGACGAGATCGTGGCGGAGGGCTGGATCACCGCACCCCAGTGGGAGATTGCCTCTGCCAAGGCCCTGGAGCTGTTCGCCTATGGTCAGCACCTTGCCGCGCAGCGCGGGCTCATCCTGGCCGATACCAAGTATGAGTTTGGTGTCGCCCCGAATGGCGAGGTGTTGTTGATCGATGAGATCCATACGCCAGACTCCAGCCGTTATTGGCTGGCGGATAGCTACGCGGAACGAATCGCTGCCGGCCAGGAACCCAATATGATCGACAAGGAGTTCTTTCGTCTCTGGTTCAGGGAGCGCTGCGATCCGTACCAGGATGCTGTGCTCCCAACACCGCCGGATGACCTGATTGTCGAGCTGGCGTCGCGCTACATACAACTCTTTGAAAAAATCACCGGAACGGCGTTTCAGCCAGATGAGAGACCGTTGGAAGAGACGGTGATGGCGAGTTTGAGACAATGAGTGAGACCATTCTTGTTGTGGGTTCAGGAGCGCGTGAGCACGCCATCGCGCGTGCCTTGGCGCACTCGCCGGAGTGCCCCCGGCTGCTCTGCTTCAGCACAGTAAGCAATCCCGGCATTGTGGCTTTGTGTTCGGAGTATGGCCTGGGGAGCATCACGGATCCGGAGGCTGTTGCCTCCTTTGCCCGGAGACACGGAGCCACGCTGGCTGTGATTGGGCCAGAGGCTCCGCTGGCCACCGGCGTTGCGGACGCCTTGTGGGCCGCAGGAGTCCCTGTGGTTGGACCGAAACAGAGCCTGGCCCGAATCGAGTCCAGCAAAGGCTTTGCCCGCGGCCTCTTGGCTAGACATGGGATTTCAGGCAACCCGTTCTTCCAGCGCTTTGCCTCAATGGATGGCGTGGAGAAGGTGCTGGCAGCGTATGACAACCGGCATGTGATCAAGGATGATGGCCTGGCCGGGGGCAAAGGGGTGAAGGTCTGCGGCGACCACCTGCTCTCCATCCAGGACAGCCTCGCATTCTGCCGGGAGCTGGTACAGCAGGGGCATCCATTTGTGGTGGAAGAGAAACTTGAGGGCGAGGAGTTCTCTCTGATGAGCTTCTGCGACGGAGAGACGCTGCGGCATATGCCGGCTGTGCAGGATCACAAGCGCGCCTACGAGGGAGACAAGGGACCAAACACCGGCGGCATGGGAGCCTATACGGCAGCCGGCCACAAACTGCCATTCCTGAGCGACGAAGATATTCGGCAAGCTCAAGAGATCAACCAGCGCGTTGCCGCCGCGCTCGCTGAAGAGTGTGGCATGCCGTATCAGGGCATTCTCTACGGGGGCTTTATGGCTACTCGGGAGGGCGTTAAGTTAATTGAATACAACGCCCGGTTTGGAGACCCGGAGTCGCTCAACTTGTTGACGCTTCTGGAGTCAGACCTGGTCGCCCTCTGCCGAGCGATCGTGAACCAGACATTGAAGGACGTTCAGGCGCATTTCTCTCCGCTTGCCAGCGTCTGCAAGTATCTGGTTCCGGAGGGGTACCCGGACCAGCCCCGCAAAGGGGACCGGGTTCTGCTGCCGGCAGACCTGCCCAAGGGCGTAACCATGTTCCTGAGCGCAGTGGACGTGAAGGACCATATCCTGGTAGCCACCGGCTCCCGCACTGTTGCCGTGGTGGGAGTTGGGGACAACCTGGCTGAGGCGGAGGCTCGTTGTGAAGAGGTGGTGCGGATGATTCCGGGCCCCTTTTTTCATCGCGCTGACATTGGTACCGAGCAGGCCATTGCTCGGCGCGTGGAGCATATGAAGGCGGTGCGGCTGTCATGAGTTTGAAGGTTGGAGTGTTGGGCTCGACGCGCGGAACAGCGTTGCAGGGCGTCTTGGATGCGATCGCCGCCGGGATGCTGGACGCTGAGATTGTCCTCGTGATCTCGGACAAGCAAACGGCGCCGATTCTGGAGCGGGCCGCCCGCCACGGCGTGGCCGCCCTCTTTTTGGATCCTGCGGGGCTGGAGCGACAGGCGTATGACCGCCAGGTGAGCCAGGTGCTTCACGGAGCCGGAGCGGAGTTGGTCTTGTTGATCGGCTACATGCGCATCGTCTCAGCATCGTTTGTCCAGACCTGGAAGGGCAGGCTGTTGAATGTGCATCCATCCCTTCTTCCTCAGTTTCCCGGGCTGATGAATCGAAAGGTGCATGAAGCGGTGCTGGCTGCTGACGTTCCAGAGACCGGATGCACCATTCATCAGGTGACCGAAGAGGTGGATGGAGGACCCATTGTTCTACAAAAGCGTTGCTCTGTGCTTCCCGGCGATACGGTGGATCTGTTGAAGGACAGGGTGCAGAGCCTGGAGCAAGAGGCGTTTGTAGAGGTGCTAAGAGGCTGGAAACAAGGCAGAGGGAGTACCGGAGCATGACGACGGAGCGGAAGCGGAGCACCCACACAAACAGGACGAGGCAAGCCAGCGCAGCATCCCGGCCGACGGCCGCAGTCGGCATCATTATGGGCTCCCGCTCGGACTGGCCAACCATGCAGGCCGCGGCAGATCTCCTGGAAGAGTTTGGCATCGCCTATGAGCTTCAGGTAGTCTCTGCCCACCGTACTCCGGACAAGATGATGCATTACGCCGAAAGCGCCGACGAACGAGGTCTGCGCATCATTATTGCTGGCGCAGGAGGAGCCGCGCATCTGCCTGGCATGGTGGCCGCCAAAACAACGTTGCCCGTGCTCGGCGTGCCCGTCAAGAGTCGCGCTCTCAAAGGTCTCGACTCCTTGCTCTCCATCGCCCAGATGCCCGCTGGCATCCCCGTGGCGACGTTTGCGATCGGTGAGGCCGGAGCCAGGAATGCCGGCTTGTTTGCCGTATCGATTCTTGCGCTGGAGAATAAGACCTTGGCGCACAAGCTGGAAAAATTTCGCCGCAACCAGACAAAGGCTGTCTTGAAAGGTCCAGACCCACGTCGATGAGCCAAGTGGATCAGAAAAATAGCCACCCAAGAATCGGTATTCTTGGCGCCGGACAACTAGCCTTGATGTTGGCCCAGGCTGCCCCAGCACTGGATATCGAGGTTATTTGCGCGGGCAGCCCCGGCGACTGCGCCAGCCAGGCCGCAGAGGTTCGCTCCGTAGATCTGGATGACGTCTCTGCTGTGGCGGCGTTCGCGCATACAGTAGACCTGGTTACGGTGGAGAGCGAAAATATCCATGCGGATGTGCTGCAGGGGCTCAACCTCTATCCCAACGCGCACGCGATTGCCGTCGCTCAGGAACGTTTGCTGGAGAAGCAATTCTTCCGGGAGTGTGGCATTGCCACCGCTCCGTTCGCTCCGGTGGAGAGCCTCGACGATCTGCAGCGAGCCATCGAAGAGATCCGCCTCCCGGCCATCCTGAAGACCCGGCGCCTGGGATACGACGGCAAGGGCCAGGTGCGCTTGGCCCATGCGGAAGAGGCAGCCGAGGCATGGGCCTCTGTCGGTGGCGTTCCATGCATTCTGGAGGGGATGGTCCGCTTCGACGCGGAGGTTTCGCTGATCGCGGCCCGCAGTCGGATGGGAGAGATTGTCTTCTATCCGCTGGTGCAGAACCATCACCATGAAGGGATCCTGCGTGTCTCTATCGCTCCGTTTCTGCATCAGGCTCTCCAGAATCAGGCGAATCAGTATCTGACGGTTTTACTGGAAAAGCTGAACTATGTCGGCGTGCTCGCCGTGGAGTTCTTCGTAGAGAGCGGAAAATTGCTGGCCAATGAAATGGCGCCGCGAGTTCACAACTCCGGGCATTGGACCATCGAGGGCTCTGCAACATCCCAGTTTGAGAATCACCTCCGAGCCATTGCCGGAAGGGAACTGGGCAGTACGGAAAGCCGGCCCACCGTGATGTTGAACTGCATTGGAACCATGCCGCCTGAGATCGAAACGTTGGCCTTCCCAAGTCTATTTCGTCACGATTACGGCAAAGAAGCACGGCCAGGGCGCAAGGTCGGGCATCTTGCGTTTGTGGCGGCAGACCAACCCGCGATCGTGGAATGGAAGCAGAGATTGCAAGGCCGATCATAAATGCCCGCAGGCGGCCCGCCGGGCTGAAGAGATGCGTCGGTTATGCGCCTTGCTGCTGAGCATTCGCGCTAAGGTTACGAATAGAAAGAACCGGGCTGGCTGCCTTGGACAGAAGATGATAGGCAAGGCAGGTATGAAAATGGCGCTTGAGGCTGGATTCACTCCGAACGCCTAAAACAATCAGTCCTGATGGTTGGCTCTGCGCTTGTTGGATCATTTGATCCAGTCCCAATCCGTTCTTGAGTTGGAAATCCGGCGAGCACCACTCTGCTTGTTCGTCGCCAACGATGGACTTCACGCTCTTGCAATACTCCGCAGCCAGGTTCTGAGCTGCCGTCCGGTTTCGAATTGCGGCTTCCGGCAAAAGGTGATAGAACTCCACCGGCACGCCAAACTCATCGCGTAAAAACGCGGCGTACGGCGCCGCTGCTGCTGCCTCAGGAGTGAAATCAGAGAAATAGAGGATCTTCTTCATGGGGTGGGAGAGGTCCACCCCGGAAAGCACATGGGTGCCGACAATCAAGGTAGGACACGGTGCACTGAGCAGGAGCTTCTCTGCATTGGAACCTATCAGAAGATGATCGATTCCGCGGTCAACCCCATGTATGCCAAGCACCAGAAGATCCGCTTGCGTCTGCTTCACAGCCTGAAGGATCACATCGGACGGCACCCCATTCTTCACCAGCATGGAGACGTTCACTCCCGCGCGGCGCACGCCATCCGCCAGTGCCGCGAGGCGGTCATACTCCGCCTGACGTGTCTGGCTGTAACTTTTGGTTAAGACCTCCGCCTCCATCGCCGCCGGCATCAGTTCTACCACGTGGAGGATTACGATCGAAGCCTTGAAGTGAGCCGCAAAAGCCACTGCGTAATCCAGAGCTACGCGAGAACTCGCCAGAAAATCTGTTGCAACCAGAATCTGCTTGAATTGAATCTCTCTATCCATACCTAAGGGTTCTCCGGTAAAGGCTGCCACAGGATCACTCCAGCAGTCGAATCTCCGCATGGACCTGTTCGAAAGGATGCAGAGCAAAAGCTAGCTTCAGCCAAGGTTGCATCCAGTTTGAGGTTTGCGCTCAGGTTCAAGCTCCACTTCTTCTCTGGGTATAATGGACCTCCAGATATGATGGCCCTGTAGCTTCGGTTTGGTGTTTCCTGCGGTTGAATCGCCAGCTAGTCGCAGTCTTATCCAAAGCCATCCTCGCGGAGGGAACTGCTCCGTCGTAAAAGACGCATCATTGTCCTAACTCGTAGCGCACAACCGCCATCGCAGTCTGATAGGCATAGCGGGCATTTGCATTGTCAATAGCCGCCTGGGTCTCACTAAGTTGAGATTGGGTTATCTCCACAATGCCGCTCAACCCGAGCTTGTATCGTGCTGACGCTAGAGCAAGAGCAAAGTTGGCCTGGTACAGCATCTGCTCTGTTACAGCAATGCGTTGGAATGCAGTCTGAGCGTTCAGAACCGACGTGCGCACGTCACGGGCAATGGTATCCCGTAAGTTACGAATCTGCTGTTGCTTGGCCTTGGTCTGAAGATTGGCTTGAGCCTCTTCGGCATTGAAGAGGAAACCGTTAAAGATGGGGATACTGACGTTCACGCCAGCTACGCCGAACCACGAACTCTTCATCAGATCGCCGTCGTCGTCGGAGCGTACCGGCTCGCCACCCGCTGCTCCGAGTGCGTTGATGCTGGGCATCCAAAGATCGCGCTCCGCTCTGGTGTAATGCTGGTCCGCTATGTACTGCTCATTCAATGCCGCAAGATCCGGACGCTGGGCAAAAGCAACCTTCACCAATGCCTCTGCGTCGTCCGGCGCAGGGGCGGGGTTATTATTCGTCTCATCTACAAGCGAGTACTGAGTGTCCTGCTCGGAACCGAGGACGTCGTTCAGAGCAGCCATGCTCGCCTGCTCGTTGTTTTGCGCATTCAGCAGCAGCAATTTGGCCTGCGAGAGTTGAACGTCTGCAAAGCTCAGATCCAGATCGGAGCGAATCTTGGACTTAGTCAGCGCCCGAACCTGTTGGTCAGTGGATTCGCGCTGTTCGACCGTCTGCTGCGCTACTTTGAGCACAGCCTGTGCCGATAAAGCTGCGTAGAATGCCTCGTCTGTTACCAGAGTGATATCAAGTTCCGTGGCCCTTTCGCTGTCTACCTTTGCTTGTGCATTGAACTTCGCGCTGCGCACCAGATTGCCGGTATGTCCAAAGTCAGTAATCAACTGGTTGATCTCTGCGCCGGCCGCAGCACGCGGAAGAATCCTCGGGTTATCGTACGGCGATTGAGCGTCGGCTGCGATCCTTCCGTTCTGGTTGGCATCCACGGCCATGACAGCGCCTGTTGCTGTAGGAAGTTCGGCCGACCGGACCTCTCTCGTCACCTGTTTCTGAGCGAGTGCAAGCAGTTGAGCAACACTGATATTAGGATTGTTCTTCAGTGCCATCTCCTCGGCCTGGGCGATCGTCAACTTCGGATAGTTCGCGGAAGCCAGCCCCATGCTGCTTGGCAAATGCGGCATCGGGGGCATGGGAAAAGGCACTGTCTGGGCTGGGGCCGCCGGGGTTTGAGCGGCGCTGGAGATCAGATTGGCGGCAGGCGCTTCAGGCAACCCCTGGCTCTGGGCCTCCATGCTGCAGAATGGCACAGTTCCGCAGGTAATAGCGACAGCGCAAAGCATGCCAAAGCCAAAGATCTTACGACAATTAAGCATGTTCAACTCCCTCTGCTCCTGAAGCATCTGACTTGCGGTCACTTTTGACGACCAGATAGACGGCCGGGACCAGGAATATCGTCACCGCAACAGAAAGTCCCAGGCCGCCAATGATAGCGCGCGCAAGGGGAGCGTACTGTTGGCTGCCCGCTTCGAGCCCCAGGGCTAGCGGAATCATGCCCAGCAGTGTGGCAAACGAGGTCATCATAATCGGACGTAGTCGGATCTTACAGGAGCTCACCACGGCATCCAGTTGCGACTTACCCTGCTCATGCAGAAGTCCTGCAAACTCTACAATCAGAATGCTGTTGGAAACCACGATTCCTGTCATCATGATCACGCCCATCAGAGACATGATGTTGAGCGTCGATCCTGTAAGCATCAGGAACAGCAGCACACCCACCAGCCCAGGTGGTACCGCCATCAGAATGATGAACGGATCGATAAAGGACTGGAACTGTGACATCAGCACGAGATAGACCATCAGAATAGCGACGGCTAGACCAAGAGAAAACTCCTTGAATGCCAGATTCATGTTGACCGGAGCGCCACGCACCATCAGCACAGTGTTGCGCCCATGCTTGGTGTTTTTGAGCAATGTTTGAATGCGGTCGATGACGCCGTTCAATGCTTCCGTCTTGGTGGAAACATAAACGTCCATCACGCGCTGGATCTGATAGTGATCCACCTCGGTCGGGGTATTCATCAAGACCAGATCAGCGACGGAACTCAACGGCGTATAGCCGTAAGAATGATCACTCTTATGGAAGTTCGTTGGCATCTTAATCGCCATACGGCCTATGTTGGTCGGGCTGTATCCGGGAGGCTGGACACCGCGAAGCGGTATATTCCCAAGATCTTCCATCGACATATGATCGATCCAGCGATTCGCGTATTGGACTGTCACCATGTAATTGTTACCATTGGTCGGGTCAATCCAGTAACTCGGTGCGATCATGCCGTCTGATGTCAGCGCGGTGACTACATCGTCCACCACATCTTGCGCGGAAAGACCAATCAGACTCGCTCTCTCGCGGTCCACATCAAGTGCAATGCCCGGATAATCCAGATCCTGTGGAACAAAGGCATCGCTTACGTTCGGCATCTTCTTGATCTCAGAGGAAAGTTGTCGCGCTAGATTGAACGCTCCGCGCATGTTCATGGATGTAACCTGAACATCGATGGGAGCGATCAATCCCTCGTTGATCACGCTGTCAATCAAACCGCCTACGCTATAAAACGCGGTAACCTCAGGCATTTCACGCGACAATGCCTTTTGCACTTGATCCATATACTCATAACTACCCTCGCTGCTGTCTTCCTTCAGACTGGTCTGCACAAAGGCCGTGTCCATGGACGCGTTCGTCGTAAAAAGTGACGAGAGATCCGGATAGACGCCAATGTTGGACACGATCATGTCAAGATCTTTCGGCTTGACCACGCTGCGAATGACACCTTCAATCCTGGCGAGGTATTGGTTGCTGACCTCAATCCGGGTACCACTCGGCAAGCGCAGGTAGATCACGAATTGACCGGGATCCGTGCGGGGAAAGTAGGCTCGGCCCAGAAAAGGGAAGAGTCCGAAGAAGGTAATGGCCAGGCCTCCCAGGAGAACCGTCGCGGTGATCGCCGGCTTCTGCAAGACCCGATAGGCTAGAACCTCATAGGCATTCAGGAATTTCTGGAAGTATTCGTTGAATCGGCCTATGATGCGCTGAAAAAGAGATGCTCTGGAGCCATGATCTCCATGCTCCTCATGTCCCTCGGCGGAATGAGATAACCGGATAAACTTGGCGCAGAAGAGAGGCACCACGGTCATCGCGAAGAAGTAGGAAGCAAAGATCGAGAGCACCACGCCCAGCGCGAGTGGTGTGAAGATGTATTTGCTGATCCCAGTAAGGAAAGCGACGGGGAAGAACACGATCGCAGTGGTGGAAGTTGCAGCCAGAACGGCAAGCGACACCTCCATGCCGCCCTTTTCTGCTGCCTCGCGAGGCGGGCTTCCCATCTCCATGTAGCGGAAGATATTCTCCAGAACCACCACGGAGTCGTCGATGAGTCGAGAGAAGGCCAGCGCCAATCCTCCAAGAATCATCGTGTTGATCGTGCCACCCATCAGATTGGTAATCAACAGACAAGTCAGGGCCGAGAGAGGGATAGACAGCATGACGGCAAAGGTCGCCCGAGGACTGCCTAAAAAGAGCAGAATCATCATCCCGGTGAGTCCCAGGCCGATACTGGCCTCCTTGATCAGATTTCGGATAGCAAGTTTGACGAAGATGGACTGGTCAAATGCGACCGCAACTCTTAACGACGACGGAACGTCAACGAGGTGCTTGATAGCCTCCTTCATGCCGTCGACGATCGTGATCGTGTTGGCGCCACCTTGAGGGAATATCGGAACATAGACGGATCGCTGCCCGTCAATGCGCACAATGTTGTATTGCAGCGCTCCTGAATCTTCGGCCCGGCCTATATCAGAAACCAGAACAGAAGCGTTCCCCTGCGATTTTACCGGCATCTCGTTCATCATCTTGGCGTTGGGGAACTGACTATTGGCGTAGATGTTGTAATCTTTTGTACCAATACGAACGTCGCCCGCGGGCAGAATCAAGTTGGACGCATTTACTGAATTAACCACATCATTCAGGCTCAAGTTGTGAGCCATCATCTTGAGCGGATCCACGTAAACCTGAATCTGGCGGTACGTTCCACCAAAAGGCTGCGGAACCGAGGCTCCGGGCACGTTGGAGATCTGGTCGCGGACCTCATACTGCGCCAGATCCTTCAGTTGGATTTCATTAAGGCCTTTACCTTCGAGGGTAATCAGACACACCGGTTCCGTGGAGGCCGTCAAGGCCAATACTACCGGTGGCAAGGTTCCCGGAGGGAGACGGCGCAGGTCAGCCATGGCAAGATTGGCGATGTCGCTTGCGGCCGCATTCGGGTCTGTACCAGGCTGAAAGTAGATCTTGATGATGCTTACGCCGGTCATCGATCGCGATTCGCTGTGATCGACATTGGATGCCAGAGTGAAAAAGCGTTCAAAGGTGTCGGTGATATCCGCTTCAATCTGCTGGGGAGGCATGCCATTGTAAAACGTGGCCACAATCACCACCGGCATATCGATCGGCGGAAACAGGTCTATCGGCATCCTGGAGACCGTGACCGTGCCTACCAATGTAATCATCAGGCAGAGCATGATGATGAAGAACGGAAACTTCAAAGCAAACTTTGGCATGGAACAAATACTCCTAGAATGGTTGGCCGAACTGAATCATTGCCCGCCCCACCTGAGATCGATGGGCAACTGCACGCAGACACGGGATTTTAGTTGGGCGCCAGGGACGCGTCAGTCACTGCCTCTTCTTTTCTCATGTCAATCATTCCGCCAGTCTGCTGGGTGGTCTCGGATGCCGACGTGGAGATGATCCGCGGCTCTACGAGTTCACCCTCCTGATATTTCTCCTGGCCACCATCAATCACGCGGTCTCCCACGTTCAAGCCACTGAGAACCGCGGCCAGAAACTGTCCTCTCAATCCCAATGTCACATTGCGTACGTGTACGTGATTGGTCTTGTCGACTAGATAGACTGTCTGCTGGTCCCCATTCATCACCAGTGCTGAAATCGGAACTGTGATGACGTTCTTTTGCGTATCCAATGGCAGATTCGCGTCAGCATACATGCCGGGAGTTAGAGTGAGATCTGGATTCTTAATGTCGATTTCCGTCTCCATGGTCCGTGTCTCAAAGTTCACGCTGCGCGTAAACCGAATTACTTTCCCGTAGTACATATGATTTGTGGCGTCCACGCGTACAGGCACCACATCGCCAATATGGATGGTGCGCACATCGTTCTCCGGTACCGGGAAGCGCAGACGCAACAGACCGCTCTGCGAAACGCGGACGATGGGCAACGCGGAGTCATTGGTATTCGTGCCGCCTTGGATCAGCGCGCCCGTGTCGGCGTAGCGCCAGATCACAACGCCGTCGAACGGAGCAGTCACGTACGTATAGTTCTCCAGGGCCGTATAGCGTTCGAAATCGGCCTGGGCTGCCGCCTCATGTTGCTGAGCCGCCGCCATCGCCGCTGTAGCAGCTTCAATCTGCGCCTGGGAATCCAGGTCTTTGGCCCGTGCATCGTCCAGTTCCTGCTGAGCGATCAGGCCCGGTTGCGTGGCAGCCGCGTTATCCAGTCGAACGGACTCTGCGTGCAGCGCATAGTTCAAGGCGACCGCGCGATTGATCTCCTGCTGAGCTCGCGCGACCGCTTCCTTGCTCTGTTTCAGCGCATAGGCTGACTGTCGCAGTTGCGCTCGTAGTTCCGGAACGTCAAGTATCGCCAGCACCTCTCCCGTGTGCACAATGTCGCCAATATCGACATTGATCTTTTCCATATATCCGCTGACTTTGGGATGAACGTCAACTACCTGGTAAGGCTGAAACTGTCCAACGAGCGTCACCGCGGTGGCCATGTTGCCACGTTGAGCCACAGCTACCTTGGCTGTAGGGATGGAAGGGGCCTTTCCAGCAGCATCGCCGGCGCCCGTATGGCAGGATGTAATGCCGATAACAGCGCAAAGGGAAGCCGTGACGGATAGGACTATGTGCGGGTAGCGCATTTGCTAGAACTCCTGTTGGTCTTTAAGGATGCGGGAGGATGCCTGGTTGGCGAAGCAGAGTTTCAACGTTCGAACGCTCCTCCGTAGAGGAGCACCCGTCAAAGCCACCGGTAGGGCTTCGCCAGGTTGCAGCAGAGTAGGGACAAAATCGAAGACCTGCGGGGGGTTGGCCGGGAGATATGCCAGAGCATGCCCCGCGGAGAGCCAGTCGATCGATCGTGCATGGAGCGCATTCGAGCAGCCAGCGGCAGCGAGAGGAAGATAGCAGGATCTCAGTGGGCGCCGCACCAGGTCTGTACGGCCGCCGACCATGCGTAACTGGGAATTTGCAGAGAGGGAAGAGGCGGGGATTGCTCTCGTTTTGTGCCTGCGCCGCTCGCGCCACTTCGTTCCAAGGTTCGCTTCAAGGCGCGTCCAGAGAGGCAGGGCTGTAGCTGAATCGGCTCGACGAGCAACATTCCTGGATGCCGATAGAAGAAGGAGCTTGATGTACGTTCCACCATCGAAGACCGCCCTCGCCGGCGCGGCGCTTCGTTCCAGCGTCGTGTCGCGAGCCAGGACTCTGGTGGCGTAACGTCCATCTCGTATTTTGCAATCAACGAGCCGCATGTTCCTTAGCACTCACCCAGCAATCGTCTGTTTTCCAGAACTTTCACCGGACAACTCCAGAACCTCTATGGAAGGCATTCTCATCGCCACGCGCCGGGAAAAATTGGAAAATCAAAGAGCCGGCGCGAAAAAGCCACGAGAAACAGCCAAAAGGTTACCAGAAAAGCATTGAAGATAAAGGACTTCCAAGTAGAGCTTGAAAGTACTCCCATCTTTGGATGGTTGTGCCATTTCAATACCTTACGCCGAAAAGTCCATAGCCAGAGCTAGCAAGAAGCGAGCGGAGGGCCGCGCATAGATCTCGGCCCATAGATGGTACGCCGTTGAGCAACAACACGCCTGGCTCCCCTCTGTCTCATCTCAGATGCGGAAAAGTGAGACTGCGGCAAAGGAAAGCTAAGGCTATCAAACGTGACAGAACGCCGGATCAGGTTTGGCTTGGTCTGTTGCGGCGCCGAAAGAAACGCCGGACTGGACCGGGTCTCCACGGATAGCTTGGCCGTCGAGTCTGTTGTAGGCAGTTGGTGCTTGGCGGCGTGGTAGAGATCCAGTTTCGCTCCCAAACCCCAGCCGATAACAAGAACCGAAAGCAAAAGCAGCAGGGCACACTTCGAGAGGCCACCGAGCAGCTTTCGGATGTTCACTTGCACCGATACTTTCCTCCGTACCATCCAGACTGCCTCAGGGTACCAGAATTTTGCCCCCGAGAACATCAACGCGTTTGGTTCAACTGCCACACTGCAAAGGGTTAGACGTAGCCACCACCTGAAAGTATGTCGAACGTTTAGATTCGCGTCCCAGCGTCTCGGGTTGCCTATGCCCGCTCGGTTAAATCTTCAGATCCTAACCTTCCAGCAAGGCACAGAAACGGCTCGGGTCCTGCGCCAGCGTTGCGGAATAACGCGCCGCCTGCTTCCACTGGAAGAGCAGTTGGTCCTTTGGCCGCAGGCCGAACAGAGGCCGCAAGGCTCCGGCAGAGTCCGCGAAACGGCCCACATCCCAATCATCGGTCAGAGCTTCGGCCAGGGCCTTATCTCGGGCTGAAATTGCCACGATCAGCCATGTCGCCTTTACCCGGTCCAACGGTCGCTGCCGTGCCTGCTCCACCACCGTCGCCTGGCGCCAGAACAATCGGTCCAGATATTGAACGCACAGTGCAAACGACTGAAAATCATTAAGATTAGTCAGGATGTTCGGCTCCAGCACCACCAGCAGGCTGGCGATGCGCGAGAACGGATTCTGTGCCGTGGCCCCGGATGCAACTAAAGCCCTAATCTGTTCGTCGCTGCTCCAGGGAACGGACAAAGGAAAACCCTCCCACGATGCCGTTGAAGAATCCGGCCAGTAGGGCGCCGCGTCGTAAAGGCCCTCGAAGACTTCGGCCCACTGCGGGTTCCAGTCTGTCTGGTAATGCTTCTCCACAAAGCGCCGGAATGCAGACATCTGTGCGGTCGCTGTTCCGTCGGTCAGTGCAACCGCGGCATAAGCAAAGCTGTCCCAGATCGAGTTCTGCAGATACCTGCTCGGGATCCAGTTGGTGACGATCACGCCCAACGAGGCCGCACTACCTGAGGCGAGATACGCGTTCGCAAAGGCGTCCACATTACGCAGTTGCTCGCTGCCCACCCTCGGACCCCACTGATAACAGGAAAGCGCCGGCGCTCCGATACCTCGAGCCCCATGCGCCTGGATCCGATCCAGCGAACTCCGCACAGATGCCGCATCATTCGTCCCGTACTCCCAGTCCATGATGATGATCCCAGGGTCTAGCAACGGCAGTACCTGCGGCAACTTGTGCAACACATAGTCTCCCCAGACGATGAACTCCCTGTGTAGGTCAACGGCTATTCGATTCAGAGCGTTCAGATACTCCGCCCAGATCTGCGCTCGGGTTCGGCTGCGCAGTGCCTCAGCAGATCGAGCCGAGCCTCCCCAATTCACTTCATCGCAGCCGCCGTGGAGATACATCGAAGGAAATATGGAAGCCACTTCAGCATAGAGTTTGGTCATCAACTCCAGCGTCTCAGGGTCTACTGGGCAGAGGCCGGTAAAGTCGGAAGAGCCATTCGGTTCACGATCCAGCAGGTGCGCATAAAGCGGAGCTCGCGTGATGTACCCTGTATGTCCGAAGGACTCTATCTCTGGTAAAAGATTCACGCCCTGTTGCCGGCCATACGCTGCAAGATCTCGAAGTTGCTCCGGGGTAAAGGCGTTCTGATGGGTCAGCAGGCCGGGAACGGATGCAAACCGCAGGGCGCTGCCCTGGTCGTCCGCAAGACGGAACTGCAGCGTGTTGCATCCCCACGCTGCGCAGAAGTCAATCACCCGGCGGTAGTAATCAAGTTTCTCGGGAAGCCGCCCGGCATCGACCATGAGCCCACGAATGGGAACGGGGCTCGCCGCTGGCTCTGCGGCGCCTGGCGGTCGCGCTGGGTTGGGAGCCGACGCTGACGGCACGGAATGCGTGCTGTTGGGTCTTCCAAACCACGTTGGAACTACCAGGGAGCCGGCCACGGTCATTCCGGCCTCGCGAAGAAAATCACGGCGGTTTGGATTCAAATCTGGCAAAACTCCTGCTCCTCGATCGATGGCTTTGGATGCTCTTGGAAGCCTCAGCTTCGCCCCCAGGGAGAGAGAATTAACGCTATCACGGCAAGCGCTTCCCGGAGCTGCTGAGCCGGCTCGCCTGGCCTTGGTCGCTCGTCTTGCTACTGGCGACCCGCCCGCTTTGGATCAAGGAATCGGCACATCCCACCACCAAGGGCTGTCAATGGATCATTCCGTATGGGCTGCGAGTTTGCAGAAGTGCAGCGCGTAGCGCGGCAAAGATACCGGGGAAGCGCCACGGCGCTCTCAAGTCTCGCAGGAAAGAAGCCTCTGGATAGATCGATCTTCAAACCGGTCCATGCCTGCTTGTTTTCAACCAGAAGTGGCGTTCGGCTTCGGATTGCACAAGAGGACGCCGCAGGCCAAACCCAAGCCGCCGTCATAATGTCTGATAATACATATTCTGTATAGTCAAGCGTCGGCCTGCTCCCTGGATGCTCTCAGCGTACTTTCCTTGGCCCATCGAACCCCTACTGGACCCCCTTGCCCCCTCCAGCAGCCATCTCCCGTCACCGCTCCCGCACTCCTCCGCCCAGAATCCTTCCGCTGGGTGGTAACCTTCCCTCAGATGAGGTTTGCTCCGTGAACGTCGTGATCGCAACGGGTCGCCAGGCGCATTACAGCCTGCCTGCTAACGCCTTTGTGCGGCGCGGTTTTGACGTCTGCCTTTATACCACCACTCCCCGCAGCCGCATGCGAAACTTTCATCCTGCCGTTCGCACCCGCTGGGTTCCCGCTCCGGTCGCTCTCTTCAGCGGGCTCACCCACTGGAAGACCCCGCTGGTCCTGGATGAGCTGGACTCCACCCTGTTTGACCGCTTGACAGCAGCAGCGCTCAAGAGCTGTGACCTGCTTCTGGGCGCGTCCACATCGAGCCTGGCGACGGGAATCGCCGCAAAACGCGACGGCGGCGTCTTCGTTCTGGACCGCGCCTGCCCGGACATACGCGTACAACAGAAGATGATGGTCGAAGAGGCGCGCAAGGTCGGCGGCGTCTTTCGCCCCAACTCTCCCTGGTTCATCGAACGTCAGGTACAGGAGTACGAACAGGCAGACTTCATTGTCGCGCCTTCAGAGTACAGCCGGCGGAGCTATCCAGAGCATCTGCGCAAGAAAACTGTCCTGGCGCCTCTCTACGGCCGCTCCAAGGTCTCCCCGCGCTCTCCCAGACCAGCCGGCTCCCCCTTTGTTCTGGGCGTAGTGGGTGGCCAGCCGTTGAGAAAGGGATACTTGTATCTGCTGCAGGCGTGGAAGGAACTCGCCCTGCCCCATGCCCAGCTCAGAATTCGCTCCGGCGACGCCATCTTTCGCTATCCCGTGCTCAACCGCCTGCTCGCAGAGCTGCCAAACGTTGAGCTGGTCGGCTACGTCCCTGACATCAGCGAATTCTATGCCGCCTGCGATGCCTTCATCCTGCCCAGCGTCGATGACGGTTTTGGGATGGCCCTCTTTGAAGCGCTCGCCAACGGCGTACCCTCGATTGCTACGCGACACTGTGGCGCCTCCGAGTTGCTTGCTCCAGAGCAAGATTTCATTTTGATTGAACCGTTTAGCGTGGAAGATATCAAGCAATCCGTGCAGCGTCTTTACGATTCTCAAGAGCTTCGCGAAAGGCTTGCGAATCAAGGGCCGGTTGCCATTCAGGCACTCGAATCGGCAGGCTTGCCCCGACCGTATGAGGATGGGCTGGACCAGCTCCTCCAGGCCATCCAGGCACACCAGGTCACGGTGTAACGGTAAATCTATCCCGTTTCTCTACATTGGATTAGAAGATAGAGTAGAAGTTCCTCCACCAACAAAGTGAACGATCTCCAGGCGATCACCCTCTACGATCTGGACCTCGCTCCAACTCGTCCTGGGGATAATCTCTCCGTTGAGCTCCACGGCAATACGGTCCCCTTTGAGGCCCAGGGATTGGACCACGAGGGCCAATGCTGCAGGTGACGAGAGCTCTTCTACGATCTGCTGATGACCGTTGATCTGGATGCTGAGGGATGAAGCCATACACGATAAGCGTAGCAGAGTTGAATCGGGTGGGATTCCCGCAAAAGATAGCTCCGCCCCCTCTCCCGAGCAGGGATTGCGTATGGAACTGGCTTGAGGGAAGGCGCAGGAGACGCGCGGGAAGACAAGTAACCTGGCGCTGATCTCACATAAACTGCCAAAACAGATGGAGCGGGCCATTTCCGTGGCCCAGGTTGGGAGCATGGCGGATAGCTTCGGAGACGAAGTGCTTGGCCCCACGGACAGCCTCCACCGGAGTGTCGCGCAGAATCAGGTGACACAGCAGAGACGAAGAGAAGGCGCAACCAGTCCCGTGGGTGGCGTTGGACTCAATGTGTTCTCCCGCATATCTGTGCATATCTCCTGACGGCAGCAGCAGAAGATCCGTGGGCTGGGAGTGATCCCCGGCGGTGGCGACGATGTGCAGGTGAGGGTGTCTCCTGGCCAGAGCGCGGCTGGCGGCTTCGGCTTCATTAAGAGTCTCCACCGGAAGAGTTGTCAGCGCAGAGAGCTCTCTCCAGTTGGGAGTGATCCAGGTGACCAGGGGCAAAAGAGTCTCGTGGAGAGATTCGACAGCGTCCGGCGGAAGCAGATCGGCTCCGGAGGTCGAGCGGAGGATGGGATCGAGGATGATCGGTACAGGGGACTGACGGGAGGGGGGCTTATTCCCTGCCACGGCCCGCGCCGCTGGGGCCTGGATCGCTCCCCGATACGCCGCCAGAAACTCCACAACTGCGGCGATGGTCGCAATCGAACCTAACATTCCAATCTTGATCCCTGCCGGCGGAAGGTCGGCGGCCAGGTGGTCAAGCGCGTGGCGCACAAAGGCAGTGTCGACTGGCTGAACCTCCTCCACCCCCAAGGTGGACTGCACAGTAAGAGCGGTCAGAACCGACGTTCCGAAGAATCGGTGGGCTGAAAAGGTCTTAAGATCCGCCGTAATGCCCGCGCCGTTGGAAGGGTCGTGACCCGCAATCGTCAGGAGCGTTCGCGGCGCAACTGCGGCTGGAGAGGAAAAATCAGGCACGTCGGGTAACCCACCAGTGAGAAGAACGTATCACATTCAATTGAAATTTACAAGTCAAAAATCGCTATAAGAGCCTTTTATTTGTTTGACTTAGGGAATCAGCAAGATGACAATAACTGTATGAGTGATCCTACGATGAAAAGCGGGGAAGAACTGCAGAGAACGAGCAGCCGCAAGCGCACCCGCGCTGGCATGCTGGTCGTGACTCTGGGCTTGACCGTCTCCCTCGCTGCAAGTCCTACGGTGAAACCAGACAACACAGTCCCTGCGAACGATTCACCGTCCGCCAAATCCATTACAAAGCGTCACTGGTTCCAAATCGGTAAGGCTTCCTGGTACGGAGGAGCCTTCAACGGTCGCAAGACCGCCAACGGGGAGACCTACGACATGTATGCCATGACCTGTGCTCACCGCACCCTGCCCTTGGGAAGCTGGGTTCGCGTAACGAACCTTAGCAACAGAAGATCCACTGTACTGCGGGTAAACGATCGGGGTCCCATGCCCATGAGCCGGATTGTGGACCTGTCCTACGCGGCGGCGAAGGAGCTGGGCGTAGAAGGATTGGCGAAGGTTCGCCTTGAGAAGGTGAATCCGGCCGACCAGAGACTGGCCGAGAAGATGGTCGCCCAGCTACGAATGGAGGATCCTTCCAGGCTGAAGCCCGCGGGTGATCCACCTACGGTAAGCCTGCTCGATCCCGAGTTGGTCGCCAATTTTGGCCGCTAAGACCCGGCCTTGGCAAGGCTGGCGTCGGAAGCCGGCAGACCCCCATGGAAAACCCACGCAGACAACCAAGGGAAATCCCTGCTTGTGCTCCTGTCCGGGGGCCTGAAGACGTTCTGGATCCGCCGACGCTTGGCGGGTCCAGACGCCGAAAGGCCCGGAGAGTTCCGGGCCCTTTGGCTTGGATCTGAATGGTCTAAACGCAGCGTGCGGTCCTCAGCCTTTCTAAGCGACCGGCATTTGTCCTGGCCGCCCGTGGGTGACCGGCATGTCGCTCAGGCGCAGCGCCAACGAGTTGGCGCCCCCTCCACCTTTGATGAACTCGCTCAGTTCGAGCTGAACCACGTCAAAGCCGGCATCGAAGAGCCGGGTTGCCAGTTCACGGCTGATCTCGCCGGTGAAGATGGTGCGGCCAAGATTCAGAGCGCAGCATGCCATGTGGGTGGCATCCAACTCAGAGATCGCGAAGCGGTGGTCGGCCGGATACGCACGCTCGATCGCAGCGATAGACGCAGCGTCGAAGGCGCCAGGATAGTACAGCAGGTAGCCGTCACCCGCGCCGGTCGGGTTCGCCAGCGGGGTGAAGCACGTATCCAGATGGTAGAAGCGCGGATCCGTCAGGTGTAGCGAGGTGATAGGCACCTGCCACGCATCAGCCACGTGACGGTGAGCAGCGCGGCACGTCCGTACGCCATGCGCTGCCCATAACGCAGTCCCCTTTTCGTTGAAAGCTACATCGCCCCCGCCCTCAAAGGGGGTCTCACGCGGCGTCTCCCATATCAGAAATCCCTCGTTACTCAGCCACCGGCGCAGGTGGACTGTCTCCGCGCGGCGCTGCTGCGGGTTGAAGCTGGAGACCGCGGCCACACCATGGTGGATAAGAGCTCCGTGGGCAATAAACACCATGTCCGGACAGTCCGGTTCAGGTCGAAGCAGCCGAACGTCGGCTACGCTGCGCAGCACGTTGTGCATGCTCTTCCATTGGGCGAAGGCAAGATCGCGGGATGATCGATGCACATTTCCCGCCATCCACGGGTTCAACACATAATCGACTCCATACCACTCGGGCGAACACATCAGGAAGGTTGGGCGGGTAAACTGGGGCGTGGAGGCGAAACTCTTTGAAGCGTCGAGTGAAACAGCAGTACTGATGACCATAATGAAGAAATTCCTAACACCGTGAAGGAGTGTCCTCCCCCGAGATGACAATCGTCAAGTAGGAAAGGTTACTCGAAGGGATCTACTCCTCCGAACCGCACAGATCATGAGACGCAGCGAGACGCAAAAAGGTCCGCCAGACGGCGAACCTTTTGATGGAACGTTGATCAGATGTCTATTGAAAACGCCCGGAAGCCTGGGAGGTTAGGCGCCGCTCATCGAACCGCAATCAAAAAGCTAACCACCAGCAAACATCGCTGTCAAACCGATGCGGTAGCTTCAGAGCCAAGCCGTTGCTTCCAACCAGCGCCTAGAGCTTCTCAAAGAAGTCGCAGGCCGAGCAGGAGATGTAGACTCCGCCCGGAACCCCACGCTCGCGGTCTTTCACACGCTTCACGATGCGGGTGGGCTTGGAGCACTTGGGGCAATCCGTGCTCTTCTGTGTATCCATGACCTTCTTGC
>DAHXNO010000175.1 GCA_027365345.1 Granulicella sp.
GTTCGAGGCGGGTGAGACCGGCGGCAAAGCAGGCCTCGTAGCCGAGGACGGAGGCGGTGTAGTGGTCTGGATGGCGGCCTTGCCAGTAGGGGAGGATGACCACGCGGGGACGAAGGCGGCGCAGTACGGCTGCGATCTTGAGCCGGTTCTGCTGGGTGTTCTGCACGTTGCCGTCGGGGAGATCGAGGGCTTGGCGATGGGAGACGCGCAGGATGCGGGCGGCTGCGGCGGCCTCTGCGGCGCGCTCTTCCGCGGTGCCGCGGGTGCCCATTTCACCGCGGGTGAGATCCAGAATGCCGGTGCGCCAGCCGAGAGACTGCTGGACCAGAAGAGTGCCTCCGCAGGTCTGCTCGACATCGTCGCGGTGAGCTGCGATGGCCAGGATATCGATCTGGCCGTTGGATGGGATGGGGGGCGGAGTGGGTGACGCCTGGGGTCTACTCATGGAGGGTTGTTGTAGCGACGAGAGCGGGAGGTGGACTTGACGAGAAGCGCTGAGGAGGATCCGTTGCCAGCGCTTTACCAGGATCCATCAAGTCCGGAGCGATGCCTTGTTGCAGAGTTCTGTTTCAGCCGATTGAGAAGAAGGCCCAAGGAAGGTTCCGGAGCAGGTTCCTGGTTGAGTGGGTTGTCCAAGTATGTTGATGGGCGTCTTCCTGGAGGAGGACGCCCATGAAAGTCGAGGTTTCCGTGCAAGGCGGACGGGAACGGCTTTAGTCGGAGCTGTTGGTGACGGCATCCATGTAGGCGACATCGTTGACGGTGCCCTGCACGGTGACGTTGATGTTGTTGATCTCCTGGCCGGGGGTGCCTCCGTTGCCGTCCTCACCTTGTTCCACAGGGAGCACCGGGTTGGGGTTGAGGCCGGTGTAGAAGGCGTGGATCTGGCCACCGTACGCGGTGTAAACCTTGTAGTACTCCTGCACCCAGCAAAGTCCGGTAAGGCTGCCGTAGTAGTACATGTTGTCATCGGTGTTGGGATAGGGCACGGTTACAGCAGCTACCGAGGAGATGTTCGATTGCACGACCTGGGGGATGATGGTGGCTGGCGGCGTGGCTGTACCGGTGGTCAACATGGTGAGGCAGTTGTAGTTTCCAGCCTGGTCGGTGTAGCCCTGCGAGGCCAGCTCCGCCTGCGCTGTGGCATAGCGGACTCCGTTGGAGCAGCTTGAGGCGCCGACCCACAACGTATTGTTATCGGCGAAGAGCATCTTGGTGTGGGTGCCGTCCGAGATGGAAATCGGCTTGCTGACGGCGTAGGTGGTGAGGTTGATGGTGGTCAGGTTGCCGGCGAAGAGGCCCTTATAGGGTCCAGAGGTTTGCATTTGCTGTCCGGCGGTATAGAGATAGGTGCCGTCGGAGATGGCGTCGGTTACGCCGCCGGGGATGGGGATGGGGTTTGGAACCCCGTTGGGAAGGGTAGACAGGGGCGAGGGAGCGCTGGAGCTGAGGGGATTTACGGTGGGAACCAGATTGATGTTGAGTTGCGTCGTCTGGAGGAATTCGACGCTGGCCGTGGTTCCACCATTCTCAGGGCCGGAGTTCAGCACGTAGGCGGTGGTGCCGTCAATGGAGAACCTGACGTTCACCGGGTGATCATATTTTCCGGCGACGGGGACGACGCAGTAGGCGGGCTGCAGGAGCGGCTCGCAGTCCACGTAGCCGGGAGGATAGACGGGAACGGAGACGGCGGGAATTTTGACGATGCGATAGAGGGTGTTGGAGTTCTCCACCATGGCCATGACAACACTGGCGCCAGGGTTGATCACCACTTTGTCGACGCCAGGAAGATTGAGATCGTAGGTTACGCCGCCGGTGTTGAAGATGAGCAGGCCGGCCTGCTCATCTGCGCCGGCGAACATGGTGCCCAAAGGGGCGGCAGCGGCGGAGGGAGCTGAAGCGCCGGCGTTCAGGACCGTTCCGACGGAGGACTCCTTGCTGTAGTTGATTTGGGTCAGATTGCCGTCGTTATAGGACAGCACATAGCCGTCAGTTTCTTCCGGGAAGTTGATGATGCTGATCGGATTGGCTTCGGAGTAGCCGGAGATCTTCCACTCCGGGATGGTGTTCTCCAGATTGCCGCGGAGATCGCGGAGGCCATCCAGGATCTCCAGTCCTCCGGAGGTTCCATTGGCGGTGTAGGCTGCCATGACGCGCTCTATGAGACCGCTAGGCGGAACAGGGCGGCCCGAGTAGGTGACCACAGGCACTTTGTAAAGCACCACGATGCCGCAACCTGAGAGAGCGAACAGGGAGGCCGCCAAGAGCATGCCTGAAGCAGCCATGGCTGGGAAACTTCTCATCTTCAATGTGAACTACTCCAAGCGGTAGCCGCCACGGGGGCGGGATCTGCGATTTCTTCAGCCAAGTATAACAGGGGGGGATGGGGAATTTCGCGGGTGGGCTTGATCCTACGGGGATGGCCCCGGCGCCCGTTTGAGGGAGGAAGCGCAACGTTCGGAGGCTGGGTGGGCAAAGCGGGATGGGCGGAGCCAGAGCGTGGATGGGTTGGCGTTATACGATTGAAGATCAGTCACTTTGATTGGGAGCAGGGCAGGAGACCGATGAGGGTAGGGGCCGAGAGGCTTTTCGAGGGCGGGACGGTGTTGTGCGACGGCGCCATGGGCACCATGCTGTATGCCTGTGGTGTGTTCATCGACCGGTGCTATGACGAACTGAACCTGACGCAGCCGGAGATGGTGCGGTCGGTTCACCAACAGTACCTACAGGCTGGCGCTGAGGTGATTGAGACCAACACGTTCGGCGCGAATCGGTTTCGTCTGAAGCGGTTTGGTCTGAGCGAGAAGGTAAAGGAGATCAATCGTGCCGGCGCCGCGATTGCGCGGCAGTGCGTGGATGCCGTTGGAGAGAAGCGGGGAACGCCGGCGTTCGTGGCCGGAGCCGTGGGGCCGCTGGGGTTGGGGTTGGAGACGACTGGAGAGAGCCATCCGGAGGAGGTGCATGCCGCCTACGCTGAACAGATTGAGGCGCTGGCGGAGGGTGGCGTGGATCTGCTTCTTCTGGAGACGATGATGTCGGTCGCCGAGGCGGAGCAGGCCTTGCTGGCCGCACGCCAGAGTGCGCCACACTTGAAGGTGGCGGTGCTGTTTACGGTGGGTGAGGATGGCGAGTGCCTGGACGGAGCGAGCGTGGAGGCGGCAGCCAGACGGATGGAGGCATTGGGCGCCGACGCGGTGGGGTGCAACTGCAGCACAGGGCCGACGATCGTTTTGCGCGCCGTGGAGAGGATGAAGGCGGTGACGGCGCTGCCGATTGTGGCCATGCCGAATGCGGGGACGCCACGCAGCGTGGAGGGGCGCCATATCTATCTGACCTCGCCGGAGTACATGGGAAGCTTTGCGCGCAAGTTTGTGCGCGCGGGAGCGAGATGGGTGGGCGGTTGCTGTGGAACCACGCCGGAGCACATACGAGCGATGAGGAGCGCGCTGCGGGCCATGGCGGCGCAGGATGCGGGGGAGGCTCCGGTGACGGTGGCTTCCGCCGGGGCGGGTGGGGCGGGGGGCGCGAGAACGAGGCAGGCCGGCAGCGATGGCGCGGTAGAGCCGCGGCCTTTGCGGGAGAGGTCCAGTATTGGAGCCTCGATTGCGAGTGGCAGATTTGTGACGATGGTGGAGATTGTTCCGCCCAAGGGCATTGACTGCTCGAAGGAGTTGGCGGGTGCGGCGTTGCTGGCGAGCTTCGGCGTGGATGCGATCAACGTGCCGGACTCGCCGCGGGCCAGTGCGCGGATGAGCGCGCAGAGCTTGTGTTTGCAGATTCAGCAGAAGGTGGGCATTGAGACGCTGCTGCATTTTACGTGCAGGGACCGCAATGTGCTGGGCATCCAGAGCGAGCTTCTGGGTACGGCTTCGCTGGGGCTGAAAAATATTCTTTGCCTCACCGGCGATCCTCCCAAGATGGGCAACTATCCTGAGGCTACCGCGGTGTTTGATGTGGATGCGATTGGGCTGGTGAAGATTGTGAACGATCTGAACCTCGGGTTGGATATAGGGCATAATCCGATTGGCGGATCTACCGGCTTCACGATCGCGGTAGCAGCCAATCCGGGGGTATACGATATTGACCGCGAGGTGCGGCGGTTTGCCCGCAAGGTGGAGGAAGGCGCGGAGTACGCGATTACCCAGCCGGTGTTCGACCTGAAGCTGCTGGAGGCTTTCCTGCGCCGGATCGAGAGCTTCCGGGTTCCAGTGATTGCGGGGATCTGGCCGTTGACCAGCCTGCGCAACGCGGAGTTCATGAAGAACGATCTGCGGGTTTCCATGCCGAATGAGATTCTGGAGCGCATGGCGGCGGCCCCGGATAAAGATGCGGCCATGGCTGAGGGTGTGGCGATCGCCCGCCAGATGCTGGAGAGCGTGCGGAGCGAGGTGCAGGGAGTGCAGGTGAGTGCTCCGTTTGGCAGGTATGCTTTGACCATCCAGGTGTTGGGGCTTGGAAAAGAGGGTGCGTGATGGCGAGCTTTGAAGAGCAGATGGCGGAGTTGGAGAAGGTGGTGGAACGGTTAGAGCGCGGCGATCTTTCGCTGGAGGAAAACGTCAGCCTGTTTGAGAGAGGGATGCAGTTATCCGGCGCATGCAAGGAGCAGCTTGCCAAGGCAGAGAGCCGCGTGCAGGTGCTGCTGGAGCCGGAACGGACTGGCCCCGTGCGGGTGGAGGATCTGCCTGAACTCTCTTCCGCGGAGACCGGTCCGGAGGGTGAGGAAGGCGCGTTGGACGAGGATGAGGAGATGTGAGGAGATGGAGCGGCCGGTTGGCTGCGTGGCCGTCAGACGGCCTGGCCGAGAGGTCTACGATTGCGGAGGGTGCTGGGCGAAGTGGAGGTTCGGCTGGGCGGGAAAGAGAAAGGGAAGGGAGCGCTCCTGGCGTGCCGGAGCCGCGTGGGGTCGCTGGGCGAGCTGGGGTGAGATGGGTCGTCAGGTTCAGGAGGAGAGGTGGAGATTCCTCAGCGGTCGCGGCTGGTGACGAAGCCCGGGACCCAGAGCAGAGCGCGTTTGTAGTCGCTTTCCGGCAGGTCGGCCACGGATTGGCGGGCGGCTTCGGCGTAGGCGCAGGCGGTGTCCATGGCGTAGGAGATGGATCCATGGCGCTGCAGGACCTCCAGAATATCGGCATGGGCGACGCGGTCAAAGCTGCGGTCCGCCAGTACGGTGCGGATGGCTTCGCGGTCTGCGCCTGTGCCGCGCTCCAGGGCGTGGATGACGGCCATGGTCGCTTTCCCTTCGCGCAGATCGGAGGCAGCGGGTTTACCCAGCACCTCGTCGTTGGCGGTGAGGTCCAGAACATCGTCGACGATCTGGAAGGCGAGGCCGAGATTGCGGCCGTACTCACCGAGGGCATCTTCGAAGGAGGCTGCGGAGGAGGGGGCTTCGGATTCGGCGATGACGGCGCCCAGTTGCATGGAGACCTTGAACAGGCAGGCGGTTTTGCGATAGATCAGGTCGAAGTATTCTTCTTCGTTGATCAGGCGTCCGAGCTTCTCCATCTGGAGCAGTTCGCCTTCCACCATCTCCTGGGTGAGGGAGATGAGAAGGTCAAGGATGCGAAAGTTGCGTTCATCGAGGGCGGTGCGGAAGGCCTGCATATAGAGCCAGTCGCCGGCGAGGACGCACTTGGCGTTGCCCCAGGTGGTGTTGGAGGATGGTCGGCCACGGCGCAGGTTGGCCTCATCGATGATGTCGTCATGCACCAGCGTAGCGGTATGGAGCATCTCCACGACGGCTCCGAGGCGGATGCGCGCGTCGCTCTGGCAGTGCAGGCTCTTGGCCGAGAGCAGAAGAAGAAGTGGGCGGATGCGCTTGCCGCCGCCGGCGATGAGATAGTTGGCGATGTCCGTGACCACCGCAACTGGAGAGTCGGACTGACGAGCGAACTCGACTTCAACTGCAGCGAGATCGTCTTTGAGGAGATCAAAGACTTCGGCGGCCGAGGCGATGGAGATCGTACTCATCTTTTAACAAGAGTAGCAGGTCATGGAGATCCTCGGTTGGGCCGGCAGGCGTGTGGCGATCGATATGCATGGGCAAGAGTGTCAAAGTTGTACGATTCGTTTTGCATTTTTGCCGGCGGGCGCGAGTTGAAGTTTCGAACCAGCGAAGCGCCACGCCATTGGAGGCCAATACCGAAGCTAAGTGACGGCGATCACACGACGAGACGCCGCGCTTTTGGGGTGATCCAAGACGAGCGTGGGTTAAGGAGGCGGCGGCGCGAGGCAACGCCACGCATTCCAGCGGCGGGAGGGTGAATCTAGCTGGAGCGATAGTTGGTAAATTGCAGTTCGAGGCCGAGATCCTTGCCGCGGAGTAGAGCGATGATCTGTTGCAAGGTATCGCGATCCTTGCTGGTGACCCGCACCATATCTCCCTGGATGCTGGCCTGGGCTTTCAGTTTGGAGTCTTTGATGGCGGCGACGATTTTCTTTGCGGCATCCGAGGAGATGCCTTGTTTGAGCTTGATCTTCTGGCGGACGGAGGAGTTGGCGGCCGGTTCGACCTTCTCATACTCGAGGTTCTTGAGCGAGACGTTGCGCTTGACGAACTTCTGCGCGAGGATTTCAATGACCGCCTTGAGCGTGTACTCATCCTGCGAGGCCAACTGCACGGTGTCCTGACCCTCCAGGGTGATGGAGGATCTGGAGTTCTTGAGGTCAAAGCGCGCGTTGACCTCTTTGCTCGCCTGGTCGATTGCGTTCTTTACCTCTTGAATCTCTACTTTGCTGACGATATCGAAGCTGTTCTCAGCCGCCATGGGGTTCTCCCTCTTGCCAATGAGATGCGTCTGGTAGGTGGCAGCGCCATCCTCTCAGACGGATTGCGAAACAGATAGTGACGCTGGAAACAGAGCGCCAAAGTTCGATGTGGTGCTCTCAGCGAGTTGCGTTGCCGAGATGCCGCGCAGGCCGGCGATGAACTGGGCGGTGTGAACGACGAAGGCTGGTTCGTTGGTGCTTCCGCGCAGCGGGATGGGAGCCAGAAACGGAGCGTCCGTCTCGACCAGGATGCGATCCGAGGGCACGGCGGCGGCCACCTTTTGGATGATAGTGGATTTAGGGTAGGTGACGTTGCCTGCAAAGGAAAGGTAGAAGCCGGCGGCGAGGGAGCGCTCTGCCTGCTCCTGATTGCCGGAGAAGCAGTGCATGATGCCGGGCAGGCCGGTGGGGGTCCAGTGTTGGCGGATGAGGCGGAGGAGATCCTCCCAGGCGTCCGCGGCTCCGAACCTGGCCTTGGCGGCGGGCGTGGCGAGTTCGGAGGTGCGGCAGTGGATGATGATGGGTTTGCCGGCGGCGGCGGCGATCTTCATCTGATCGACGAAGGCCGATTGCTGGACGGAGATCTCAGGGTTCTCCGGGTGGTAGTAGTCCAGGCCGATCTCGCCGATGGCGAGGCAGCGTGGGTGCTGAGCGAGGGTGCCGAGTTTGGCCAGGGCTTCCGAGTTGGCGCGGTGCGCCTCCTGGGGATGGATGCCGGCCGAGGCCCAGAGTTGGGGAACGTCCTGGCTGTGGGCCTGGGCTAGCTCCAGAGCCCGGTGCATGGTCTCCGGGCCGTCGCCGATGCCGATGGCCAGAAGTTTGCCCACGCCAGCCTGACGAGCCCGGTGGAGCACTTCGGGGAGGTTCGGATAGCTATCGAGATGGCAGTGGGAGTCAATGAGCATGAGGGCAGAGTGTACAGGGTGGAGGGAGGTTTACTTGAGGCGGGCGCCGATGGGAGCGTCGTCGGGAACGGTTGCCAGGTAGGGCTTGCCGCCGTCCTGACTGGCGGCCAGAAGCATGCCGTGCGACTCCAGGCCGCGCATCTTGCGGGGGGCGAGGTTGGTGATGACGATGATGCGGCGGCCGAGAAGATCCTCCGGGGTGTACCACTCGGCGATGCCGGAGAGGATCTGGCGGCGTTCGTTGCCGAGATCGACCTCCAGGCGCAGCAGTTTGTCGGCTTTGGGGATGCGTTCAGCGACCGCGATCCGGGCGACGCGCAGTTCGATCCGGGCGAAGTCGTCGATGGAGATGGAGGGACGTTCCGCGGGCGGGGCTTCTGTGGTGTTGGCTGCTGAGGGAGCGGATGCGGGCTCGGGGTGGGCGGAGACCGCGGGGGCTGGGGCGATGGGGGTTTCCATTTCTGTCATGGTTTGGGCGAGTCCTTTGTCTGCACGGGGGAAGACGGCTTCCAGGGGACCCAGTTGGGTTCCGGGCTGGAAGCCGTCCCACTGGAGGAGCTTCAGTTCGCCGTGGGCCGCGGCATGCTCGATGCTGCCCAGTCCAAGCTGGGCCCAGACGCGAGCCGTGGCGAAGGGAAGGATGGGATAGAGAAGAGCGGTGGCGAGGCGGATCCCTTGAGCGGAGACGAAGAGTGTGGTAGCCAGGTCGCGCTGGTCCTCCGGGAGGCTGGACTTGGCCAGCTTCCAGGGCGCGGCGGTGGAGAGGAGGTTGTCGATGCGCGAGATGAGGCGCATGACTTCCATCAGGTACTCGTGGAAGGCGTAATGGTCGAGGAGAGGACGCAAGCGGTCCTGGAGGGCGGGGAAGTCGTCGCGGAGGGCGGCTGCGGCGGCTCTGCGCTCCGTCCGCGCGGGGTCTTCGCCAGCTTCAGGGCGCAAGGACGGAGCAGGGATGGATCCTGCGAAGTACTGGGAGATCATGTTCAGCGTGCGGCTGACGAGGTTGCCGTAGCCGTTGGCCAGATCGGCGTTGTAGCGGGTGATGAGGGCGTCAAAGCTGAAGCTGCCGTCCTGGCCGAAAGGGATCTCGCGGAGGAGGAAGTAGCGCAGGATGTCAGAGGCGAAGAGATCGCGGTGTTGTTGCGCTGCGGAGGGGTTCTGAGTCGGCTCCGAGGCTGGTTCGGAAGCTGGGCAGAGGGCTCCGAAGGCGTCGAGGATGGTCTCTGTACGGACGATGTTGCCCCGGGACTTGGACATC
>DAHXNO010000177.1 GCA_027365345.1 Granulicella sp.
GAATCTGTGGTTAAAACAGTCGAACCTGTTACACTATCACCTACAACCTTCATCATTGGTTTAGATTCGCCAGTAATCGAAGATTCGTTGAAATAGCCGGAACCTTCTATTATTTCACCGTCGTTAGGCACGAATTCATTCGGAGGGCGGCGCTTGACTACTGGAGACGGATGCGCGAGAAGGGAGTGGCGATCTACGCCGAGGAGGCGCCGCATTGGGCGCGCTGCATTTTGGAGGCTGAGCCATGCGGGAGATCCGGATGAGGGTGAAGCTGGCCGAGGTGTGCGAGGGACGCTGGAAGGCTCGCAGGATCGCGATGCTGGCAATACTCCTGGGTGGGAGCGATCCGGCGCTGCGGCGCAACGAATTTCGCGAGGAAAGAAAGTTTTCCACAGATGAGGGATTGACAGCCGAGGCGAACGTGAATAGGATTAGATTAGCTTCTTTTGAGCCTAACAAAACATGGTGCGCAGCTAAAGAAATTCGCCCGGGTGGAAGTTTCGGTCGAGCAGGTTGCGGTCCTCCACAGAAAGATTCCTTCGACAATTTATTCGAGTGCGCCCGGCAGGCGAAGTTTTTTGACTGCCGGATAACGACGGACCTCACTCTGAGCAGGCCAACCGATGGACGCCTTGGTGTGTCCGCAGGCGGCTCTGGCGCGCTCTGCGGCGCCGCTGCGCCTGGGATGCCGGCGGAGCGTCTCGCACCGTTTCAAGTTCAATTTCATAGTGCTGTTTTGCCACCCAGAACCCCGTGGATCTCCATGGGGTTTTGTCGTTGGCGCGCATTTGTTTGCTCCGCATCTGTTTGCGAGCTTGGACGAGGGATAGGGCGAGGCTCTCGCTTGAGATCTCCTGAGCAGGGCGACTGATCCTGAGTGGCATGGATCGACGCAAACAGCAGAACGAAAGTTCCTTTTTCCCTTCCAGCTCCCAGCCGAGTTTCACCGGAGACGCAATGCGCAAACGCCAACGCCGTCGGGCATCTGCAGCAGCCGAGCGAGTTTTGAATCCTTATAGCCGGATGGTGGCGCACTTTGCCTACACCCAGGCGAGTGAACGTTGGAGTGAGTGGAGCTTTCGCCTGATCTCCGCGCGACAGGCGCAGGCGATGGTAGAGGGTGGAGAGGCGGTGTGGATCCAGCGCGAGGTGACGACGCCGGAGGGTATGTTGCAGGTGCAGGCGGTGGGGATTCGCGCCCTGCAACCGACGAACTGGGAGCATCCGAGTCCGTGCACGTTGACGGTGGCGACGACGCATGCGGTGGCTCTGGCCACGGATGGCGAGGGTCGACTGACGCGGCGGCAGCGGGCGGAGTATCTGCGCTTCAAGGTCTGGCCGCTGATTGGCGACACGAAGGCGGTGTCGGTGCGGCCGAGAATCTCGGCTGAGGACCGGCGTGTGGCGGAGAACCTGCTCCACGCGGCCGGCCAGCGGAGAGGGGCGGAGGGTTCTGATGGGTTGCGGCGGTTGGCGCGGGTGTCCTGAGGGATGGATTGGTGATGATCTCTGGATGCGGTTGCGACGCTGCCCTGAAACTTTCTTGCCGTGCCGCGGCGGGCGCGGTGCTGCTGCCGCTGCCGGAGGTGGCGCGGCATCCGAACCGGGTTGGTTTTGAGGGAGTACTGACGCTAATTGATACGCCGAGCGACCGAGCTCCGGATGGGGCGCGAGGGCATCGCATTGTGCTGTCACGGGAGGCGGTGGAGGCGGCGCTGCCCAGCCTGATGGGCATGGCGGTGAACTTCAGGGATGACTGGAGCGGCCACAACCCGAGGCAGAAGGCCGGGATTATTACGCAAGCGGCGATCGAGGGCCGGCAACTGCTGGTGCGGGGCGTGGTTTATGCCCGGGACTTCCCCGAGATTGTGGCGCGGGCGGAGGGTGGCGATGCAGGCCGGGGCGACAGGCCATTGGGCATGAGCTTTGAGATGGTGGGCGGCCATGTGCGGGACATGCGCAGCAAGATCTGGCGCTTGTGGCAGCTGACCTTTGTAGGCGCGGCGGTGCTGGAACGAGAGCGCGCTGCGTGGCGATCGAGCAGCTTCCGGATTGTGCACGCGAGCGAGGCTGCAGATCCAGGTTCTTCTACCGGCTTGCGGCAAGGGGCGCAGGCCGATCCACGGCGAGGGCAGGACTCGCGATGGGACCACATGAAACCAGAAGAGGCGCAGACGGGAAGCGCCGGGAGCGTTGCAGCATGATTCGAATGAATGACCGAGACCAGTGTCTGGAGTGCACGCTGTGCGGAGAGTGTGTGGAGATTCCGCGGCGTATGCTGCGCGACCCGGAGGCGATGCTTGCCCAACGCGAAGAGGCGGAGGAGGAGCACGCGGCGTGCGAGCAGTGGAAGGGCGATCCGGAGCGGGCGCGCGCGGAGCGCCAGTATCGCGTGGCGATGCGCGAGGAGATGCAGAAAGAGGCGGAGCGGCAGAAGGGTCTGCGCGTGGTGCGCAGGCAGCGGAGAGAGACGCCGGAGGCGGCTGCGGCTTATCTGCTGCGCCGCTCGGCTTGATGCCGAACGGGCTGCGCGTTTCAATGCCGAGGCGCTGCGTGATAGCGAAGGGCTGCGCGGCGTGATGCCACCGGGCCGCTCCGTTGGATGCCAAGAGATGCTCCGCTCCGCGTCATGCCCGAGAGCGTCGCGGCGTGATGCAGGAAGAGAGAGACATGATGAAAGGAAGCAAGATGATCCGAGACAAGGCGCCGTCTGCGCGGCAGATTGATGCGCTGATCGAAGAGTATGCGGCGTTGCAGAGCGCGCTGCTGAAGGAGCGAGCCACGCAGCGCACGATTCAGGAGAAGTGCGACGAGCGCAAGGCGGAGCTGCTGGAGGTGATTGAGGCCTTTGGGGTGGACCATACGGAGAAGAGCCGACGGATTCAGGGCCTGCATCACTCGGCGATGGCCACGGTGGGAACGCTGGTGCAGGTGGATGATGCGGCGTGCGAGAGCTTCCGCGAGTACCTGGAGAGGACGTTGCCTGGAGAGGTTGCGGAGAAGTTCTTCTGCCGCCATGTGAGTTATCAGATTGTGAAGGGGCCGGATGAGGTGCTGCGGTCGCTGGATCTGCCGACGAGGGTGCGGAATAAGGTCAGCGAGTTGGTGCGAGCCTGCTTTCGGGTGACGGCCAAGGCTCCGAGCCTGAGGGTGGAGCTGGCCGATGTCGAGAAAGGTTGAGATGGCGGCGAGGACAGGAAGGGCTGAGGCTGGAGCGTTGCAAGCCGGCGCGAGGCGGGGCATGACGGGTGAGACGAGGACCGCTGCGGGGCATGAGGCAAAGACGGCTGCGCGGGGTTCGGCAAAGAGAGCCAGGCTGCATGAGGCAGGTGCGGCTGTGAGGGGTGAAGCAAAGGAGGCTGCACGGCGTGAGGTAAAGACGACGGCACGGCGTAAGGCAGGTGCGGCTGCGCGGGGTGAGGCTCGGGCTGCGACTGGGGTTGGGGCTGGGGTTGGCGGTGGGAAAGATGGCGCAGGGAGACGGGCGCCAGTCGTAGAGGGTGAGGAGACAGTTCGCAGAGCGAAGAAGAGAGCGGCGAAGCGGTCGGTGGAGGCCGCTGGGCCGACGCCGCCATTGCCGCAGAGCGCGGCTGAGGCGATGGCGAAAGGTGTACCGGGTAAAGAGGGCGGTTGCCGGGACGGTGAGATTGATCTGCCTGAGGATCTGCGCGGGGAGTTTGAGGCGCTGCCGGTGCGGCAGCAGATGTTTGTGAGGGAGTATTTGAGCAACGGCCTGAAATGTGCCCAGGCGCTGCGGGCGGTAGGCTACAGCGAGTGTTCCGCGAGGCGTCACACATCGCGATTCACCAAGAACCCGACGATCGCGCGGATTGTTACCCGGCAGGCGGGGAGGGCGATGGCGCGACGGGAGATTACAGCCGAACGGGTGCTGGACGAGATGGCCAAGGTAGCGTTCTTTGATCCGAGGAGGATCTTTGATGCCAAGGGTGGGCTACTGGCTCCTGGGGAGATAGGCGATGAGGAGGCGGCGGCGATCGCCGGGCTGGATGTTCGGCAGACGCAGGATGGCAGCGAGTTGAAGAAGATCCGACTGGCCGATAAGACGAAGAGTCTGGAGATGCTGGGAAGGTATCTGCGGCTGTTTCAGGATCGCGTGGAGCACTCCGGAGCGGTGGGTGTGCAACTGATTCACGATGTGCCTCGGCCGGAGCGGGAGGGTGCCTGAGGGATGCAGACCGGGGTGGAGAGGTTTGCGGAGGAGTTCCAGAAGCGGCTGTTGAAGATCAACTTCAAGCAGCGGTATAGCCCTTATCCGAAGCAGAGGTTGTTCCATGCTTCCGCCGCGCCGTTCAACTTTTTAGGCGGGGCGGCGGGGCCGGGAAAGACGGCCTGCGGGATTGTGGAGCATATGGTGAGCTGCAACGAGTTTTCGCCGGATGTGGCTCCGCATGTGCATACGCTGATGTTGCGGCGCACGCAGCCGATGCTGGAGAGCACGCTGCTGACGCGGTTTCGGGAGCTGGTGCCGCGGGAGTTGTACAAGAGCATCTCCGGTGCGGCGCGGCGCACGGTGACCTGGCTGAATGGGGCGACGACGGTGTTTGGCTCTATGCAGCATGAGCATGATGCGTGGAGCTACCAGGGACAGTGGCGCAAGATTTTCTATGACGAGCTGTGCGAGTTCACCTTTGCGCAGTGGAATGCAACGGCGGCGTGGAACCGGTGCCCGGTGGATCCGTACTGCACGAAGGATGGGGCGGGTAATCCGATTGGGATCGGCGCGCCGTGGGTGCGCAAGCTGTTTGTGGAGCACAAGCCCTGCGACGAGATGGACGAGGATCAGCGGAGGGCTTACAACCCGGCGGATTACGCTTATTTTCCCTGCACGTATCTGGACAATCCCATTTACGCGAAGGATCCGAGCTTTCTGCGCAATCTGGAGAGCTATCCGAAGGCGATCCGCGACGCGATGCAGTATGGCGTGTGGGACGTGGTGGGAGGGTACTTCTATGGGGCCTTTGATGAGGCAGAGAACGTGTGCGACCCGAGCGAGTGCGTGGCCGAGCCCTGGCACCGGCGATGGATCTCCGGCGATTGGGGGTTTGAACATTGGGCGGCGCTGTACTGGCATGTGATGGATGACTTTGGCGTGGTGCGCACCTACAAGGAACGACTGGTGAAGCATCACGATCCGGAGATGCTGGCCGAACTGGTGATCCGCGAGAGCGTGGACGAAGACGGAAAGATGCCGAAGTTTGTGAGTTTTCCATTCTCGCATGACGCCTTTGCAGACCAGACGACGAAGAGCTACGGAGCGAATCCGAACAGCGTGGCGATGCGCATGGGGAGGATTCTGCGGGAGTATCCGCTGCCGATGCCGATGAACGCGGGGAGCGACAAGATTGGGCGCGAGCAGACGATGTACAACATGCTGCGCAGGCGGGTGAAGGTGGGGAAGACGGCGGAGGGCGCGCCGATTGAGCGCGCGAACTGGATTATCTCCAGCGAGTGTCCGCGGCTGATCGAGTGCATCAAGACCGCGCCGCGCGACGAGGTGCATAGAGAGAAGATTGCCAGTTTTCTGGGCGACGATCCGCTGCAGGGCGCGGGGTATGGCATTTATCACATTCTGGGCGCGCCGGGGAAGAAGCGGCATGAGGATACGGTGCGGGAGGCGATTGAGGCCGCGCCGACGGAGCGGGAGCGACATTTTATCCGGCTGGCGGAGACGGAGAGGCTAGGACGGAAGAACGCAATGCGGCCGTACTGGGAGCTTTGAGATGACGATGCGGGAACGAGTGAAGGGCTGGTTGCTGGGCGAGGAGATCCGGATGGTTCGGCTGGGAGTTGCGCAGGTGCAGAGCCTGGCGGCCGAGATGGCGGAGCTGATGCGGCAACAGGCGAAGATGGCCGCGGATGTGGCTAAGGTTCGGTTGCAGGCGGAGCTTCTGGTGGCGCTGCACGAGAAGCTGGCTTACCAGGTGAAGCTGAGCAAGGATCTGCAGGCGGAGATGCTGAGCGAAGTGCGCGGAAGCTGGGCGGAGAGTGTGAAGGAGCTGAGGGAGGAGCTGGGCAGGATTGGCGGCGGTGTGGAGCGAAGCGAGGCGCTGCTGGCTCCGGTGATTGCGATGAAGAACCAGCGCAACGCTCGGGCGGTAGTTGTAACGCCTGACTGGGATCAGGTGCAGGTGAGGAATCTGGAACAGTTTGTGGAAGTGAAGTGACCTTGGAGGGAGAGAGAAGATGGCGAGTCCTTTTGTAGCCCGTGACGGATCGCGTCACACGAATCGAGAGACGGCGCGGCGAGCTGACGCGCGTTTTGCCGCAGGGACGCAGCGGAGCAAGGCAGATCCCGGGAGGGCCAGGGAGGATCCATACGACGCGAAGAAGATTGTGCGCAGCCATGGCGCGGCTATTGAGGTGAACATCATCCACTCTGCGAGCAAGCATACGGTGCATGCGGAGCACTATGACGGACACGCGCATGATACGGAGCATCCGACGCGCGAGGCGGCGCACAGGTTTGCTGCGGAGGTGGCCGGCGTGGGAGACAGACGGCGCAAGGGCCGGGATGAGACGGACGAGGATGATGATGGTGTTGCTGACGAGGAAGCGCCGGATGGGGTGTAGATGAACGCGCAGAGCCTTTTGAAGCTGCAGAAGAAGAAACCGGGGTACGCAAAGACGGTTGGGGACGGCTGGCCGTGTTGCCTGGCCTGCGTACTGGGACGGCATACGGAGTGCACCAAACCTTGCGCCTGCGCGCACGGAGAGAGAGGCAGAGCATGAAGATGGAGCGGGTGAATCTGGGCAAGAAGGGATCGTTTGAGATCAAGAAGGGGGCGTTGCACGAGCAGTTGGGGATTCCGCTGGGAGAGACGATTCCGGAGGAGGTGTTGAAGGAGGCTGAGCACTCCAAGGATGGATTGCTGCGGCGGCGAGCGATTGCGGCCGAAGGCTTCCGCAGGATGCGGCACGTTGGCTAGAGCGGCTGGTGGGGATGAGCGGCCAGGCGGTTGAGTTGCGGAAGAGGCCGGGTGGGCGAGTGGAAGAGAGTTGTGGAGCGGGGAGACGGCAGAGCAGCGTATGAGCATAGAGAGAGCAGAACGGCCCGCGGGCCTGAGACTTGAACCGCTGCCTGCGGATCTGGATGCGGCTCCGGGACGGTATGCGTCTGTGGATGTCTCGCCGGAGCCGATGTTTGGCCCGGATCAGCTTGGCGGCTACAAGAGCGCCGTTGAGGAGCTGATCCGGATGACGGCGATGCAGGACACCAGCGCCAGGATCTTTGAGGTGCTGCAGGCCTGGGAGGCGCGGCTGTTCTCCCGCGGCTACCAGTTTCTTACCAACGGGGCGAGAGGCATGGGGCTGTATGGCGGCGCGGGAGCAGCGACGCCCTCTTCGATTATGGCCACGGGGAATGCGATGAAGCTGTTCCCGGTAAACGTGTATGGAGCGCGGGAGGATAAGATTACCGCGGCTCTGGGGCGCGAGGTTCCGGGGTTGAAGTTTATGCCCAAGGATCCGGACAGCCCGCCGGATCAGACAGCGGCCGAGGAGGCCAACCGGTATGTGAAGGTGTGGCAGTTGGACTCTGACATCAAGAGCGTGGTGGCCAGGATCTGCCGGTACTTTTACACCGACGGGAGGGTAGTGCTGTGGACGCGCTCTGTGGCCGATCAGCAGCGCTGGGGCGCAGAGGCTCCCGATAAGGATGTGGTGTTTGGCGCGGGCGAGAGCGAGGGCGTGACGCCGGAGACCGAGATGGAGGGCGGCGGCGCTGAAACGGGTGAGGATCTTGCTGAGCACGGGCAGGCTGCGGAGAGAGCGTCCGACGGTGCGGAGGAAGGGGACGAGCCTGCGGAGTTGCCGGCCATCTGCGAGATTACGTCGGCTTATGGCGTGCTGGAGAGCAAGGTTCCGATCTACGCGGACGACATCTTTGAGATGGGCTGGGTGCGGATTGCGACGGAGCAGGATGTGGACATTCTGCGCGAGCGGTATCCGTGGGTTGCGGACAAGATTGAGGCGGGAGGGTCCGCGGGCGGCGACGGGTTTGATCGCATGGCGCGGATCAATGTGCGGCTGGCGGTGCAGAACTCCAGCGCGACCGGCGAGAGCTGCATGAAGGATGCGACGGAGAGCCACACGTGGTTCCGTCCCAGCCAGTATCACGCGATCCAGGACAAAGAGACTCGGGCGGTGTTCTTTGAGAACTTCCCCGATGGGCTGCGGGTGACACATGCCGGCAACCAGCTTGCGTTTGTGCGCAACGAGTGTCTGGACGATCATATTGAGATTCGTCACCCGCGGGTGGGGGACGGGCAGAATCGGCGCTCGATTGGAGCGAATTATCTGCCGTTGCAGAAGATTCTGAATCAGAACATCGGTTTGTTGGTGCGCTACTTTGTGGGCTGCGTTCCGCGCCGGTTTGCGGCCAGCGGTCCGATTGATGTGGAGGCGATCAACCAGCAGACGAACGATCCGGCGCGGATTACGCCGGTGATGCTGGAGGCCGGGCAGCGCATCCAGGACATTACCGGCATTGAGAATGTGCCGACGCCGACGACCGGCTTGATGGAGTTTGTGCAGTGGCTGGTGAACGGAGCTCCGGAGGCGATGGATGGAGCGACGCCGGCGATGTTTGGCCAGGGGCAGACGGGGACGGTGGGTGAGGCGGCGCTGAATCGGGACCAGAGCCTGCAGGTGTTTTCGGCTCCGTGGTCGCAGATATGCCAGGGGCTGGCGCGTGCTGCCACGCAGGCGGCGAGGGCAGCGGCGGTGAATCGGAAGACGAAGATACGAAGCCGGACTCCCGGCCAGCAGCGGCTGGTGGTGGAGTTGGAGAATCTGCGCGGCGATGCGCTGTGCTATGCGGAGAGCCTGGAGATTCCGCAGACGCTGGTGGAGCAGGAGGCGCAGACGGCGGCGCTGGTGGAGGCCAGTACGCACGTGGAGCTGTATCGCGGGATTGTGAACGATGTGCAGAATCTGCCCTACTTTGCCCAGATGCCGAGCCTGAGCGGGCTGCATATTCCCGGGCTGGGCGCGGTGGAGAAGCAGCAGGGCGAGTTTGAGCTGCTGACCTCGACGGGGCCGATTGAGAATCCGGCGATTGCGGAGATGGAGGAGAAGATTGCGGAGTTGCAAAGACTGATTGCTCGCGGCCAGACCCATCCCGAGGCGCAGACGGCGCAGGGACAGGAGGCGCTGGCACAGTTGCAGCAGCAGTTGCCGCAGTTGCAGAGCCAGTTGCAGCAGGTGAAGAGCTCGCAGCCACTGGTCTCCAGCGTTCCGGTGGCGCAGGATGGGAGTGAGAATCACGCGGTGGAGGCGGCGATTACGCTGGCCAAGCTGAACTCTGCCGAGGGGCGGAAGTTCAAGAATGGAACGTCGGAGCAACAGGCGGTTTACCAGAATCTTCTGCTGCACTGGCGGCAGCATGAGGCGATGGCGGCCGAGTTGACGCCGGTTCAGCCGCTGCCGGTGAAGGCCAGCGCAACAGTTGCCGTGGACAAGCTGCCACCTAACGTGCAGGCTGAGGCGCTGACCGCGCTGGGAGTGGCGGCCAAGCCGGAGGACTTTGTTCCCCAGACGCAGATGGTGCCGCATGAGACCACCGTGGAGCAGATAGGGATCGATCCGAATGGAACGCCGGTGAAGGTGAAGACGAGCACGATCAATCGGTCGGGAAGACTGCGCTGAGGTTGTTTTACGGGCTAGCGCTGCGTTGCCGTAGCGGCGCGTTGCGTGCGGCTTGGCGTGACGCTTCCGGATGGGCTTTGCGCCTTGGGAGTGGCTTTGGGCTTCCGGAATTGCTTTGCGTTGCCGGAGTGCCGTGTTGCGTGAGACGGCCAGACGCGGGGCGGGGCTGAGAAAATCCAGCGACAGGACGCAGAGCGTCAAGCGACGTGGCTGAGAAGCTTCAGGCGACGGAGCTGAAAGACTTCAAGCGCCGGAGCGGGAAGTTTCAAGCGAAGAAGCTGGGTGGGTCCACAAACAGAAGGTTGATCGATGAGGAGGTTGAGGTGATGGGGATTACGCCATCCATTCCGAACCTGCGTCCGTATGCGCCGCGCAACGGAGAGCAGAGCGTGCAGGAGCAGGTGCAGCAGACCACCGACGCAGGGGCTCCGGATTGGGCCGCTTCCGGGCCGATCCAGACGCTGATGGGATATGACCCGAGCGGCGCCCACGCGGAGGGATCTACAGGAACCATTGCGTATGTGCAGCCGGAGGCGGAGAAGATCAACGTGGCGCAGCCGGGCATGTACACCAAGCCGGTGGCGGCGCATGAGGCCACGCACGTCTTTCAGAACTCTCGCAATGGAGATTTTCTGCGCGCGATTCAGTCGCTGGCTCCTGGGCCTCCGCTGCTGAAGGACTATGACTACGGCGGCGTGGCGGGGCTGCAGGCGCATCCGCTGAAGTCGATAGGAGACTATAACCCGGAGCAGCAGGCGCGGATGGTGGAAGACCTGACCAAGGCTCAGGAGCAGTTGAAGCCGATGATGAGCCGTGAGCAACTGCAGCAATGGGATACGACGAAGGCTGCGTTGGAGCGGCCGATTCGCCAGTTGCTGGCCGTGCCTCCGCCGGATAACTCGCTGGCCGGAAGAGCCGATGAGTGGATTGCGGAACGGCCGTTGGGGGAGCTGCTGGACCATCCGTTCACGCGGCTGAAGGGGATCCTTGTACCGCCGCCGATGCCGAAGGGTCCGGATGCTCCTCCGGAGCCTCCGAGTGTGGCGCTGGGATTTGCGGATCGATCGAAGCTGGTGAGGTAGGGTGAGGCGGCTGGAGACGGGCGGCTGGAGGAGCACGCAGAGGGCTGCTGCTGTTGAGGAGGTTTTCGCGCCGCGAGATGCGTGGGCATGGGGGCTCCAGCGGCTGATGGATAGGAAGACGATGCGGGAGACCGATGCGCGGGCGTTGAGCGAGGGGTGGGTCCAGTTGAGGAAGCCGGAGACGGAATTGAGAGACATGGAAGAAAGAGAGATGGAGATCCGAGACATGATGGAGCAGGTGATGGAGATCCCCGAGGCGGGCGAAGCGTGGCGCGAGGGCGTGCTGGAGTGCGTGTGGGCCGAGGCTGGAGAGGCTGCTGTTGAGGGGTCCGATGGGCTGGGGTCAGACCCTTCGGGTTCCGATGATTCGGGGTTCGATGGGTCAGAGTTTGATCCGGCTGAGGGGGATGCTCCGGGAGGGTCGGACGACGGCGCGGACGCGGCAGAGGCTGCGGAGTTGGATGAGGATGGAGAGGCCGAGCCGGGTGCGGAGGAGGAGAAGGACGAGGCGCGGCGTGGGTCAAAGGCGTTTCGGGAGTGGCTGAAGCGGCAGGAGGCTACGCCGGAGGGACAGAAGTTCGCCAAGCAGGTGCGGGCGGACTTCTACAAGGCGCAGCAGATTGCGGAGATCGACCCGGAGGGGATCAACGGCATCCGGCAGAAGTACGCTCTGCTGGAGAGCATCGGCGGCGTGGAGGCGGTTACGGAGCTGCAGGAGCGGGCAGCCGAGTCTGATGCGCTGGATCAGGCGCTGGGGGCGGGCGATCCGCGGGCGCTGGACACGCTGGGACCGGAGTTTGACGCTGGGCTGGTGAAGCTGACGCCGGTGCTGCTGGAGCGCGTGATGCGCGCCGATCCAGAGGCGTTTGCGACGGCGATGCTGCCGCATCTGATGAGCACCCTGGCGGGAGCTCCGCTGACGGCGGACCTGAGCCGCATGGTGGAGGTGATGAATGCTGCGCATCTGGACGATAAGGGGAAGCTGGATTCGATTGGCAAGCTGCTGCGCAACATTGCGCAGTTCTACCGCGCCACGGAGGAGAAGGCGGCCAAGGTGAAGGCTGCTCCGGTGGACCAGGAGCGCAGGGCCTTTGAGCAGGAGCGGAGCCGCTTTGAGCAGCAACAGCAGCAGGCGCACTGGAGCAACCACATCATTCCGCAGGTGGCCGGCCACGAGAAGCAGAAGCTGGAAGAGGCGTTTCGCCCCTACGCCGCCAAGCTGCGCCTGGATACGGCGGGAACCGAGGATCTGTTCAGCGCCTTTCGAGCCAAGCTGAAGGAGGTGGGACAGGCCGACGCAGCCTACATCAAGCAGATGGGGATCTACCACAAGCAGAAGAATCCTGATCCGGGTACGGTGGCGAACTTTGTGAAGGCCGCGATCAACCGGCACTACAAGAGCGTGGTGGATGGAGTGGTGAAGGCTCGTTATGGACGGTTCCTGGGCGCGGCGGCGGTGCAGCAGCGGCGAGTGCAGCCGGCGGCGCGGCCGGGCGCTGCGCGCAACGGTGCGCCGACGATTGTGAGCGCGAAGCCGTCTCCTGAGGAGATCGATTACCGTAGAACGCCCGAGGCTGATCAGTGGAAGGGGATCTACACGCTGAAGGATGGAAGCCGCGTGAAGTGGGTGCGGCCGGCGTAGCGTTGCTGCGCACAAGCGGCGGCAGCCGATATGTGGCCGGGCGCGTTGCGTGAGTGAAGTGTGCTGTTGGCGCAGGTGGTGGGCCGGCGCAGAGAAGAGAGTTTTTTTCACGAGCCGTGGGTGCGAGATCGCTACCTCGTTAAACGCGTAACCTTTCGGCATTTCGTAGTGCAGAGAGACAACAGAGACAGAAGAGACATCGCGAAGGCGCAGGGAGCCGAAGGTCCGGCTTGCCTGTGGCCTATCCCATTGCTCCGGAAGGGCAAAAGAATATGCCAGTTACAGAGTTAGCGTATGAGGCGGTAGAACTCGAAGCGTTTGTGGATCAGATTCCCGACTATCAGGCCCGGTTCAACAAGTTGCAGCAGCGCCTGATGAAGGATGGGAAGAAGGTTCCTATCAGCAATATGACCAGCGCCGGAGGCGTGCAGCGCCAGCCGCTGCGGGTTCCGTTCCGCGCTCAGGGCGGAGCGGCGATTCAGCAGTTTGCCGCCGACACCTCCAGCAGCATTGCGATGTGGCCGCGTGGCACCGGATCCACCACGGATGCGTTTGTGGCCGCGCCGGTGCGCATCATCAACACCTGCGAGATCTCTAACCTGACCCAGCAGGCCACCGACGGCAAGGACCGCGGCCTGGTGAAGGTGAACAAGGAGGAGATGAAGCAGAGCCTGCGCTCCTTTGAGAATGGGATCGAGGGTTTGTTCAACGGAGACGGCTCCGGCACGATCGCCAGCATTCCTACAACTGCGACGATCAGCTCCGGCTCCGGTACGGGGGCTCAGACCAGCTACATCAGTGGGTTGACCACCGTGGCCGGCTTCAGCGATCAGCAGGTGATCCAGATTCTGCCCGCGGTGGGCGGAACGGCGCTGGGTACGGCGACGATCAGCTACGTGGATCCGGTGGCGCAGACGCTATGGTTCTCTACAGCGCTGCCCGCAGGGACGGCTACCGGGAACATTCTGGTGGTGATGGGAGCGACCGGCGCGGCCGGCAGCTCGATCTACGGATCGAAGTACTGGATTGCCAACGGGTCCACGGGTACGATCGCCGGCATCAACAAGGCGCTGTATCCGGGGCGTCTTTCCACGCCGACGATCAACCTGAACGGCACCGGGGCGGTGACCAACGCCATGGCGCAGCGGATTGAGGCTCTGATTGCGCGGGCGCGCGGCGACGGCGAGGGCGAAGACGAGCAGGACGACGCCAACGAGTTCTACTACACGAACTTTGCGCAGGGCGTGGCCGCAGCCAACAACTACTACAACCCCGGCATCACGCGCCTGGACCAGGACGGCGAGACCGTGGTGGATACGGCGAAGAAGTTCATGCAGAAGACCATGTTCGGACGGCCAGTGGTTTATTCCAGCACGGCCGATCCGACCCAGATCCAGCGGTTCAATCCGAAGGACTGGCATGTGGGCGTACTGTTTGACACTCGGCTGCATGAGTGGACACCCGGCAATACGATTGCTCCTACGCCGGCGGCAACCAGCGGCTACACGTACTACGACTCGATCACCTTTGGGTATGAGTGCGGGCTGCAGTTGGTGTGCGCTGATCCCAAGGACCAGTTCTATGTGCAGGGTTGCCCGGTGCCGACTATCTAGTCTGCGCCGATGGGCTATTGCGGGCTAGCTAGCGCCGAGGAAGAACAGCGAGGGTGACGGGTTCACCCTCGCTGCATTTTTAAGGAAAGAGAGAGACAGCAGAGACATGAGCCTTCCCTTGATGGATGGACGAGAGCCGATTCCGTTTCGGCCGGTTCTGGACCGGATTTTTGTTGAAGAGATTCCAGTGTTGGAGAGCCGGATTGTGACCCCCGGCGGGCTGACGCTGGAGCGCAGCGAGCGCTTTGCCGCCAAGCCGATGACAGGACGGGTGCTGGCCGTGGGCGATGGTGTTCCCATGGCCGGGGTACTGATGCCCATGCCGTACAAGGTGGGCGATGTGGTGCACTGCAGCGAGTATGGCCGAGAGTACATCAACCTGCGCACCCACCAGGTGGGTGAGCGGGCGTTTACGAAGGGTGAGGTGCGCACCTTTGTGATCCGCGTGGCCGATACGCATGGGGAGTTGCCCGGTGCATAGGGAGTGTCCGCCTGAGTTTCAGGATGCGTTTACGCGCCAGGGAGGGACCAATCCTTATGGCGAGCCGGTGTTCAAACTGGTGTGGAGCGAGTGCGCCACGACGCGCGCCGGAGGGTACTGGGCCAAGGATGGATTTGAGGGCTATCGGGATTTTCTGGTGGGCGGCAAGGAGCCTTGCTGGCTGCTGATGATGTGGAAGCCGGCGCAGGACTTTGGTTCGCCAGCACGCTGGTACTACCAGCACCGGGATGAGGGCAGCGGGTTGCAGGAGCTGGGCGAGTATCCCTTCCATGGGCAGTATGTGGTGTTGCAACGGCTGGTGCACTACGAGAGCCGCGATGGAGAGATGCGGGCAGAGATTCTGGAGCTGAGCAGCTTTCTGGTGGATGTGATGCTGCCGGCGGTGAAGTTCTGGCAGGCGCTGAATGAGGAAGAAAAGGTAGCCGCGCTGAAGCTGGAGGCGGAGCTGGCTGAGAACGAGGTGCTGGAAGAGATGCTGGAGGCCAAAGCAGACTGCGCGCCGGCCTTCCGCGGCGCTGCGGCCAGCTATACCAACCAGGGCTGCCGGACGAGTGTGATCGCCAGAAAAGTGGAGGTCATGGAGCGCGGGATGCGGCAGGCGATGGCGATTGCCGCACGGATGCCGCGCGGCTTGATGCAGTTGAACGATGCAGGCGCAGAGGCCTGAGTTTACCCAAGGAGACAGAATGGCGACGTTACATGGCTTGGATGATCCAGAGGTTCAACCCTTGATGCAGAAGATGAATGCGGACACATGGGATCCGCGGATCGACCGGAATATGCTGCGGGCTCCGGAACGCTACATCTACATTTTTACGGTTTCACTGCGGGAGTTTGTGGTGGACCGGCCGCCGCTGTGGATCAAGTTCCGGTTGCGAGGCTGCCCGAAGGGGCAACGCTATGCGCTGGTGACGCGGATTCCCGATCCGCTGATGCAGAAGGTACACAACACGGATACGGGAAAGTTCCGCGGCGAGGCGCACGATGGGCTGCGCTGCACGATTGATCTGCTGAATCCGAATAATCCGACCAACGATCCGGATTGGAACGCAGCGCCGGAGATGGCAGCTTACTTTTCCACGAGCCGGGGTAGCGATCTATTTGCGCAGGGGCTGTTTGTCAGTTTGCAGGAGACGCCCAGCGAAGAGGAGATTCGCAGGGCCGAGCAGCGGCGCGAGCGGTACTACCGGGCGGTGATGGCGCAGGCCGACGAGCTGGAGGCGACGGATCGGCCGGGATTGCAGGCGATGCTGAAGGGTGAAGAAGGAACCGATTTGCGGCTGGCACTGGATTATTTTGGCGAGCAGCGAGATTACCACAAGCCGATGGTTCCGACGATCGATTGCCCGAACTGCGGCGAGGCGATCAAGAAGAATATGGCCTTTCACAAGAGCGCGGCGCTGGGCGGGATGCTGTGCATTCTGGATTGGCAGAGGGCCGTGATGGCCGGGGTGAAGAACAAGTCCGACGTGCCGGAGGAGCTGCGCTGGTGGGGTGAGGATGCCCCGGTGAAGCGCGCGGCGGCGCGTCCCCGAGCTTCGTAAGGCGCAGCAGCGGCGGCGGATCACGCTCCATGTCTCGGCGTGAAGCCGCCGCTGCCGCCTGCGAAGTCCAGGTGAGGAGATTATGTCTGTAAGCTATCCAATCCGGTATCCGAATCTGCAAGGGATGATGGATCTGTTCCGGTCCATGATCAATGACGACGGGGCAGGAGCAGACGGGCCGCAGGGCGGCTTGATTGCGACCAACACGGCTCCGTTTACGCTGCCGTTTTTGAATGCGGCGATTCGCTGGGTGTATCGAAAGCTGCGCAGTGTGGGCGACCCGGCGCTGATCCTGGACAACTATATTCTGCTGGGGCTGCCGGCGCTGGCGAAGCCGGATCCCACGGTGCAGGTGAGTCTGGGTTTTTTGAGTTACTTTGACGGATTCCAGAACTGGCCGCAGTGGACACTGCCGGCAGGAGCGATGGGAGTGGATCGGGTGTGGGAGCGAGTGAACGGCTCGCTCTCTGACTTTGCTCCGTTGCAAGCGGCTCCGGATGGATTGCCGCCGCTGTACCAGAGCGGGGTGAACAGGATGTACGAGTGGCGCGGAAACGCGCTGTGGATGCCGGGAGCGTTGCAGAGCGTGGATCTGCGGCTGCGGTGCAAGATTGCGCTGCCGCCGATTCTGGGGGACAGCCTGAACTTCTGCACGACCTATGTTCCGGTACTGGACTCGCAGGATGCGATTGTGGACCGGATGCTGGTGCTGTATGCGCGGCGGTTTGCGCCGGAGCAGTTGGCGGCGGCATCAGCAGCCAGCCAAGGCGTGGATGGAAACGGCGGAAGCATGGGCGAGCTGATGCTGCAGACGGTGCGCGCCGCGCAGCGGCAGGAGAATATGCGGCGAGAGTTTGGCCAAGAGGCGGTTGGAAACTTTGTGCAGTGGAATAACGATCTTTAGAGGATCACAAGGGAGAAGATGATGGCGGAAGCAACATTGACACTGACGGTGAATGCGGAGCCCGCAGGCGTGGACAACACGCAGCGGCATCAGGTTCTGTTTGGGACTGCGGCTTTGAGCACGGGCGGCGATTATGCGACGAACGGCATTCCGTGCACGTTCAGCTTTTTGAATTCGGCCGGCGGCGTGTTTGTGCCCAACTTCCTGACGCCGACGCCGGTGTGGGCGGTGTTCCAGTCGCTGGCCGGAGGGACGTATCAGTATCTCTATGACACGGTGCATCAGACGCTGCGCATCTACCAGGCAGGCGTGGAGTTGGCCAGCGGAGCAGCGATTAGCGCCGACACGATCGGCTTTCGGTTTGAGTTTCTGCGAGGCGAGTAAGAGCGTATGTATAACATCAATCCGGCGGTTCAGTCCGTGGGTCTGGACACCTATGGAGGGCTGATCGCGATGATTCGCCCGGAGGATCTTCCGGAGGGAGCGAGTCCGCGTAACTATGACATGGACTTTCTGGTGGGGAACGCGCAGACGCGCGCTCCGCTGCAGAGCGTTTATAGTTACGCGGCGGCCAGCTCCGGACCGAACCGAGGCCAGGCTGCGGTGAGTTCGACGTGGAGTGAGCCCAGCGCGGTGCTGAGCGGCGGGAGCGGCTATGCGAGCGTAAATCCTGCCGGGGCGAATCTGCTGACGGTGACTGAGTTCGGATTCAATCTGCCGGAGACGGTGACGCCGACGGGGATCACAGTGGTGATCTCCGGGTTTTGCAGCTCTGTGGTGACGCTCTCTGTACAGTTGCTGAAGGCCGGCGTGGCGGTGGGGACGCCGAGCACGGTGGCTTTGCCGGGGGTGCTGGGGACGGTTACGGTGGGTGGAGCGAGCGATCTTTGGGGATCGTCGTTTGGGTCCAGCGACATCAACAATGAGCAGTTTGGAGTTCAGATCTCCGCGGCGTCACCGTTCAGCGGAGCGCAGGCGCTGCTGAACAACGTGACGGTGCAGGTGGGCCAGACCACAGCGAATGCAAACTTCAACTTTCTTACTACGTTTGTGAAGCAGGACGGGAGCGTGCAGAACCTGTCCCTGGATGCGGACGGAAACTTCTGGATGGAGGATGTGACGAACCAGCCCGGTGTGCTGACGCTGCTGTTCAGCGGGGTGACGCCGGGATCGTTTGCCAGCGGCGTGAATGGACAAGGGGTGGAGTACCTGGCCTTCCATAACCTGACTACAGGCAGCGATGTTCCGCGGCAGTACACAGGAGCGTGGACGGACAGGATCTCTCAGGTGGGTCCGGGCGCTTCGCCGGTGTTTGCCGCCTCCAGCGCGTCGACGACCAGTTATGCGATTGAGAGCATTACGCAACCGGCAGGGAAGAGCTGGGGGTATGCGTACTTTTTGCAGTCCACGGGGCCGGGTTCGACCCAGCCGGGCAATGTGGTGACGGTGTACTACGCGGATTCGACAGAGACTGGTGAAGATACGACGCTGGTGAACGCGTTCAACAGCGGCAATGCGGTGTATCTGTATACCTCGTTTACGGGAGTGGCGGAGCCGCAGGGGCCGACGACGGTGCAGGTGACGAGCGTGGGGTTGGCTTCTCCCCCAGGGCAGCCGCGGCAGTTTTATTACTACACGTACGTTGTGCCCACCAGCCAGTATCTGTTCTATGCCGGGAGCGGGAATGCGAACTATACGGCCAACTACCAGATCACGCTGGCGACGATGAGTACGGCAGAGCCGGTGCCGCAGCTCTCGACAGGATCAAGCGCCGTGGTGACGGGAAGCTCTGTGGCGGCGTGGGATGCGACCTGGCCGATTGCGCAGACGCTGAACTCCGGCTCAGTGGCGATTACGCAGACCAGCCTGACGGGCGGCGTGGCGACGTATAGCTATGCGGTGATCTCTGGCGCGAACCCCAGCGCGGGACAACTGGTGACCATTACCGGGACGTTGAACGCCAATGGAGCGCTGAACGGGGTGAATATGACGATCGCCACGGTGAGCGGCAGCAACATTGGCAGCTTTACGATTGATGGCTTTTCCGCGGTGACCAACTATGGCGCGCAGCAGGAGGAGGGCCAGGCGACGACGGCCGGGACAGAGTTCTGCTTTGATCCGGGGCTGCTGACGCTGGGCAGTTCGACTTCGCCGATCTACGGCGATGGCAGCGGCGGCGAGATGACGGTGACGGGGGTGGGACAGTACATCAGCCCCGGGACCAAGCAGGGTGTGGTGTTCTTTATTACTCGCAATGGATATTACACCGCGCCGAGCCCTCCGGTGACCTTTGATATTCCAGACAATACGACTGCGATTGTGGCCTCGCAGATTCCGATTGGACCACCGAATGTGGTGGGACGAGGGATTGCGTTTACTGAGTCTGGAGCGAACGGCGTGCCGGGAGGAAACTTCTTTACGCTGCCCACCGCGGTGCAGTACATCGTGGAGGGGACGACGTATACGGCCACCAGCCTGTTTGTAATGGACAATGTTTCTACCACGGCGACCTTTGCGTTTCCGGACACGGAGCTGGTGCAGGCCGAGGCGATTGATGTCTACGGCAACAATCTGTTCAACCTGATTGAGATAGGCAATCCGGGATGGATTGTGCGGTATGCCGATCGCAATGCGTATGGGCTGTGCCAGGATAAGGTGCAGAACTTCAACAATCTGAGCTTTGACGGAGGGTACCTGCCCGGCGGGCAGTTGAAGCCGCTGGGATGGGCGGCGGCGGATGGGTATGGGAGCCTGCTGGTCTCACCGGTGTTCGGCAATAGTTACTACATCAAGAACTCCACGACGGCGACGCTGGCACAGGCGGGGCTGATCAAGCAGACGGCCTATCAGGATGCGTATTTGCAGCCGATTCTGGATCCCAATACGCTGTACAGCGTGCGGGTGACTGCGTGTGCTCCCGCAGGCATGACAGCCGGGAGACTGGTGGTTGCGCTGGTGAGCAACGGCGTGACGTGTGGGCAGTTCAGCCTTTCGCTGGGGCAACTTTCTACGCAGATGCAGACCGTGACCGGAACGCTGCTTACGAGCGCGTTCCGCACGGTGCCGGAAGGGTTGACGCTGGAGGTGTACGCGAGCGAGCTGGCCGCTGGAGCGGATGTGGAGATAGACCGGATAGAGATCTTCCAGACCAACGCGCCGGTGGATGCGACCAACGTCTACTTTAGCTACGCCGGTCAGTTGGAGAGTGTGGACGCTGTGACGGGCGTGGTGGGGTTTACCAGCGAGAATCAGCAGCCGGTGAACGGAGCGGTGGTGATGTATGACACTTTTTATGCGCTGAAGCAGAGCAGCATGTATGCTTTGCAGTCCAGCGGCAACCTGGAGCCGAGCGACTGGAATGAACCAGAGGTAGCGCAGCGAGCAGGCGCGTGCGGGATCAACGCGTACGACTTTGGCTCGCAGTGGCTGGTGGAGGCTTGCCGGAACGGGCTGTATCTGTTTGAGGGCGGCCAGCCGGGAAGGATTATGGAAGAGATCTTTCCGATCTGGAATGGGATCAACTGGTCGGCAGGAAGTTCGATCTGGGTGAAGGTGGATGTAACCAATCGCAGGCTGTATGTGGGCGTGCCGTTGCCTACGCCGAACTTCTGGCTGCCCGATGCGGCGCCGAATGCAGCGCCGAATGCTCCGAATGTGATTCTGATGTGCAACTACCAGGGATGCGATAGCGGAGCGCAGATTGAGAGCATGATTGGGGTGCATACGACGATGTTCGGGACGCTGATGTCTACGGACATGCGGCGAAAGTGGTCGATCTGGCAGATCCAGAGCCCGTTTGCGAATCTGGTGAGCGCCGGAGGAGCGGCGAGCGCGACGGCGAGCGGAGAGATCAACATTCTGGATGGCGAGGTGCGGTTTTGCAATGGGATGGGTAACTCGAAGATCTACCGTCTGAAGACGCAGCTTGCGCCAGGTGAGATTCCGACCGATGATGGGGTGACGATCAACTCGCTGTACACAACCTATGGTTGGGTGGGTGCGAATAAAGCTGCACAGATGCCGCTGCTGGGCCTGTTCCGCAAACTGTGGAGCTACATTACGCACCAGGTGGCAGGAGTGGGAACGCTGAATCTGCGTCTGCTGCCGAATACGCTGCTGGGGCCGACCGACAGCGCTGCGGGCTACTACCCGTGGACGGTGCCGGGAGGGTTTCCGCTCACGGATCCTTGCCTCCAGATCCATGAGGCTCCGCTGAACTTTGCGGCGACGAGGACGTTTCTGGAGTTTTCAACGACGGGGAGGATGGAGATCAGCAATGTGGTGCTGACGGGCAAGAAGCATCCGCACAACATGTTGACAGGGGTGAGGTGATGGCGAATCTGGATGGCGGCGAGCTGCTCTCTGAAGTGGAGCAGGCGTGGCCGAAGCTGGGTGTGCTGCTGCGCACGAAGTTTCAGACCGCGGTGAACACGGTGGCGCAGGCGGCTGGAGTGGCTGCGGTGGGGCAGGTGAGCACGCCGAGTTCGCCGCAGGGTGTGAATGTGGCGGTGGCAGGCGAGATGATGCACGTCTCAATTACGGACAATGCTCCACTACAACGCGGGATTCGTTACTTCACGGAGGTGGCGAACAATCCCAGCTTTACGCAGCCGATTGTGATTGACCATGGAGCGAGCCGGACCAGCCATCCGTTTCCTTTGCCGACGATGGATTCCGGCGGCAATGCGCAGAGCTGGTACGTGCGCAGCTACTCCCAGATGCCGGGCAGCCAGCCGAGCGCGCCCGTGGTGTACGGCGGGGACTCTCCGACGGCGGTGAAGATGGCAGGGAGCACGCAACTGACACTGTTGCCTTCTACGGGGAGCGGAACGGCGAGCGGCAACGGGCAGCAGGGAGGAAGCGGACTGGGAAAGACGCTGCTGCGCGGCGCGCCGGCAGCGGCGAAAAGGACGGTGTGAGGTGATTCGGGATCTGGTAGCGGAGGATGTTGCAGCGTTGCGGGCGATCTATGGGCGGCAAGGAATCGACTATACGTTTCCGGAGCTGGGCGATGCGCTGTTTTTTGTGAAGAAGGTGAAGGTGGACGAGGGAGGGATTGCCGGCGCAGGAGTGCTGAAGTTATGCGCCGAGTCCATGCTGCTTTTGGAGCCGGGGCGGAGGCCGCAAGAGAAGCTGGAGACGGTGCGGCAGTTGCAGGCGGCGGTGTTGGCGGAGGCCAGGATGCGCGGGCTGGATGCGGTCCACGCGGCCATCCCGGAGATTGGGTTTGATAAGCGGCTGGTGCAGTTGGGCTGGGAGAAAGACCGGCCGGGCTGGCATCTATGGACACGGAGAACACGATGAGATCAGCAACAGGCCAAGCAGCCAATGCCGCCACGACGGCGGCCAACACAAGCTCCGGACTGGGAGCAGCGGCGGGTGGAATCTCCAGCACGCTGACACCGTTTTTGACGGGAGAGTTGGCGAATCCGCAGGGGTATAGCCAGCAGGGTTTGAGCAGCATGCTGGCAGCGGCCGACGCCGGCGCGGGCGGAGCGACCTCTGCGATTGCGGGAAGAGCGATGCAGAATGCCGCCCAGACACACAACAGTGGAAGCCTTTCCGCAGTGCTGGATGACGCGGCGCGGCAGCGCACGAAGGCAGCGGCCGGGGCCAGCGAGGGGATTGCAGCGCAAGACGCGAACCTGCAGCAGCAACAGCAGCAGGCGGCAGCGCACCAGTTGCAGGGATTGTATGGAACCGACACCAGCGGGATGCTGCAGGCCGCCGGACAACAGGCTGGAGACATCAATGCCGAGACCAACGCGAACAACTCTGGATGGTTGCAGCAGGCGACGGGCCTGATGGAGGGGCTGGGAAGCCTGGGATTCCGACCAGGAATGAAGTGATGGCGCCAGCTCGCTTCCCTTTTGTGGTGTTCCTGGGCCGAGGAGTGGTTGGTAATGCGTAGAACGAGAGTTTGGAGCTGGAGACAACAGCCCTGACGCAGGGCGCGTGGTTACAAGGAGAAGATATGCCTGCATTTAATTCATCGCCGTTTGGACCTGCCGTGCAGTTGCTCTATGCCGGGGTTCCGGTCTACCTGTTCGGGAGCTGGGGGCAGGACCATTCGCCCAGCCAGATGTATGTGACCTCTGTGGCGGTGACCGATGATGTGGCCACGCTTGGCGTGACAGTGTATGGAGGCGCGATACCGACTGTGGGATCGTTGATCAGCGTGCAGGGTACGCAGACCAGCAGTGGCGTGTTCAATGTCGTCGGTCAGGAGTTGACGGCGGTGAACATCGCGGCGAATGGGGTGGGAAGCGTATCCTTTGCGCTGACAGCGGCGAATGTGGCGAGCACCCCGGATGCCGGTGTGGCGATTGTGCCGCAGCCGGAGGTTCCTGAGGCGCTGAGCAGCAGCACCGGCGCAAGCGTGGCGGTGGCCATGGCCAATAGCAGCTTTGGAGGGGATCTGGATCGCACGGTGACGGCGGTCTGCGAGTTCACTGCGTTGCCGACGACAGCGACCGTGAGCCTGCAGGGCTCGATGTTTCTTGATCCGGCACAGTTTGTGACCATTGGCACGATTGCGACGGTGGCCGATGGAGCGGTGACAAGCAATGGGGTGACGGTGACCGAGAAGTGGCTGTTCTATCGCGCGCTGCCCAGCGGCGTGACCGGGAGCGGAGAGTTTACCTGCAAGATTACAGGGGCGTAAGCGATGGCCATTACACGAATCGACCGGGTTGTGCAGACGGCGCAGGGACAGGCGATTGCGGGGGCCCAGGTATATTTTTTGACGCAGCCGGCCAATGTGGAGACGCTGACGCCGCTGGCCAGCGTGTACAGCGACACGAGCGGGACACCGGGGAGCAATCCGCAACAGACGGATGGGCTGGGGCAGATAGGGTGCTACCTGGAGAACACAGAGCTCTATACGATGGTGGTGCAGGCTCCGCAGATTGAGCAGCAGGTGTATCCGGACCAAAGCCTGGCCGGAGGAGCCGGTACAGGCGTAACTCCGTTTGGGCAGACGCCAGCAGGAGTAATCAACGGAACGAACGTGACCTTTACCCTGACGGTTGCTCCGGCAACATTGTTTATTTTGCAGTACAACTCCGCTGTGCTGGTGGAGGGTGTTGGTTATTCGACGGCGGTTGTCAACGGGGTGTTTACGATTACGCTGGCCGTGGCGCCACAACCAGGAGATGTGCTTTATGCCTTTGGTCTACTTTAGCGAACAGTTAGGCTGCACCGGGACGCGCTGTGGAGGGATTGCTAAGGCGGTACGCAGGTTGAGGCGCGGTGTAAGGAATCGCTTACCGAGCGTCGCGGTGAGCGTTGCTGTACTGTTCGGTTCGGGCTGCGCGCAGTCTGCCCTGGCGCAGGCGATCAACCTTGGCCCGCAGGTGAAGGGTGTTCTGCCCGTCGGGAATGGTGGTTTTGGCATCGATACGCAGGGGCTAACCGGATGCCCGGCAGAGAACAACGGGGTGTGGACCGTGAGCGCGGCGAATTGCGCTACAGCGGGAAACGGCGTCAACGCGATCCAAGGGCCATCCGGCATGACGACCGGAACGGTGTATCTGACCGGGAACGCGGTTTCGCAGTCTGGAAGCACGTTTACGATTACCAACAGCGGCGGGACGTTGACGAACCTCAACACAGGGACCTGGCCGAGCTGGCTGACGCCAACGATTACCACCGGCACGACGACGCCCACGCTTTCCGTGAGCGCGACTTCGATTCCGAATTCTGCTCTCGCCGGCCCTTTTGTGCAACAGGTGACTGGGCCCTCGAGCACGGTGAATGGGAGCGTTGTTTTTACGGGCAGCGGTGTGTCGCAGTCTGGAAATACCTTTACTTTTCAGGGAAGTTGCCCATCCGGAACGTGCGTACAGACCGATTCTGCGACGAGCCAGACGATTAACCAGAATGGGAGCAGTTTTGGGGTTTCCGTCAATAATGGCGGGACAGCGCTCAATTCGCCTATTACCGATCTCAATTTAGGGCTGAATAGCGACGGGCCTGGCTATTACGTCAACAACGGTCCCTGGGCCGGCCATTCTGCTATAGGTATTAGTTTTCTGAACAACTCTCCCGGCATTGATCAAGGCATTCATGGCAATTTTACTGACCTGAAGACAGGAGACGCAGCGTGGGAATATGACTATCTTCTTTACTATGGGGGCGCTTATTTTGGATCTGACGAGGGCTTGCAGGCGATCAATCTGAAGCCTCAACAGGTTGGCTATTTTCAGGGCACTCTAACGACGCCAACAGCGGGGAGTCTATACCAGCCAGATACTTCCAGTGCAGCGGGCTACACACAGCTTTTCACCTGGAACAGCTACTATTTCCCCGGCCCGGGTGTTCTTGCGAGTGTGACTTTGGCCTTTGTCCAGGCTCCCACTGCTCAAACTGATTATATTGTCATCTGGACGCCTAACTCCGGGAATCAGGCGACGATCAATGCTGTGCTGCCCGTTTCTGTGGCTGCAACCACTGGGAACCAGACATTTACTTCCTCTAATTTTGGGACAGTCCATGTTCCGGCAGGCTCCTCCATTGGCTTTTACACTCCCAGCGGCCCGGGCGTGGCGTATGTTAATTCTGAGTCGGGGTCATGTTCTGCCTCCAGCGGCGTGCCTGTAGTGGGCCCTATCACTGTTCTAAACACCAATACCACTTCAGGAGCTTGCGGCGGATCTGGTGGAATCGTCATGCAGGCAATTCTCGCCGCTCCTACTACTGGGTCACAAGGGCTGGCTGTTACGGGGTTCAGTTGCAATACGCACGCACAAGGATGCAGTGGACAGGCCGGATGGGAGTGGGCTACCGGCGGGATTCTGTTAGACATGCAGAACTCTACTCCGACGCAGGCAACGTTCGTATCTCAACCGAATACCCTTGGAATCACGATGACTTTGGGGACCGATGCGGTGACAGAAAGTACGGCATGGGGAACCGTGGGTTCCTGTACGCCTGACAGCAATAACGCCAATAATCAGGTTCCCCAGACTGACACTTGCAATATAACTCTCGGTACAAGTCCAGCGTCCCCGGGTAACTTTGTTGCTGGACAGGACGCTTGCGTTGCAGGCTGGTATCAAGAAGAACTTCCTATTACCAGTGTCGGGACTACTGCCAGCGGCGTTCAGCAAATTACTTTCACCACATATCATAATTGGGGCGACAGCGGCTCCATTATTATGCAGGGTGGTCCCTGCGGACAGTTTGTGGTGAATAATAACAACCTGGTATCTGGAACTAACTTCTGGCCGGTCGCCTATCAGGTACTGGGAGCACTTGCAACGAACGAGATTGTTCTGGCAAATTGCGTTACCGGGGGATGTACGGGAGCAGGGACGACTCCGAATCCGGGATTATTATATTCCGGCTTGCAGAATGCTAATATTGCTTCCCTCACCAGAACGAACAATGTCGTGTCTGCATCTCCTGACACAAGTATCAGTTCCGGGGCGATAATCAATACTTTTCCCTACCCTGTAGGAGCAACAATCAATGTTACCGGCTGTACAGTGGATACAGATTTGAACGGGACTTATACTATCACCGCGAGCAGTCAAGATAACATGAATCCAGTTTTGCAATGGGCGCAGACTGGATCTAATGAGGGGCCAGATACTACCTGCACCATCAATAGTGGTTATCCTACCTTCACCTTCTATCCCGGTGCGTTTATCAACTCTTCTTCCAGTGCAACGGGAATAACTGTCCAACAGAATCAGGTTCCATGGAACTCAGGGGATCTTATTCGTGAGGCGCCGGCTTCCACCTATAATGAGAACGACATTGTAGTTACGCATGGCCAAAGCAGCATGCCTTACAACAATGAGTCTCAGCTTATTCTGCAAGATCTAGGGCCGTCATTAGTAAACTCCAATATCACAGTGACGAACAATGCTGAGGGCACTGGAAGCGGTAGCTGGCTGCTGACTGCGAACGGCTCCTGGAACACCTATTTTGGGCTAAGTTATGTGCCGCTGAATAATGGTTGCATTATCTGTGAGGGTGAAAACAATCCTGGAAAAGGATCTTATCCTCCTCCATACTATTTATTCAATGGTGGCGGAGACGGACAGATATTGGTGGATACGGTCCATCAAGGATTCTTTATACCTCAACGAGTAGATATAGGGCAGAATGCCAATGTCGGTGGGCTTGGGATCCATGGATGGGGCGCTGGCACCGTGTCCGCAGCAGACACTCTGGGAGTAAACCTGATTTATGGTGGAACGCTGAACTTCAATGGCGAGAATCCAGCAACCAACACTTTCAATTTTTATAATGTAAGTGGGGGAATTGGTCTTGGCCTAGGGTCAGGAACTACATTCAATAGTATATTTACGGTCGCTAATGCAACTGGGCAGATGAACTTTGCTGTTCAGCCAACAGTAAACGGAACTCCACTCATGTTATCAAATGACAGTACGTTAGCTGTTAGCTCAGGGACTCTAGCTGCTAATACCTGCACGGCCGCGGCCTCTGTAAGCATCAACGGAGTAAATACGAGTGGGAGTGGGAGTCACATCTCCGCTGGGTATACTTCGGACCCGGCGACGTTGACGGGATGGGGAGCGGTTGGAGGAATGGTCTTTCATATCTGGCCATCGGCCGCAAATACAGCTGAGTGGGAGGTATGTAATCAGACGAACGCTTCGATTGCTTATAGCGGGATCACCTTCTCGATAGGGGTTGAGTAGCCAGCATGAGATTCCTGAGTGCACTTCTACTGCTTTGTTGTGGGTGGTTCGGCCAGGATATGGGACCAGTTCAGACGGGAGGGACGCTGGGTTCGGTCACTCCACCGACCTCGCCGAGCTTTTTACAGTACGCCTATGTGGCGGGTAATTCGAGTTCAGACTCAAGCATTACCAGCCCATCTATTACGATTGGACCTAATGAGTTGCTTGTGGCTTACTGTCGTACCTATGGTTCTTATACTGTTCCGGCGGTAGCAAACTACAACAATCTATCTTTTACTGCGATTGAAGGTACTGCAACAACATCTGGCGATATTGGGCAGTTGAACTATCTCTATCTTGGGCCGAGTACCCCAGTGACGAGGAGTTCTTTTACGTGTACATCTGCTGCCAGTAATGCCTGGACGTCCATGATTGTATTGGAGTTTTCGGTTCCTCCTGTAACCCTGAATACGTCGGCGAGTTCGGCTGATACCACGAGCAGTACCTCTTTTACGTCGGGGGCGATTACAACAACAGCCTCCCCCACAATGAATATCTTGTGCGCAACGGGGGCCAACAATGAGTATTCGTTTTCAGCCGGAGACATAGCCGGTGTGACGGCCAGTATTGTCGGAACGGATCAATCGAGCCTTACTTCTGCTGGTGAGGCAGCTTGCGAATGGAACACTTCTGCAAGTGCGGTTAGTTCTGCATCTGGAACCATTAATTCTTCAGGATCATGGCCCTGGGCAGGAACGCTGGCGGCGTTCACGTATTAGTTGCTCTGGTGGATCAGTGGGACGGTTCGGGGAGGCGGCCAGAGGGCGCCGCGAGCGCGCGCGGGTTGCTTGGATCTAGTTGGAAAGGATCGAAGGGGCGCATGCCCGGGTGCTGGGTGCTGGGGGGTGTGGATGGGGCGGTGAGGGCCCTTGGTCAGCAACGCAGGGAGATGCTGTGGGTCGCGCTGGTTGACGGCGCCCCCTTTGCCCGGAGACAAGGCCCTTGGCGGCTTGTTGTTCTGCGCGTTCAGGCGGCGTGGCTGGAGCTATCGTTGGTGATTGCAGTGAGAGCTGAGGGTTGGAGGCGAAGCAGCAGAGGGGATGGTTTCCCGGCGCTGTGGAGGTGACGGGCAGGATCGACGCCGGCCACCGGTTGCGATGGATGCAGCGGGTGGTGGAGGGGATGGGGAGTGGAGGGAGTGGGTTGCGATGGAGGCTATGAGGGACGAGGAGATGACCGAGGGGGGAGTTGGAACGGCAGAGGCGTCTGCAAGGAGGAGTGGAGTGATTGCAAACAGGCGAGTGCAGAACATAGGGGAAGTGTGCGTCGCACTGGATGCGATTGAGACGCGGTTGAGCGCCCGGGATCAGGTGGATGCCGAGCGACGCAAGGTGGATGATACGCGCGATGCGAAGTTGCAGGAGATGCAGACGGAGCTGCTACGGCGGACGGACACGCTGGAAGCGAACTGGAAGAACTTTTTTGGAGAGCAAGGGGCGTTTCGGATGGTGACGGCACAGATGAAGGCTCATGGGATGAAGATTGATCGCCTGATGGTGTACGGCGGGGTTGCGATGGGAGTGTTTCTGGTGGTGCAACTGCTGATGCAGGCGGTGATCCAAGAGTATCTGAAGGGTGCGCATTGATGCATGAGTACAGCGCGCAAGGGCTGGAGATGACGCGAAGGTTTGAAGGTTACCGCGCGGAGGCCTACCAGGATGCAGGCGGGGTATGGACGATTGGTTATGGCCATACAGGGAACGACGTGCGTGCGGGGCTGGTCTGGACGAGGGAGCAAGCAGAGGCGGCGCTGATGCGGGACATTGCGGGGTCCGTGGCCTGGGTGAACAGGGTGGTGAGCCATCCGTTGGAGCAACACCAGTTCGATGCCCTGGTGGACTTCTGCTTTAACTGCGGGGCTGGGAACCTGGAGAGATCCACGTTGCTACGCAGGGTGAATGCGGGCGAGATGGAGGAGGCGGCGGCGCAGTTCGAGCTATGGGTGCATGATGCGGCCGGCTCCACGTTGCCGGGGCTGGTGATGCGACGCAGGGCGGAGGCGCGAATGTTTCTGGGCGAGCCATGGAGCCAGGAGGAGGCGGCATGACGGATAAGGATGCGCAGACACAGATTATTGCGCTGGTGCTGATCTTTGGCGCGGCTGTGGCGATTGGGCTGGGTTCTCACTTTGGATGGCATGACCTGGTGAGCTTTGGATTGACCTTCGGGGGCACCGGTACGGGAATTCTTACCGGGCAGCGCTTGAACAAGAATCACGACGGTGAAGTTACCGCAAACCCTTTGCAACAGGAGGAGAAGAGACGATGAGCATTTTCGGCCATATCATTTCTGATTTGAAGTCATTTGCAGCCAAGGTAGAGGCGGCTTTTAAGAAGTTGTTTGGTGAGGCGCCGAGCTGGATCACGGTTGCACAGGGAGTGCTGACCTACCTGGGACCGATTGTGGTGACCATTTTGACCCTAGGTGGCGGTGCGGCGCTGGGAAGTGACGCGAATGAGATTATCGGCGGGATCAAGACTGATCTGGCGACGGCGCTGGCCACGGTGAAGACGGCAGATGCTGCAACGAGTCTGCCGAAGCTGTTGAGCGGCATCCAGGCGGAGCTGCCTGGTTTGCTGGCGGCGGTGAGGGTGAGCAATCCATCGGTAGTGAGTAAGGTGGAGAGCTATACCAACGTGATCGACACGGAGATTACGGCGCTGCTGAATGCGATTCCAGCGAGCGTGCCGGTTGCCGACGCAGGTTCTAGCCCAAGTGGCGCGGCTGCGGCCGCAGCCTAGCTGGTGCGCGATGAACAGCGTGGAACGAGCGCAGGTTGCCAGTTCTGTAGCGGTCATTACCCTGTGTGGGGTGGTGGCCGCCTGTGCGATTGCAGCCGTTCGGAGTCTGGATCGGACGATGGCGCAGGCGAATGCGGCGCTGGTGACGGTGAACCGCTCCTGTGCTCCTGGTCCGTGCGGGACGCTGGCGGCGTTTACCAAGGCGGTGACCAAGGGAGGCGACGCCATTGCGACGACCCAGATGCAGGAGCAGCAGATAACGCCGCATGTGATTGCGGCTATGGATAGCCTGAAGACGATAGGCCCGCATGCTGACGAGACGCTGGATGCACTGAGCGGGACGGCTGGCAGTGCGGCTGGCTCTCTGCGGTTGATTACGGGAGAGATGGCGCCGGTATTGGATTCAGCCAATGCGGCGGTGCGGGATCTGGATACGACGGCGAAGGGCGTGCAGCCGGATGAAGCTGCGATGCAGCGGTCGATGGAGGACTTTGATGCGCTGCTGCGCAGCCCGGAGGTTCCTGCGACGCTGGAAGAAGCGCAGCGCGTGACGCATAATCTGGCCGCAACGACAACGGACTTTCAACAGAAGTTTCATGTGTTTCTTTTTCCAGCGCCATGCCGGAGCCTGGGCTGCAAGCTGCGCAGGACCTGGCCGTACATCCGTGGCGCGGCGCAGATGGTTGAGCCGCTCTACTGGGGACAACAACTGGTGGAAGACCGCATGCCTTAGGAGGCTTATGAGCAAATTATCCAATCCTGTGACTCCGCTGACACCTGCCCAGGTTGCCGTGCAAGAGAAAGAGGTAGCTCGGGAGGGTTTTGTGGAACGCGCGCTGGTGGCTATTGACCAGTGTGCGGATACGCTGCTGGGAGGGGCGCCGGACGAGACGATTTCGACGCGCGCTGCGATTGATTCCGAAGATGGCCACGGGATCAGCAGAGAGGTTGGCAAGATCGTATCGGAGGGGCTTGACCTGTTCCAGAAAGATCATGGAGCGAAGGCAGCGGCCGGAGACCTGGAGAGGGCGCAGGCGGAGGAGAAGATTGTTCGAACGTCTGGAATTGCGTGATGGAGGTGAGAGGCCGGAGCATGGCCTGGATCGCCTGAGACGCGAGGAGTGGAGATCGGTGGCTAAAGCCTGTGACCCTGTTGGATAGGAAGCGAGGCCGGCAGGTGCCTCCCTTGCAGAGCAAGATGCAGAGCAGAGTTCGCTGGCGGATCGGCGAGGATGAGCAGCGTTATGCTGGTTGCGTAGCGGAAATTTATGAAGAGTGCTGAAGCCCTGTCCTGAAGGACAGGGCTTTTTTGTTTTAACGCGGATCGTGCGCGACGGTGTTGTGAGCAGTTCCCTTGAATGGATGAGAGCGACAGGCCGTTTTGGCAGTGCGAAGAGAGTTGGCAGGCGGCTGAACGCAGAGGATGGCGTAGAAGGGAATCGCAGAGTTTTCAACTACGCCAGAGATATCGGGAGATTACGCTTGCTGCATCCCGCCGGCGCCAGAGGCGGAATATGCTGAGAAGGTGTTCTATTCTAATGCCGGTGGGACGCAGGCGATGCGGGCAGGGCTGCTACAGGAGATTGTGGTTGAAGGATGCCAGGAGGGATGGTTGCCATGGCGGTAGAGCCGAAAGAGCAGCAGAGCAGGGAGCAGCAGAAGCTGATAGCCAGGATTCGAAGGATCCGAGGGCAGGTGGACGCCATTGAGCGCTCGCTGACCGAAAAGGAGCACTGTGCCGACACGCTGATGCTGCTAGCCAATGTGCGCGGAGGCATCAATAGCCTGATGGCCGAGGTGCTGGAGGACCATATCCGTCTGCATATGTTGTCGCCGGAGAAGAGGCCGGTGGCGGCAACGGAGTTGGCGGAGGACTTGATCGATTTAGTGCGGGCCTACCTGAAGTAGAGAGGACAAGATTGTGGTGGGGCGTGAAGAGAGAGGAAGGAGTTGCGCAGGGTGGTGTCTCGGAAGGCTTCTGTGCCGCCGGGGCGCAGGGTGGAGAGCGCGCCGGTAAGGTTGCCGAAGGCTGCGGCTTGCAAGGGGTCCTGGCCGTCGAGCCAGGCGCGGAGGAAGCCGGCGTTGAAGCTGTCGCCAGCTCCGATGGTGTCTACCGGGTCGACGAGGATGGGTTGAACCCAGGTGCGCTGGGCGCCTTGCTGGATGAGGGCTCCGCGGGCTCCGCATTTGACGGCGATGAGGGGGATGCGGGGTGCGAGGGCGTCCAGGGCGGACTCGAGGGTGGGTCGGTCGGCGATCTTTAGAATCTCATCTTCGTTGGGGAGGAGGAGATCGATCTTGTCGAGCAGGGTGGGGAGGACGCCGCTCCAGAGACCGGAGGGGTCATCGTTGGTGTCCAGAGAGAGGGTGAGGCCGGCTGCATGGAGATCGTCGAAGAGTTGGGGAAGGCCAGGGTGGAGACCGGTCTGGAGGAAGAGCGAGGAGAGATGAAGGTGCCGGGCAGAGGTAAGGAGCGATTGGTCGAGGTCGGAGACGGTCATCTGCTCCATGACGCCCGGGTAGGTGAGGATGTGGCGTTTGCGGCCGTGCGGCAACAGGATGGTTACCCCTGTGGCAGCCTGGGCGCGGCGAGCGATATGGGCGGTATCGAGGCCGGCTTGGGCCAGGCGGGCGAGGGCGATGTCTGCCATGGCGTCGTCGTCTCCCAGGAGGGATGTGAAGCCGACACGGGCGCCGAGAAGGGAGAGGTTGTGGGCAAGGATGGCGGAGGAGCCGCCGAGGGTCATGCTGAAGCCGGAGGCCAGAACTTCGACCTCGACTGGGATTTGCTCGGGAAGGCCGGGCATGATGAGATCAAGGTTGGTTTCGCCGACGATGGCGATGTCGAGCGGCTTGACGGCGGGGGTGGTCGTGGGCGGCCTTCGGTGAGTCAAGGGGATGCAACTCCTGAGCGATGGTATCTGGAGACGGAGGCGCTGCCGCGGATGCTGAGAGCCGAGAGCGGCGGTTCTGCGTGAAACTTGAAAGCTTGCGGCAACTCAGGAGTGGCCGCAAGATGAGTATATAGGCAGGTTATTCTTGCGATTGTTTGGTTAGCTTGGCGGGGTTGATGGCGTGCTCCGAGGATAGCGAATGGGAGAACGCGCGGTTCTGGTGGGTTTCTGCTGTCCCTGGCTCGAAATGCGATGGGATCTTGCCTTTGCTTTCGCTATTGCAATTGCGAAAGCCAAGCTGTAGTCTGCGTGCAGCAAGAGGAGATGGGGCGAAGAGCGATGGGATTGAAGAAGGCGGTGAGAATCTCCAGTACCGCGAGTTCAGCCGCTTCCGTTCAAATGACGCCAGAACGTGGATCACAGATGCTGATCGAGGAGCGCCGGCAGTATATTGCAGGGCTGGCGCAACAGCAGGGCCGGGTGCTGGTGGAGGAACTCTCGGAGTCGCTGGGAATCTCACGGATAACGATACGTAAGGATCTGGATGTCTTGCAGCGGCGGGGAACTGTGCAGCGGACCCATGGAGGGGCTCTGTTGGTTGGATCAGGAGCTTTGGTGGATCCCTCGCTACAGGAGAAAGAAGAGCAGCACTCGCAGGAGAAGCAGAGAATCGCCGCGGCGGCGACCGGCCTGGTTCAGGAGGGCCAGTGCGTTCTGCTGGACTCTGGCTCGACCACGGCGGCCATTGCGCGAGCGCTACGGAAGTTTACCCGGCTGACGATTATCACCAATGCGGTGAATATTGCGGCGGAGTTGCGTGGGACGGACTTTGAGGTACTGCTGACCGGAGGGTCACTGCGCAAGAACTCCTTTTCTCTGGTGGGGCCGCTGGCAGAGGAGATGTTGCGTGATATGCATGCGGATGTTCTGTTTCTGGGCGTGGATGGGTTTGATCTGGCGACTGGACTGAGCACGCCCAACGTGATGGAGTCCAGGGTGAACCGCGCCATGGTGAAGGCAGCAACGATGGTGGTGGCGGTGTGCGACTCGAGCAAGTTCAACCGGAGAAGCCTTTCGAAGATTGTGGACGCGACGGCGGTTCACCATGTGATTACGGATAGCAAACTGCCCAAGGAGACGGCTGAAGCGTTGCACAGCTTGAATATCAAGCTGACCATGGTGTAGAGGCTGACAGAGTGGATGCATGGCGCTAAGGCGGCAGCCCACAGGGTATACGGAGGTCTGGGCGCCGATTGGGGAGCCGCGAGGGGAGTTTGTGGAGAGGCGGCGGAGAGGATGGTCAGTCATCTGCGGGGCAGGTTCCATGGTGACGCTCGGGGTCGATTCGGCTGAGGTGTTTCCTCCGCGGGTGGGCCGCTGAGGCAGGCTTGCAGCGGTGATTGCCCTGGAAGGTTGTGGCTGCCTATGTTGAGGCTCCCTATGGCGTTCGCAGGACGAAGCGTTAGCGTCGAGGAAGACGACGGGACGAAGATGACGGACAACGCGAGGAGAGAGGATGCCGGGAGTTGACGCCAAGGTAGAGGAGGGTGAAGACAAGTTTCTTGCCATGGTGCGGGCGAAGGCGCAGGTGACGCTTCCGCTGAGCGAGTTTCATCCGCAGAGCATGTTGAAGACCGCGCTGCATGAGGTGAAGTTGCCGCGGTTTCCGGTGATTGATTATCACAATCATCTGGATGGGCTGGATCCAGCGCAGGTGCTGGAGGTGATGGATGCCTGTGGGATCGAGCATCTGGTGAACATCACGATGAAGGTGGGCGATGCGGCACTGGCGATGATGGAGCGTTATCGGAGGGCGGACGCGCACCGGTTTTCAACGATCGGATGGATGGACTGGGATGGGGTGGAAGGGAACTTTGATGAGTTTGTAGTCCGCAGCGTGGAGCGACTGGAGCGGCTGGTAGAGGCCGGGGCGGTGGGGTTCAAGATATGGAAGGATCTGGGGTTGACGGTTCGGGATGCGAGCGGAGAGCTGGTGCGAGTGGACGATGAGCGCCTGGCTCCGATCTTTGAGCGGGCGGGCGAGCTGGGAGTTCCGGTGATGGTTCACATTGGGGATCCTGAGGCCTTCTTTCTGCCGATTGACGGCAACAATGAGCGCTACGAGGAGCTGGCCGCGCATCCGGATTGGAGCTTTTATGGCAGCCAGTACGGCAAGAACGATCTGCTGGAGCAGCGGGATCGGGTGTTTCGACGGCATCTGCGGACGACGTTTGTTGGGGCGCATATTGCGGAGAACAGTGAGGATCTGGAGCGAGTGTCCGCGATGTTGGATAGTTGCCCGAATGTGCTGGTGGACATCAGCGCACGAGCTTCTGAGCTGGGACGGCAGCCATATGCGGCGCGAAGGTTCTTTCTGCGGTTTGCGGACCGAATTCTCTTTGGCACGGACCTGACGCCAGAGGTGGAGATGTACCGGCTGTATTACAGGTTTCTGGAGACGGCCGATGAGTACTTTGCGTATCCTACCCATACCTCCGGACAAGGGCGGTGGTGCATTTACGGATTGGACCTGCCAGAGGACGTGTTGCGCAAGGTGTATCGGGAGAATGCTCTACGGCTTTTGCCGCAAGAGAAGCGGTAGTCTGTGATGAGTTGGATTGGCGAAGAATCTTTTCATTTTTGCAGGAGAAGCGAGAAACGATGAGCCACGGATCGTGCGCTGTACCGGGTAATCCAACGGGTGATGAGCAGCAGAATGGAGGCCGACAGGAGGGTGGCCGACGAGCGTACAACTTACTTCTGCTCTCTGTAGCCGGTCTGGGCGGACTGCTGTACGGCGTGGATGTAGGGATCATCGGAGGGGCCTTGCCGTATCTTGAGGCGACCTCCGGGCTGAGCGCGGCGCAGCTCTCTGTGATTGTGGCGGCGGTGCTGCTAGGGAGCGTGCTGTCTACGATCTTTGCGGGTGTGCTGGCGGATTGGATGGGGCGCAAGCCGCTGATGGCGATCAGTGGGCTGGTGTTTGTGATCAGCATCCCGGTGATTGCGCTCTCGCATGGATATGGGCCGTTGTTTTTTGGGCGGTTGCTGCAGGGCTCGAGCGCCGGGTTTGTGGGCGTGGTGGTGCCGCTCTATCTGGCCGAGTGCCTGACCTCATCCTCGCGCGGGAAGGGAACCGGAATCTTCCAGTGGTTGTGCACCTTTGGCATTGTGGCAGCGGCGCTGATCGGCATTTATTACAGCTATCAGGTGCAGGAGGTAGCGGCGCGGGCGAGCGCGGCCACGCTATTCCATGTGGAGGACCAGGCCTGGCGGCACATCTTCTGGATTTCGCTGCCGCCGGGAGTGCTGTTTGTGCTGGGTAGCCTGTTTGTGGGAGAGTCTCCGCGCTGGTTGTTTCGGAAGGGGAAACACGAACGGGCGATGGGCTCGTTGTTGCGTTCGCGTTCGGCTGCCGGGGCGGAGCTGGAGTTTGCGGAGATGCAGGCGATCGCCGGCGAGCGGGAGGCGGCCAAAGGATTCAAGGACTCGCTGCTGCGGCGGAAGTATGTTGTGCCCTTTCTGCTGGCCTGTGTGATTCTGTTCTGCAACACGGCGACGGGCGTGAACTCCATTATTGGGTTCAACACCAGCATCCTGCTGCAGAGCGGTCTTTCCGACGTTGCTTCGCACTGGGGCTATGTGCTGTTTACCGTGGTGAACTTCCTTATGACGGTGATCGGCATCATGCTGGTGGACAAGAAGGGACGGAGGTTTCTGCTGATTCTGGGGACCACGGGCGTGATGCTCTCGTTGCTGGTGGTAGCGGGAATGTTCTGGCATACGGAGAACTCCGAGATGGAGTGCAGGTCTGCGGTGCAGTCCATGGTGGGACCGGGACAAGAGTTGACGCTGCGCTTTGATCCAGCGATGGCGGCGCGGCTTTTGGCGGAGAGTGGATTCAAGAACGAAGACTCGCTAGCCAGCCACGCTTCGCTGGCGGTGATTTATTCCTACGGAGGGTTTACGGGAGAGACGACGTATGTGCGATCGGACGACGCGGGAGTGGCTCCGATCCACATTACGCGAGCCAGTACGGTGCCGGCCAATGCTGTGGATGCGTTTCTCAAGAATCCGTTTGCGGATGTGAAGGGAGCGCAGACAGCCCCGTTGAAGATTGAACGCGCGAGGATTGGAGAGATACCCAGTGCGAGGTATGGAGAGATGGTAGCGCTGGCGCTGTTTAGTTTTATTGGATTCTTCGCGCTTGGTCCTGGGGTGTGCGTGTGGCTGGCGCTTTCTGAGTTGATGCCGACAAGAATCCGTTCGATGGGGATGAGCGTTGCTCTGGTGATCAACCAGATGGTATCGACGACGCTGGCGGTGGTGTTTTTGCCGGTGGTGAGCAAGTATGGCTACTCGTCGATGTTCCTGCTGTTTGCCGGATTTACGGTGATCTATCTTGTGACGGCGCTTTTCTTCCTTCCGGAGACCAAAGGCAAGACGCTGGAGGAGATCGAGCAGTACTTTGAAGGGGCACCGGGGCGGGAGGCTGTGGCGGGCGAATAACGCTCCTTGCAGGCGCGCTGAGGATGGAGGGCGTAGTGAGGATTGGCCTGACCTTCAGAGGCCCGGTTTGGAGTATTCTTGCCTAGGGTCTTCGATCGAGGAGTCCGCCGGTATCTGGCCCATATCTGGGAGGTTGGAGTATGAAGGGTTTCCGTGTTTGTCCGATTGGTTCTCTCACAGTGAATTTGATTCGCTCTGTACGACTGCTTGCGGCGCTGATCGTGGTAACGTTACCAGCATCTGCCGCGTATGCGCAAGATGGGCCGGCTGGGCCCGCTGCAAGCGTGAACCCGTTGATTGGGACCGGCACTGGGCCGGGAGGGCCAGGCAATCTGTTTCCGGGCCCGACAGTGCCTTTTGGCATGGTGCAGCTTAGCCCCGATACAGAAGATAACGGCTATGGTTACCACTACGGAGACACATCTATCAACGGATTCAGCATGACGCACATGAGCGGTGTGGGATGTTCCAATGGGGGCGATGTATTTTTTACCGCGACGACGGGGCCTATCCATACGACGCGAGATGATTTGGGGTCGCCTTACTCGCATACGATGGAGACCGCCAAGGCCGGGTACTACCAGGTGCGTTTGTTGGAGGGGAACATCAACGCGGAGTTGAGTGCGACCAATCACACCGGCATTGCGCGATTCACGTTTCCCGCCGGCCAGGCCGCGAACTTTCTTCTTCCTATCAGCCAGACGCTGAGCTACACGACCGGCGCCTCGGTTGAGGTGGTGGGCGACAACCAGATGCAGGGCTATGTGGAGAACCGTGCGTTCTGCGGTACCCAGCAGAGCATGAAGGTCTACTTCGTCATCACCTTCAGCAAACCGTTTTCGTCTTATGGCACATGGACTGGAGCGAGGTATGGCGGACCGGGGAAGATCTCCGCGGGTGGCCGTGCGGCTGAGCAGTCCTCCCATGAGGGGTGGGTGGGTTCCTATGCTACGTGGTCAGCGGAGTCACACCCGCAGACCATTACGGCGAAGATCGCGATCTCCTACGTTGATCTTGCCGGTGCGGAAAACAACTTGAAGACCGAAGCGGCTGGAAAGGATTTCGATGCGATCCGCAGCGACGCGGAGTCGGCGTGGAACAAGGAGCTGGGCGCGATCGACATCTCCGGCGGCTCCGAGTCCCAGCGCGCCGTCTTCTATACGGCGCTGTATCACTCGCTGTTGATGCCGAGTATCTTCAGCGACGCCGACGGCCGCTACCTGGGCTTTGATGGGCAGATTCACACAGTGCCTGAAGGCCACCCGATGTATGCCAACTACTCCGGCTGGGATATCTACCGCAGCGAAGTTCCGTTGCTGGCGATGATCGAGCCGCAGCGCATGGAAGACATGGCGCAGTCTGTCGTGCTGATGTACCAGCAGGGCGGCTGGGTGGGTCGATGGCCGGCGGCGAATATTTATACGAACGTGATGGCCGGCAGTCCGCTGAGCGTGGCGCTGGCGACGGCCTGGCTAGATGGTTTGCACGGATTCGACATGAAGGCCGGCTGGGAGGGAATGTTCAAGGACGCCACCGAGGCTCCGGCGCCTGGCCACACGTACAAGGGCGAGGAAGGGATTGACTGGATCAACAAGATTCACTATGTACCCGACGACAAGATTGGCTACGGCTCCGTCTCTCAGATGCAAGAGGACGCCGTTGCCTACGCTTCGCTCTACCGTCTGGCCGTGGATCTGGGTAAAACCGGCGACGCCAAGACTCTTTACGACCGCACACTTTACTACCGCAACGTCTTTGACCAGGAGGATCGCTTTTTCCGTCCCCGCAAGGCTGATGGTGAGTGGGTTCCAAGGTTCGATCCGGCGCAGGATGGTCACGGATTCATTGAAGGCTCGGGCTGGCATTATCAGTGGCTGGAGCCTGAGGATATCGCGTGGGTAGTGAAAGCCATGGGCCGCGACCTGTTCAACCAGCGGCTCACGGAGTTCTTCAACTATCCGGTGCCTAGCTGGTATGGCAAGTACTATAACCCCTACAACGAGACCGATCTGGAAGCGCCATTTCTGTTCAATTTTTCTGGCCGTCCCTGGGAGACGCAGCGCGTGGTTCGCCGAGTGTTGAATGAGAACTACACGGACGACGCCAACGGCATTCCCGGTAATGACGATTGCGGCGAGATGTCTTCCTGGGCGGTCCTGAGCATGATGGGCATCTACAGCGTTGATCCGGCGAGCCTGGCCTACGAGCTGACCGGCCCGATGTTTCCGAAGGCGGTGATTCATCTGCACCAGCCGTACGTTGGCAGGACGTTTACGATCACAGCAAGCGGTGCGGCTGCTGAGGCTGCCTACATCCAGAGCGTTACGCTGGACGGCAAGAAGCAGGCGCAAAACTGGATTTCTTTCAAAGACATCTCCTCCGGTGGCACTTTGCGCTTCGCGGTCGGCTCCTCGGCAAATCATGCATGGGGCTCTTCGCCAGCCGATGCGCCGCCTTCGTTGAGCGACGTCCAGCCGTGAGACGGGCGGCGGGCCGGATGGATGCTCGTCATTCGACCTCTGGCATTTCGGCGATTGACGCGATGTGTGGGTTTTTGATTCCAAAGCCGGAGTCCAGGGCTCGCGTCACGCGTGCGAGAGACATGCTTTGAGCCGACCCATTCCTGGGGTCGATGATGGCTGGCCGAAGGGTGTTGGTGTGACCGCAGCCAGGAAGTGGATGGGGCAGCGGCTAGCGGGCAGGCTTTTGTGAGGGCCGCATCTTGGCTGAGCGCCGATTCTCTGCTGCGCTGCGGAGGCTGCCGTGGGTTGGAGCAGAAGCGGTCATCCGTTGCACGCTTCTCAGTCCTTTACGGCCAAGACCGGACACGGCGCATGGTGGAGGACTGACTGGGCGTCGCTACCTGTAAGCGCACTGGCTATGGGACTTCTGCCCCGTGTTCCCATCACGATGATATCGGCCTGCCATTGTTTGGCGACAGCGACAATCCTGGGGCCAGGTTTGCCACTCTCCAGGAAGGTAAGCGGAGTGGGCGTGGCCACCGCTCGTTCCGCGAAGGCATGAAGCAGCTTGCGAGCTTCTTTGCGGTAGAATTCGACTTCATCCGATCCCGCATCCACGGCGACGACTCCTCCGGGAATGCTTCTTTCATCGAACACATGCACAAATGCGATCTCCGCATGCAGCAGGCCGGCTAATTCAATGCCTACTTCCATTGCCCTGGCGGCGTGCGTGCTCTCATCCACGGCTATCAAGATTTTCTTGAATTTCATATCGTCCTTGCCCTCGACTGCTCTTCGCCACGGTATTGCGCGCTGTCAACCACTGCGGATCTGCAACTCTGGTTGAAATATCCTCCTGTGAAAGGTCCACACAGCGTTGTTCTGAAGGAGATGATGTGTACCCCGGGAGCGACGCTGCGAGTGAGCCTAGTGTGCTGACGCCTGCTTCGGTAGCAACGGTCAAAGCCGCTCTGCGCCCAAATCCGAGAGCCGTTCTTCGATGGCTGACAGGTATTTCTGCGCTCGATCGTCGTCGTTGGCGAGGTCATGAGTTCGAAGCCGCACCGTTACGATGGCGTCAGGACGATTGTGGTGTTTCGCTGAGAAGTACGTATTGGTTCTATGGCGCATGATATCGACTCGCTCCGTTGGAACCGCTGCGACCACCCAATCTGCTATGAGAAGCAGGTCGCGAAATAGCTGAACCGCTTCATCGGGATCAAACGGGACGAATGCTCCTTTGTCCGGGATCGTTCCGGCTAACTCCACTTCCGTCCCGCTGTGGTATTTGCCGTTCGGGCCGTAGATATACTCCGGTGCGGTACTCCAATACAGAGCGCGGCGGACTACCAGCGTCTTCAGGCCCTCTATCTCCTCCGTTCGAGTGGATTGGTTTTCCGATTGGAGCGTGTTAACCAAAGTATTGCTGCCTCGTACCGTATAGATTGGCATGCCGGGGGGGAGATTCCCTGTGATGATGGTCACCGTTGCACCTTCAAAGCGAGATAACTTCCTTGGCGGGAGCATGAGGTTGGGTGTGGCTGGAGATCGGGGCTGCCGACGGATGACCCATGAAGGCAGTACCATGAAGATAAGATGGATCGATCGCTGCAACCGTTGTTTGACGACCGGCAGGCGGGAAAGCCGTATCCGCTGGGGGCGACCGTCCTGGACGGGGGCATCAATTTCAGCATCTTCTCATCGCATGCCCGGGAGATCGATCTGCTTCTCTTTGCGGGTGAGCACGCGCGTGCGCCGAATCGGGTGATCCCGTTGACGGAAGAGAAGAGCCGGACCGGGCATTACTGGCATGTCTTTGTTCCTGGGCTTGGACATGGGCAGGTCTACGCGTATCGCGTTGCCGGACCGTTCGAGCCAAAGCGTGGCTTGCGGTTTGACGCCGAGAAGGTGCTTCTTGATCCTTACGGCAGAGCCGTCTGCTGCAGCCATTATGAGCGCAAAGCAGCGGCCGCAGAGGGGAGCAACGAATCCACTTCGATGAGAAGCGTGGCTATCGATCTTGGACGGTACGACTGGGAAGATGACCAACCGCCGGCTCATCTATTTCGGAACACGATCCTCTACGAGGCCCATGTTGGCGGGTTCACGAAGAACCCAAACTCTGGAGTAGCGGAGAATCTTCGAGGCACCTATGCCGGCCTGATGGAAAAGATCCCATATCTCAAAGATCTTGGAATCACCGCGGTCGAGCTGATGCCGGTGTTTGCATTCGATACGCAAGATGCGCCGCCGGGGCTGGAGAATTATTGGGGCTACAGCCCGGTGAGTTTTTTTGCGCCGCATCCGCTCTACAGTTCGGTGGCTTCCGCCTCCGGGTGCGTTGACGAGTTTCGGGACATGGTTAAAGCGCTGCATCGCGCTGGGATAGAGGTGATCCTGGACGTTGTGTACAACCATACGGCCGAACACGGAGCGAATGGACCCACGCTGAGTTTCAAGGGGTTGGATAACCCGATGTATTACATTCTCGCCAAGGATCGGTCTGAATACGCGGACTTCACGGGGACGGGAAATACGCTGAATGTGAATCAATCGGTGGTGCGGCGGATGATCATCGACAGCCTGCGCCATTGGGTTACAGAGATGCACGTGGACGGTTTCCGGTTTGATCTGGCGTCTGTGCTGACCCGAGACGTGGACGGCACGCCGATGGTGAACGCGCCGACCATATGGGAGATCGATGCGGACCCGATGCTTGCGGGGGTAAAGCTGATTGCGGAGCCGTGGGATGCGGGCGGTCTTTATCAGGTTGGATCCTTTTCAGTCGATCGGTGGACGGAGTGGAACGGCATCTTCCGGGATGATGTTCGGTCTTTCATCAAGTCTGATCGCGGCACGGTTCAACGGATTCGAGAACGGTTGCTGGGCAGCCAGGATATCTACCTTCATCCGTGTCATTCTCCTCGGCAAAACATCAATTTCGTCACCTGTCACGATGGGTTCACGTTGAATGATCTGGTTTGTTTCAACGACAAACATAACCTGGAGAACCAGGAATCCAACCGGGATGGAATGTTTGAGAACCTCTCCTGGAACTGTGGCGTTGAAGGGCCAACGGACGACGAGGTGATCGAGGCTCTGAGGGAACGTCAGGTGCGAAATGCATTGACCTTGACCGTGCTGGCGGTGGGCACGCCGATGCTGCTGATGGGAGATGAGGTTCGCAGAACGCAGGGAGGGAACAACAACGCCTATTGTCAAAATAACGAGCGGTCATGGTTCGATTGGAGCCGGCGCCAGAAGTACGCCGGCTTGCATCGGTTCGTTCGCGCTCTGCTCCAACTCCGGACGCGATTCTGTTGCCGTCTGGATGGAGCGGAGAAGTCATTCCGGGAGGTGCTGGAGCTGGCCAGGATTGAATGGCATGGCGTGAAGCTCCACTCGCCTGACCTCTCGGAAGATTCTCATACATTGGCGGCGACAGGGTTCTGGCAGGATGATCCGGTATTCCACCTGATGATGAACGCTTATTGGGAGCCGTTATCGTTTGCGGTTCCGTCTCCCCCTTCCGGCGATCCATGGTCCCGGCTGATTGACACCGGCAAGCCGACTCCGCTGGACATCCTGCAACCCCCGGGAGATGTGTTTCGCGCGGCGGCGTATCTGCTGGGCCCTCGTTCGACGGTACTTCTGACTCGTTCCGCCAACCAGATCCAGGAGCAGGAGTAGAGCGGGCGATTCGTGAGTAGCTGGAGGGTTGCAGATTGGCTGACACTGCTTTCTATACGAACGGTTCAGCGCTCCCTTCCGAAGCATGGGTACAGACTCCGCACGGAATGCGGCTTTGAGAGAAGCACGTGCGGGTGGTTTGCGAATGCCGCCAGCACGATCAAGGGAGGGCAGGAGCTTGTAGTGCCGAATCCAGTGCAAGGACCGGTACAGGCTTTGCGGCCGGAAGAGGACGTGAACGGATGGGAAGGAGATGGCATAGAGCCTCCTATTCTTAGGCTGGAGAGATTCGAACCGGGTGTCTGTGATCGCGGTCACTGGAGAGGATCAGTGGAGCGTAAGCTCTCCCGCAAGAGCAGGCGGCGGCAGTGCCGTGCGATTTGGAGATCTTCCCCGCTCGGGACGATGCGAACCGGAACGCTGGAGTCCTGGGAGGAGATGGTGGAGCTGGATGTGGCGTTGGCCTGTTCATCGAGGGTGAGGCCAAGGAACCTGAGATGCGCACAGATCTTTGTTCTGACCAGAGTGCTGTGTTCTCCGATGCCTCCTGACAGGACGAGCATCTCCAACCCATCCAAGACGACGGCGTAGGCGGCGATGGTCTTGGCCACTGCCGTGCAAAAGACGTCGAGGGCCAATTGCGCCTGCGCATCGCCGGCTTCTGCGGAGGCGGTGAGGGTTCGGATGTCCGCACTTGTGCCGGAGAGCCCCTTGAGTCCCGATTCGCGGTTCAGCAGGGTCTCCAGATCGTCCGTGTCCATCCGCTTGCCACGCATGAGGTAAAGCAGAACCCCGGGGTCCAGGTCGCCGGTTCGTGTGCCCATGGGAATGCCTCCAGTTGGAGTGAGCCCCATGCTGGTATCGATGGAGCAGCCATTCTTGACGGCGGTGAGGCTGGCTCCGTTGCCCAGATGAGCGAAGACGGCACGCGCGGGAAGCTCTGCGCCCAGAGCATGCACGATGGATTCGTAGGAAAGTCCGTGGAATCCATATCGGCGAACCCCTTCCGCGAAGAGGCTATGCGGGATTGGGAAGCGTGACGCGGTAAGGGGCAGGGTGCGGTGGAAGGCGGTATCGAAGCAGGCAAACTGGGGTACGGCGGGATAGGCCGATTCCGCCTGCTCGATGAGCGCCAGCGCCAAGGGAATGTGCAGGGGCGCGAAGTGGGTGTATTGGCGGAGTGTATCAAGAACGCTGTTGGTAATCCGCTGGTGTTCGATCAGCTTTGGACCGCCATGGACGACGCGATGCCCGATGGCTTTGGGTGGGTGGATGCCGTGGCTGGCCAGCCATTGCGAAACGGAATGCAACGCCTGCTGGTGGGTCTCCAAAGCAAGCGTTTCGGATCGCAGGATACGGCCATGCGCATCCCGCAGCGACAGCGTGGCATCCGTTTCACCCAATCGCTCGGCAGTGGCGTCGAGGAGCAATTGTTCGTCGTTTTGCGATGAAACATAGAGTCCCGTCTTCAGGCTGGAAGAACCGGTATTCACTACGAGTATCGAATCGCCTGGCATAGCGTCGCCTTTTCCACCCGGAGTTCAGAAGACACTCCTTACAATATCGTTTCACGAATAGAAGCCAAAATTTGTGACATCTGTCACCAAGACAGACGTTCGGTTGAGGCACACTGAAAGAAGAACGTCTTAGTCCGACGGATCGGGCAGCCGATATTGTCCTTGTTTGAGCCGCTAACCGTAAAGGAGCGCCATCATGCCCTCTAGCGAGCAAGCCAAGCCTTCTGGATCTTTGAACGAGACGCCGTTGTCTGCGGAGGAGTTGCGAAAGACCATCGCCTACTGGCATGCCTGCAACTATCTTTGTGCGGGCATGATTTACCTGCGCGACAATCCGCTTTTGAAGCAGCCGCTGCGGCCCGAACACTTCAAGCACCGATTGCTGGGCCATTGGGGATCGGATCCGGGGCAGACGTTTACGTGGGTTCATCTGAACCGCATGATCCGGAAGTACGACCTGAACATGATCTACATCTCCGGTCCTGGACACGGGGCTCCGGCAGTTCTCTCTAACTGTTATCTGGAAGGCGTCTACTCGGAGGTCTATCCGGAGAAGAGCCAGGACGAAGAGGGCATGCTGAAGCTGTTTCGCGCCTTTTCCTTTCCCGGCCAGTTGGGGAGCCACTGCACGCCGGAGGTTCCGGGCTCCATCCATGAGGGAGGAGAACTGGGTTACAGCCTTTCGCATGCGTTTGGTGCGGCTTTTGACAATCCTGAGCTGATTGTGAACGTGGTGATTGGGGATGGTGAGGCTGAGACCGGGCCGATGGCTACATCGTGGCACAGCAACAAGTTCCTGAATCCAATCCGCGATGGAGCTGTTCTTCCCATCCTGCATCTGAACGGCTACAAGATCGCGAATCCAACGGTGCTCTCGCGCATTACGGCGAAGGAGCTGGAAGACCTGTTTCGGGGGTACGGCTGGACTCCTTATGTTGTGGAAGGCGATGATCCGGTTCTGATGCATCAGAAGATGGCCGCGACGATGGAGGCCTGCATCGCCCAGATCCACGAGATTCAACAGCAGGCACGGAGTACGGGCGAAGTAGAGCGGCCGCGCTGGCCGATGATCATCCTCCGTAGTCCAAAGGGCTGGACCGGCCCCAAGGAGGTGGACGGGCACAAGGTGGAAGGCTTCTGGCGGGCGCATCAGGTTCCTGTGCTGGATGTCCAGAGCAATCCCGCGCATCTGCGCATGGTGGAAGACTGGATGCGCAGCTACAAGCCCGACGAACTGTTCGATGAGAGCGGCCGGCTGGTTGAGGAGTTGAGGGAGTTGGCCCCGAAGGGCGAACGCCGCATGAGCGCCAATCCGCACGCCAACGGAGGCAAGCTACGCAAGCCGCTGCATCTGCCTGACTTCCGGGAGTTTGCGGTAAAGGTGGAGAAGCCGGGAAGGGAAGAAGTTTCGCCGACGGCGACGCTGGGGAAGTTTCTGACCGAAGTGATGCGCCGGAACATGTCGAACTTTCGCATGTTCAGCCCCGATGAGAATGCGTCGAATAAGCTGGACGGGGTTTACGCGGCGAGCGAGAAGACGTGGATGGCTGCGATCAAGCCGGAAGACGCGGACGGTAGCGAGATTGCACCGGATGGCAGGGTAATGGAGATGCTGAGCGAGCACACCCTGGAAGGATGGTTGGAGGGTTACCTGCTGACGGGCCGACATGGTCTGTTCAATACCTATGAGGCGTTTGTTCACATCGTTGACTCGATGTACAACCAGCATGCGAAATGGCTGGAAAAGTCCAAGCTGGAGATTGACTGGCGAGCGCCCGTCTCCTCCTTGAACCTGCTGATCTCATCGCTTGTCTGGAGACAGGACCACAATGGATTCACCCATCAGGATCCTGGATTTCTGGATGTGGTGAGCAACAAGCGGGCGGACGTTACGCGAATCTATCTACCCCCCGACGCCAATTGTCTGTTGAGCGTTGCCGACCACTGCCTGCGCAGCGAGGATTATGTGAATGTGATCGTCTCTGACAAGCAGATGCATCTGACGTACCTGACGATCGAAGAGGCGATTGTGCATTGCACCAAGGGCGTGGGCATCTGGGAGTGGGCCAGCAACGATAACGGCGTTGAGCCGGATGTGGTTGTGGCCAGCGCGGGCGATATTATGACGCAGGAAGCACTGGCGGCGGTCGCCATCCTGAGGGAACATTTTCCGGGCTTGAAGATCCGCTTTGTGAATGTGGTTGACCTGTATTGCCTGCAGCCCGATTCCGAGCATCCGCACGGGCTGTCTGACCGGGACTTCGACTCCTTGTTCACCAGGAACAAGCCGGTGATCTTCAACTTCCATGGATACCCGTGGCTGATCCACAAGTTCACCTACCGAAGGACCAATCACGCCAACATCCATGTTCGCGGCTACAAGGAAAAGGGCAACATCAACACGCCGCTGGAACTGGCGATTCGCAATCAGGTAGACCGGTTCAATCTGGCCATTGATGTGATTGATCGGGTGCCCAGCCTGCAAGCTGCCGGCGGACACGTAAAGGAATGGCTGAAAGGGCAGATCATCGACAGCATCCACTACGCCTACAGCGAAGGTCAGGATAGGCCCGAGATCACTGGCTGGCGCTGGCCGGCATGGTAGAGGGAAGGTGTGCCGGTTGATGGCTGGCGCAGGTTCCCCACTTAGGTATGGAAGGCAGGCTGGGTCTCGTCGGAGTCTCTGCCGAAGGGCACGGTCAGTACCGGGCAGGGAGCTTCGGCAATCACTCGATAGGCGATATGCGGCGCCAGGCCGGTTCCCGTCATGGATGCCTGACGAACTCCGAGAACCACAGTGGCCGCATCGTGCTCGCGTGCATATTCGACGATTGCCTGGGAGACTTCACTGCCGAAGGTGACGGCACAAACCGGATTGCCGACCACACTACAGGCGACTTGCCTTAGTGCGCAGGTAAGGATAGTGGGAATGACCTCCATTTTCTGGCTGGATTGCAGAACACGGGGAAGAACATGCAGGCAGTGCAGTTCCGTGTGGCAGGATTCAGAGAGGGCGGCCGCATAGGCAATGGCGCGAGTGGTGGTCCGATGGAAGTCTGTGGCGAACAGGACAGGCTGGGAGTGCGGACGCCTGGCACGGTGTGTGACCGAAATTGGGCCGACGGCCAGCACAGGACATGGCGATTTCCTGAGCACTGTTTCGACAATCGTCTCCAATGGGAAGGGCTCGTGACCACGAGTCGAGTCAACTCCAAGCACGATGAGGTCGGCTTGCATGGCCTTGGCCTGGCGCAGAATCGCATCGGCGGGATGGCCGGACTCGGTACTGATCTGGCACTCGATGCCGCGGGCGAGAGCGTGACTCACCAACCCCGAGGAATCGCTCGGGGCCGAAGTGAATGCATGGCCGAGGGATGGATCGGATGCCTGGGGTTCCGTTGCATCTGTCTCCGCAGGTTCGACAGTCTTGAGCACCGTAAGCCTGGAGTGAAACGCTTGCGCCAGATCGAGGGCGCAGCAGAAGGCAGCGCCTGACACGGTTGAACAGTCTGTCGCCAGCAGAATTCGCAGAAACGACGGGAACTCGGAACTTTGCTTCGACATACCCTCTCCTGAGAGAAACCTGAGGGTGCAAGCTCAGGCCACACGGGTTACCGGTTGCAGGCAGATGCTGAACGGAGATGGAGAGTGAAGGCGCTTGTATGGCCAACGCAGAGCGCGCTGGGTAGGAGCGGATTCTCAAAAAAAGAAGACTCTCCTGATGTCTGCTTTCGGCGTTGGTGGACGGTGATAGCCGGTCCTGGCAACGACGGTGACACCGCCCGACGAATCGAGAATCCGTTGCGAGATCTCTGAGCAAGTGGGACAAAGCCAGAAGAACTCCGTGTCAGCGGAGCGGGGCTTTAGCGCGTACAGTTCTCCATCCCTTATCGATTTGACTTCTACATGGCAGACCGGGTTGGCGCAATGGGTAACCATTGCTTCCCTCTAGTCTGACTGTAGAAAGATCGGGGCTTGCGAAACTGTGATCTGAATCACAGGAGTTGCATACAGGCGAGCTGTTCCAGCTTGACTGGATCGAGAACGAGGATCGATGCGCCGCGGATCTGGATGAGTTTGTCGCGTTTGAATTTGCTCAACAGACGAGTGACCGTTTCTCGGGAACTGCCGACCATATTGGCCAACTCTTCGTGAGTCAAGGCCATGGTGAAGCGCATCTCTGGTTTTCCGCAGGAAGCCATACGAGCCCAATCGAGCAAGAGCGAGGCCAAGCGTTCCGCTGCTGAACCCGACAGGGCGAGGCGGCGCGCATCGAAGAACGCGGTTTTGTATTCCTCGGAGAGGGATTTGGCGGCGTGCAGGCTTGCCTCTCCATGCTTCTCCAGAAACTCAAGGAATTCCTGGCGGCGGATGTTCTTGATCTCCGTGGGCTCGATGACCTCAGCGGTGACCTCGTATTTTGAACCGGAGATGACCGCGCCAAGCCCGAGCACATCACCGGGCAATGCGATCTTCAAAATGAGGGTTTTTCCCTCTCTGGAGGTGCAGGACAGCTTGACTTGCCCGGTACAAAGCACAAAGACGCCTGTACTTGGCTGGTCTTCTTCGAAGAGCCGGATGCCCTTGGGAAGGAACCGTTTGACGCCGAGCTTCTGGAAATCAGCAAGCGCAGAGTCGCTCAAATTGCAGAACATGCGCAATGAGCGCAGCTCGCAATTGAAGCACTCATGATTGTGTCCTGTTGGCAAAGAAGACTTCATACTCAATCTTAGCCCCGCGTTTGTCTCTCCGGCTGTTGAGTTGCCCTTCGTTGTCCCTTCGCAGGGCTACTTTGCATGAGCGATGGTCCGTACCGGGCAGGAAGTTTTGGCCAGCAGGAAAGGGGTTGGTCCTTGAGGGATGGAATCGAGCCGGGACGAAGCCCTGCGCGCTCCGAGAACGATCCGGTCAGCATGAAGGTTCGCAACGAGGTGGAGGATGGAAGGTACAAATTTCCAACGCTCCACGACGGCATGGAGTGTTCGCCGATGGTACGCCGATTGCGGCTGCCCGTGCGCCAAAGCAGAAAAGACCGGCACATGGGATTTCAAAGTTGCTTTCTGATTCTGTTCTGACATCACAGGGTCGAGACACGGGCCGTACGCTCCAGTTTCGGCCGACGCGAGCGCCAGGAGCCGGGCGCTGGCGGCTTTGAAACTGCGAACCATAGGATAACACGATGGTTGTCCAGGAGAGGCGTCACGTTTCCAGTGCCGGTAGGCGACGGGAAGACGCGGGGCCGGGAAGAAGATGGTCCGGCTAGCTCGCAGATGGATGGTACGGCAGATGCTGGCGATGGGGCGAGGCGTGAGGGGACAGAGTCGCCGGCGTGGCTGAGAGAGTGGATCCTGCATGGAGGGATGGTCCGCTTCGCGGTCATCCGGATTTGCGGCAGGACCGGTCCACGGAGCCGGCGCCGCCGGGCGGCCTGCGGATACGTTCCGATCGAGCGTTGGCTCCCATCCTGGGACGGGCGCGAGGGAGGATCCAGCAGGCAAGCTCGCGCTGGCCAGCCAGGACCGGCGATAATCAGAAGCTGTAGACTGCTACCCAGTCGGCCTTGATGAAAGATTTCGTCCCTGATCCTGTTGAACCCGAATCCTTTCCAGCGGATCCCCGCTCGCTGCCCCATGCCGAACGGTGGCTGGCCGCGATCGTGGAATCGTCCGACGACGCGATCCTTATTGAATCGTTGACCGGCAGGATTGCAAGCTGGAATGCGGCAGCGAGGCGGATCTTCGGATACGAAGCGGAAGAGGCAATTGGCCAGCCCGTGTCCTTGCTGGCGTGGCCAGGCGAGGAGCAACGAAGCGAAGGGTTTCTTGAACAGCTCCGCCGAGGGCAACGGGTGGAGCATTTTGAGGTTGCCCGAAGGCATAAGAGTGGAAGAAAGATCTTCGTCTCGCTTAGCCTGTCCCCGATTGTGGATGGCAGCGGCGCGATCGTGGGCATAGCCAAGATTGCTCGCGACATTACCGAGCGGAAGACGGCAGAGGAAGCACTGGCTGAGCAGCAGTTGCGCCTGGCGGCCCTGATGGAACAAGAGGCGCGGGCCCGCGCGGAGGCACTGGCCGAGCACAGATTTCGGGATCTGATTGAGAGCGCTCCCGATGCCATCCTGCAGGTGGACGCCCGGGGTAGGATCGTGATCGCCAACCGCACAGCCGAGACGATGTTTGGATATAGCCACGATGAACTGATGGCCGTGAACGTGGATGCGCTGGCGCCAGAAGCAAACCGAGCCAACCATGCAGAACGCCGCAAGGACTTTGCCGCCGCAGGCGAGACCAGACCTATGGGACAAGGTCTTGACCTCTACGCTCAGCGTAAAGATGGAACACAATTTCCAGTGGAGATCAGCCTGAGTCCTGTGCAGACGGAGAGCGGGACCTATGTGACGGCGGTTATCCGCGATGTAACGGAACGGAAGCAGATTGAGCAGTGGGTGCATACGCTGCAGGAAAGTTATGTGACAGAGTTAGCGGCGCGGCATCAGGAGGCGGAGCGGTTGAACCAGCTCAAGAGCGAATTCATGGCCAGCATCAGCCATGAACTGCGTACGCCGCTGCACACGATCATTGGGTTCGCCGAGTTGCTGGGAGAGGAAGCCAACGGCCCGCTGAATGAGAAGCAAAGACGGTTCCTGCACCATATTCAAAGTGACTCCGAGCATCTGTTGGGCCTGATCAACGATGTGCTCGATCTGAGCCGCATTGAAGCGGGCGGCCTGAACCTGCACACCGAACCGTTGTCTGTGCGGGAGGTCGTCTGCGAGGCGGTGAATGCGCTTCTGCCCTATGCGGCTTCGAAGTCTGTGTCGCTGCGCGGGAGCGACGATCTGGACCATCGTGTGGTGGCGGATCCTATGCGTCTGCGCCAGATCCTCTCCAACCTGATCCACAATGGAGTGAAGTTCACTCCGGCAGGTGGCAAGGTGTGGGTAGAAGCCGCTGCTGACGAAGGCTTTGTGACGATTACGGTGTCTGACACCGGCGTGGGCATCCCGGCCAAAGAGTGCGAGCGGATTTTTGACAAGTTCTATCAGGTGGGCTTCACGCCGGCGGGGGGGCGGGAGGGGACCGGTCTTGGTCTGACGATCTGCCGGCATCTTGTGGAGATGCAGGGTGGCAAGATCTGGGTGGAGAGCCGGCTGAGGCAGGGGAGCCGGTTTCATTTCACGCTGCCCGCCAGCCATCTGTGATGGGTGTCACTGGCGGCGCGCTGGAACGCTTCTAAGCTGGCGGAGTGAACCCAGGACGGCTGGAACCTTCCGAAGGCATTTCGCGGGCTGTGGCCAAAAGGATCCTGATCGCAGACGATCCGTTGAGCAGCCGGGAACTTCTGCGGTCCATGCTGGAGGCTGGCGGCTATGAAGTGCGTGACGCCGGGGATGGCGAACAGGTTTTGGAAAGAGCCAGTACGTTCTTGCCCGAACTGATGATTCTGGATCTGCTGATTCCGAAGCTGGATGGATATGAGACCGCAAAGGTTCTGCGGAAGATGGAGGCCTTCAGGACAACGCCTCTTATCGCGCTGGTAGCGGCATGGTCGGATGCGTCTCCGGAGCGAATTGCCCAGGCAGGCTTCACGGGGTATCTAGTGAAGCCGGTTCTTCCATCGCAACTGCGTAAGTGCATCTCCGGCTTGTTGTTCTCGGCTGGTTAAGAAGAGATCTGATATCTCTTGATTTTGTAGCGGAGCGCGTCGCGGCCTATTCCTAGCCGTCGCGCCGCCTGAGATTGATTGCCGTCTGCTGCGCGCAGGGCCTCTTCGATGAGGCTCCGCTCGTGGTCCGCAAGGGAGGTGGGCGAAGCTCCGTCTGCATTCCCAGGCGGATGGTGAGGGATGAGATGCTCGGGCAGATCCTGAACATCGATTTTGGAGCTGTCTGCGAGCATGCAAGCGCGGCCGATGACATGTTCAAGTTCCCGCACATTGCCGGGCCACGCATAGCGTCCGAGGACAATGGATGCGCGCGGGGTGAGGCCGTCGATCTTTCTGGAAAACTCATGGCTGAACTTCTTGACAAAATGCCGGGCAAGAAGCGGAATGTCCTCCGGCCGGTCCTTGAGCGGAGGAACCGTCAGTTCCACCATGGAGAGACGGTAATAGAGGTCCTCACGAAACTTGCCCTCGGCAATGGCGGCGCGAAGATCGTGATGGGTGGCGGCGACGACGCGGACGTTGACCTTACGAGAGGTGAGCGAGCCGACAGGCAGGATCTCCTGGTTCTGGAGCGCGCGGAGCAGTTTGGCCTGCGTCTGGAGAGGCATGTCGCCAATCTCGTCGAGAAAGAGGGTTCCTTCGTTGGCGAGCTCGAAGAGGCCCGTTTTGTCGCGGTCGGCTCCGGTGAAGGCTCCACGCACATGACCAAAGAGTTCGCTCTCAAAGAGGGTTTCCACGACGGCCGAGCAGTTCAGGACCACGAATTTTCCGCCCACCCGGCTGCGGCGATGGATAGCGCCGGCGACCAGGTCCTTGCCAACGCCGGTGGCTCCGTGGATGAGCATGGAGCGGTAGTGCGGGGCTACTCTTTCGATCATGGCGAAGAGATCCCACATCCTGTTGCTGGCTGCCACCAGACCCTCAAATTCCAACTGTGGCGTCTCGCCCGCAGAAGATTTGAAGGTTTTCCGGCGGTTGGCCACGTCGATCAGCCGCGCCACCCGCTCGCGGAGAAGGGCGATTTTGACAGGTTTTTGAAGGTAGTCGGCAGCGCCCTGGCGAATGGCGGCGACGGCTGTTTCGGTGGTGTAATGAGCCGTCATTAGAATGACATCGATCAAGGGGTCGAAGCGGACGACCTGCTCGAGGACTTCCAGTCCCGTGATCCCGGGCATGACCAGGTCCGTGAGAACGAGCCGCGGGCGATGCTTGCGCACGAGCTCCAGCCCTTCGGCGGGGCTCGATGCGGTGTAGACTGCTGCGTCGGCGTGGGAGAGAGCTGCCGAGACCAGTTCGAGACTTCCCGGGTTATCGTCGATCACGACAATGGAGACAGCTTCAGGCATAGAACGGCATAGGTGCATCGTATTGCGCAAGCGTGAGATCGGCCGGGCTGGGTGAAATGGCGCAGTGGCTGCGCCATTTCACCCAACGCGACCGGCATAAGACTTAATTTTACAGTTATAAGTGATTGAAATCACAAGGGGCGACGTTTGGCATGGCGATTGCTTTTGCTATCAGCAGATACGACTCAAGGAGAAACCAATGTCCAAATGTGAAAGTTGTTCTCAGGCCGGAAAGCACGCCTTCTGTAGTCTGGGTCAGCAGTCCCGCGCGTTCCTTGAATCCCATTCGGTGACCATGGAGTATCCGCGTGGTACGGTCCTGTTTCGTGAAGGGGACCGCACCGACGCGGTGTATGTGCTTTGCTCCGGGAGGATAAAGATTTCAACCAGCTCAAAGGAAGGCCGCACCATGATTCTGCGCATCGCGGATGCGGGAGACGTTCTGGGCATGAGCGCGGCGTTGACTGACGGCGAACACGAAGTGACCGCGGAATCGCTTGAGCCATGTGTCGCTCGCGTTCTATCCGTCAAGCACCTCGCGAGCATGTTGCAGGCGTATGGCGATGCGAGCATTGGTGCGGCGAAGTCTTTGGCGCAGGACTATCGCGCAGCGTTTGACGAAGCGCGGCTGGTTGCTCTGCCTGGATCTCCAGCCGGGAGGCTGGCACGATTGATTCTGGATTGGACCGATGAGGCTCGGAAGAATTCGAAAGCGGTGGTCACGATGCAGTTGACTCACGAAGAGCTGGCCTCAATGACCGCGACGACGCGAGAGACCGTGACGCGCACGCTCAGCCGGTTTCGCAAGGACAAGATCATTGCGATGCGAGGCGTGGCGCTCACCGTGCTCCAGCCGGCGATGCTCGAACAGCTCTCGGCCTGCTAAGGAACGCCGTTCACTGAGTGGGGGATCCCGGGCAGAATGTGGGTTGCCGGGGATCCTGCTGCTGGTTTGATTTTCAGCTCGCCGAGCCGGTCATGCGATGGTTGTCTGGAGCAGGAAGCCGCACTCACGGTTCTGCTCGGGGTCTTCCGGGTATCCATGCAGAAGAGCTTCCACCACCTCCGCCGCAGTGTAGTGGGAGCGGCCCTGCGACAAAAACCGCGGGACGCTATTCAGATCGTCGCCGGTGGTTACTATGCCTTGTTCCACACGTTGCCCGTTCCTTACCTGCGGATAACCGACGTTGGCCATCAACGCATTGCAGAGGCACTTGCGGCCGACAGCCTCTTCCGCTTTACCGCCCTTGGCTAGATAAAGGCTGAGCGGCTCGGCGGCGCAACGATAGCCGATGCCGCCCTCCGGCGTTCGGTAAGGCTCGCGCAAAAAGCCCAGATCGCAGATGCGCGGCCTGGCGGCATAGTCCTCCGGCTCAGAATACGTACCCTCCAGACGCGCAACTTTGAACGGAAATCCTGTGGGCGACGCCACCGGGTCCGTGAACACATGCCCGTTGCCGACAACGGCCTTGGCCATCAGCAACTGCTTGTAGTCTTCCCGCAGTCCAGACTCCTCGGCGAACTCGAAGGCGGTTCCTACCTGCACGCCTGTGGCTCCCTGAGACAGCGCTTCCCGCAGCTTTTCCGGATGCCCATATCCTCCCGCCAGCCAGAACGGCACGCCCAGTTCGCAGAGCTCTGCAATGTCGACCGCGTCTCGCTCGCCGTAGATCGGTTCGCCCGCCTCGGATAGCTGTAGCTTTCCGCGTGGCGGAGCATTGTGTCCGCCCGCCGTTTGCATCTCCACCACCAGTCCATCCACCTGGCCATTGGCTTTTTTGAGCATAGTGGAGGCCAGCGTGTTGGAGGAGACGATCGGTAGAAATCCGGGCCTGGTCAACGGCACCATCTCCTGCTCCATAAACTCATGCGGATCAAAGTGCATGGTGAAATCATCGCCCTCGAGCCCGCCCGTCACATGCAGGTTGTACTCCACAGGCTGATGCTGAGCCAGGCGATCCAGAACGCCGGGAATCTTCAGCGGAATCCCTGCGCCCATGACCACGTACCGAACCCCTGCCAGCATGGCTCCATAGATGCTTGGCAGATGAGCTGTCTGGATCTTCTCCATGTAGTTAATGCCAACCGGGTTCTTGTGCCCTTCGCGAGCCAGAAACACTTCCACAAAGTTGCTCACCATGCACAACTCAACCAAGTGGCGGGGATTGTCTTTGGTAAGCGAACCCGCCACGCGATAGGGCTCCGTATGCGCCTTGCCCCCGGCTATGAAGTACGCGCGCCAGACCCGCTCGGCCATCGCCGGAAAAGGAAAAGCATCCAATCCACGGCGCATGTGGCCTTGCGGATCGCCATCCTGCAGGCGTCGAACCAGTATCTGGTCCAGAGCCGTTCCTGAGACCACTCCAAGCTGCCCGGTCCGTGAAACGGCCTGCGCCAGCCGCCAGTTCGAGACGCCAATCCCCATGCCACCTTGAATAATTACTGGATATTCGCTCATAACAACCTGATTCTTTCATCCAGTGGCGCGGCTGAACGTTTTAGTTTTGTAATTTACACAGCTCACCGCCGGCAGCCTTTCCCGTTGCCAGCAAGATGCTTTGGTTATCAGCCAGCGGCGCCATTGTGACGTATGTCACAGCATAGGAGATGGCAAGTGGTTATGGTTGACAAGGATGGCATGGCGGCATGGATGTAGCTGAGGCTTGGATCCTATGCGAATGAATTCAGCCACGATGATTTTACCATGCAAACCGAGCGCATCCGCGAACGTACTGGGCCCAAAGGATGGGTTCTGCTCGATGTTGAGGATCTTGCGCGGAGGCGTGCAGCCACCTGTGGATGCGACGGTTGCACGCTTCCATGTTGAGGGCGCTCGAGCGAAAGTTCCTGTGCTCACAGCAGCCGGCAATCATGAGCCATTGAGGCAGGAGCGGTAAGGGATTTTAGAATCGGAAGCACGGGCAAGACAAAAACCAGCAGGAAGAAGGTCGTCATGACAGAAGTTTCGAGCCGTCTCTTTGTATCCAGTAACGGAGGAGTCCAGGTGGTCCCCCCGGTTGCCGAACCTTCCGCCCGCTCCACGCACGGTTCTGGTGCGCGTGATTTCGCCAAGGATCCGATGCTGGTGTATTGGGAGATGACGCAGGCCTGTGCTTTGGCATGCCGCCACTGCCGCGCTGAAGCCGTCTCCACGCCGCATCCTCAAGAGTTGTCGCACGCCGAGAGCAAGGACTTGCTGCGCCAGATTGCATCCTTCCACAAGCCCTTGCCGCAGTTGATCCTGACCGGCGGCGATCCCCTGAAGCGCGCGGATTTGTATGACCTGATTGACTATGCGCATATGCTGGGATTGACCGTTTCGATTACGCCGAGCGCGACCGGAGATTTGACCTTTGATGCCCTGGCCAAATTGAAGGCGCATGGCATTGAGAGCCTTGGCCTGAGCCTGGATGGCTCCAGCGCCCTTCGGCATGAGGCCGTGCGCGGCGTGGAAGGCTGCTTCGATTGGACCATTCGCGCCGCCGAAGGCGCAGCAAAGCTGGGAATGCCGATTCAGGTGAATACCCTGGTTTCAGAGGAAACCGCCGATGACCTGCCGGCGATCTACGAACTGCTCAAGTCCATCCAGGTGATGCGCTGGAGTCTCTTCTTCCTGATTGCTGTGGGCCGCGGCAAAACGTTGCAGCCGGTTTCTCCGGAGCGCGGCGAGGAGTTGATGAATTGGATTTATGATCTGGCGCGCGTGGCTCCGTTCGCCATCAAAACAACGGAAGCGCCCTCCTATCGCCGGGTTGCATTGAACCGAATGCGCCAGGAGGGAATGCATGCCAGCGAGATTGAGAAGACGCCAGTGTATCGGGGATTCGAAATCCGCGATGGGCACGGTATTATGTTCGTCTCCAACCAAGGCGACATCTATCCGGCGGGCTTTCTACCTCTGGCCGTGGGCAACGTGCGCACGGACAATCTTGTGGATGTATACCGCGACTCTCCGATGTTTCGTGCGCTGCATACCCCCAGCGAATTCAAGGGAAAATGCGGACAATGCGAATATCGCTCGCTCTGTGGCGGTTCGCGCGCACGCGCGTTTGCGTATACAGGAGATGCCTTGGCCAGCGATCCGTTCTGCCCTTACGAACCCAAGGCCCACGCCTTATCTGCTGCAACGGTGAGTTAGTCTGGATTTTTACCAGAGTAGGGATCGACATGAGGCTGGCGAGGTATTGTCTGTCAGCACCCCCGTCCGAGTTCATGCCGTCCGCTATGGACGGATGTTGAACTGAGAAGGTGCGGGTCTGGTAGAGCGGTCCACTGGCGGATCCCATTGGGGGGGGGGAGTTACGGGCTGGCTGATTTTGCCGCCTCCGATGCGTCCGTGATCTTGCATGGATTGAGCGAACGGATTGGACGGCGGAATCCTGCTGTGCAACTGAGGCGAAGGCCGACAACCTTTGCGAGGGAGTGGATGCCTGGCGCCCGATGAGTCGCTCGATGGAAGCGTTATTCCGCTCACTCGATTCGCAAGCTCAGCACAAAGCATCCAGCGATACCGTGGGGGAGAATTCCAAGGGGCGAGGGTTGACGCTCGTCTGGCCGGTGACGTCGGCTCTAGGCCTGCCAGCCGCTGGAGCCAGCAAGAGCCACCTCTATTGAGGCCAGGAGCAAAACAGCCGTAGCCGCCGTGACAACGATCACAGCAAAACAGGTTTGCCGCTCTTAGGTTGTGGCTAGAGCACAGGAGTTCGATGCATGGCAGAAGGAGGATGAACATGGCTACCGCATTTGCTACAAGAGACGGCACAGAGGGTACGAACATCACCGTGGTCCCGCAGAAGGATGATCGATTCGAGGAATTAGTGGCGCTTACGGACAAGATTAGACAGCGCGCCTTCGAATTCTTCCAGGATCGCGGGTGCAAAGACGGGAACGATCTGGAGGATTGGTTCAAAGCAGAAGCGGAACTGCTCCAGCAAACTCCCATCGAGTTGAGGGAATCGAGGCAATGGTATACCGTTCGCACTGAAGTTCCCGGTTTCGCTGCGAAGGATCTGATGGTGTGGGCGGGGCAGAACTCGATCTGCATCCATGGGAAGAACGAGCAGAAGAACGATAAGGAGACGCCGTACACGGAAATCGGCTCCCACGAGTTTTACCGCCGCATCGATCTGCCGCTTGCGATCGATCCCAATCATGTTTCAGCTCACCTGCGGGACGGGATGCTTGATCTGGACATCAGAAAAGCGGCGCTGGCAAGAAGATTTGAGGCGAAGGCCGCGTAAACGCCCGGCGGGATGACGAGATCGGCGATGGCGCGGTACAGGCGAAGGCCAGCCTGGGAGTTGATGGTCTTTTGTCAGGTTCGGGGAGTGGGTAGCGACTGCCTGACATGATCGGACCGCAAAGAGGCCACAACGAAGCTCTTCGTCCGCGGGCTGAGATGGAGATCTGCTCAGAGGTCAATCTGCGTTGCGCCTGGGCCGTAGCCGGACAACGGCCCGCTTCTGGAACAGGGCGCTCTTTAATTTGCGGACAGGCTTTGGAAGGATAGATTTAAGGCCTTTTGGACGCTCCGTGCGGTATCTTGGGCTGCCGGGCGCTCCATGCTACATCTTTCCGCCCGAATTTGTTGTGATGAACGAAATCCTCGATCTCTCGGCGAACCCGCGGATAGGGAGGCTGGGGTATAGCTGGGTAACCAAGGCTGCAGGCATAAGCGACTTTCATCGGCTCAGGAACTTTTAGAATGCTCTTGACCTGTCTTTCGACCGGCCCATCGCCGAACACCGTAAGAACATGGAATCCGATTCCAAGGGACTCACTCATGAGCCACATATTCTCCAGCACACAGCCGAGACCTATCTGTCCGAGCACGTCCCGTTCGGAGCCAGGGGCCCGTTTCGACCCGTCATAGAGCACGACCAGTAGCAAGGGGGTCTGCTCCACGGCTCTGCCAAGGAAGGTCATTTGCGAGCGATAATCCGATTCCGGGTTCCAGGCTTCAGGATCTGTCCACGCGGGTGGAAACGCGCTTGCCAGCATGCCCCATTTTTTGACGAGTAGTTCTTCTTCAGAGAAGGAAAGCTGCGAATAATTTTCGCGAAGAAATGCTTCCGTCATTTCGGCCGGGATCTTGCCGATGGCCTCGATTTGCTCTTTCTCATCGACCACGACGATCTGAAAGTTTTGCATGTTGTTGGGTGTCGGCGCCCAACGTGCTGCTTCCAGAATCTGTTTCAATTCTTCTCTTGAAATGGGACGATTCGTGTCGAATGAGCCGCGGGTCGAATGTCGATCTCGAATGATTTTCAGAATACCTGGCATCGCCCTCACCTCACCTGTTTGCATGCCGCTGCTTTCACGGCTGACTTCCACTCTACCAGCCCATGGCGCAAGTGTCTAAATCGCAGGTTGTCTCAACCCAGGATGCGCGGATGGAAGGAGATGGCGGAGGGACCCCTGCGATGGAGAGTGTGGATCGAGATAGTTGATGGCGTCTACTTTACCGGCGGGCTGGCAGCTCCATAGAAGCCAAGGGAAAAGATGCAGAAGCAGGCTGGAGACCGGTCTCACAGTGCTGATAGCGTGCCGGCACATTCCATCTTTTGTAGCATCAGGCTGATATCGGATGTAGAGCAGCAGATTGGCAGACACTTCAAAACAGGCGCTTCAGCCCACGGTCCACGGCCCGTTCCATGATGCCGCGCATCTCCTCCCAACTCAAACGCAACCGATTCGCTACGGCCTGTCGGCTGGCCGGCTTGAGCAAAGCAATCGCCAGCTCTTCAAGCAGCTCTGTAAACCGGCTTTCCGCCTCGGCCCAGGGCAGACAGACCACGCTCACTCCAGGTTGAGAGCGCTCGCTGCGTGGCGACTTGGCGTGAAGAATCGTGCGGTACTGGCAGGTGTCAAGATGGGGCCAGCACCGCTCCGCCTGCTGATCGTACCGTCGGCAAGGTGTGCCGTATTCGGCGTAAGGCCACTGCCGGCCATCAGCGTGTGCAAGGCGAATATGCACTGCGCCAAATTCCAGCCGCAACTCAACGGCTCAATTGGCCAAGGGCTCTGGATGCCCAATATCGCCATGTACAACTCGTGATCCTGCATGGCAAATATTCTGCAGACAAGCCCACTTCGCCGCTGGTTACCCACTACAAGGCCGGAATTTCCAAAATGAGGAGTTACCGCTAGCCGACTTCCGGTATAGGTCGAGAACAGGCTGTCAAGGTTGTTGGGACTGCGATGTTCCAAATAAATCCAGATCGATGGTAGGTGGTGGATTATGTCAGGCTCGTTAAGCATGCATAACTACTGGATGAATTTGGATCTCTGGAGTGATCCATTGCTGCTAGCGGGTGTATGCAGATGCCGGCGCAACGCCACTGCTCAATGAGGCGAGGTGTATATAGCGTGTCTAGTCTCTGGATCAGCCGGGTGGGAGGCAAGGCTGCTCGGAAATATGTCGCAGGCATCGTCCCGGAGGGTTTGTGAGGCCGTGGCGAAACAATCTGAAAAAGCTGAGAAAACAAACGGTTGTCTGATGATCTCCGCCCCAAAAACAGTCAGGTGATGGCTGTTACAGGCGGTTGTCTCCAAGGTGTTCTATGCCCAGCGTGCCTGAAGGGAGATGTGAGGGGGCGCTGCAGGCTGGCGGAACCGCGATGGATGGGGCTGTAGATTCGGGGCGCACCAAGGGCTCTTCCATGGGGCCGAACCACAGAAAAATCAGACAGGTGATAGCGGTCACAGCCGGTCGTCTGTAAGACGTTCTATGCTCATCCTGCCTAAAGAAACTGCTGAGAGGCCGCCGCAGGCTAGTCGGACCACGATGGAATGAATTGCAACCTGGCCGCTTGGAGATCTGAAAATGAGACGGATGTTTGTTTGTGTGGCATTGACCGCGTCGCTAACCGTAATGTGGGGGGATCACCCCGGTGCGGGCGGCGGCGAAAGATGGAAAGCAAGCCAGCGCAGTTGAGACAACGGGAACGGCCGCGAGTCCGGCAGACGGGTACGTCAGCAATGACACCTGCGCCCGCTGCCATGCGAACATAGCCGGCCCCTTCGCCAACAACCCGCACTCCAAGCTGGCGCTCGAGCATGGTGGAAACGGCGTCACCTGCCAGAGCTGCCATGGGCCTGGCAAAGCGCATGTGGATGGCGGCGGGGATGTCACCAAGATCATCCGCTTTGAAAAGCTCACCCCGCAGCAGGTGGATGCCACCTGCCTGAAGTGCCATGCCACCACCCATCCCAACTTCCTTCGTTCTCCCCACGCCAAGGCCAACGTAAGCTGCCTGAGTTGTCACAGCATTCACAAGTCTGTGCCGTACACCACCTTGTTGATCGCCGAGCAGCCGAACCTTTGCTACAAGTGCCACGTGGACGTCAAGCCGTCGTTTGATATGCCCTTCCATCACAGAGTGAATGAGGGGGTGGTGAAGTGCAGCGATTGCCACAACGTACACGGTACCTTCCTACCCGCCAATCTTCGCAACACGGCTGATCAGAACATGGTCTGCACCAAGTGCCACATGGATGTGCGCGGACCGTTCGTCTACGAGCATGTGCCGGTCAGGGCAGATGGATGCCTTGCCTGCCACACGCCGCATGGCTCCCAGAATGCTCGGCTGCTGAACATGCCCAACATCAATCAGTTGTGCAACCAGTGCCACAGCCCAGTTAGCGCGGGGACGGTTCATGGGATGAATGAGGGATCGTCAGAGGTGACGACCTGCATCGACTGCCACACGTACATTCACGGATCCAACCTGGACCAAGCTTTCTTGAAGTAAGGAGCGGTCGGGGCTCGGCAGCATGATCCAGCGCTGGGCCCGCAACAGGAATCAACGGTTTGGCCGC
>DAHXNO010000194.1 GCA_027365345.1 Granulicella sp.
GGCAGAGCTTTGCCGTGCTTCTTCCCATCAAGACGGTCGGCGTGATGGGCGACCAGCGGACCTATGCTTATACCTGTGCGATTCGCGCCGTGGAGAGCGAAGACGGTATGACGGCGGACTGGGCGGCGCTGCCCTATGAGGTTCTGCGCACCATCTCCAGCCGGATTGTCAGCGAGGTGCGGGGCATCAATCGAGTGGTCTACGACATTACCTCCAAGCCGCCAGGAACGATCGAGTGGGAATAGGCTCGGTAGAGCCGCAGGAGCGAGGATGGGCTTTCGTGGGAGGCTTCACTCCGCGGATGATAGCGATTGCGATGTTGTGGTCATGGGGAAAGAACCGCGAGAAGGAAATCGTCCTTACGGACGATGCTTGGCAAGCGCTGCGTGGAGCGCTTCGAGGATGCGGCCCGAATCGGCGAGTTGAACGCGCAGCGTCTTGGACCGGCTGGCGGCTCCCGTGAGCAACTGGATGCGGGAACGTGGGATGTCGAAGATATTGGCCAGAAAGGCGATCAGGGCTATGTTGGCGCGGCCATCCGTAGGTGGGGTGGTGAGGGAGATTTTCAGAGATCCACCCTGGACGCCGGTGACGGCGTCTCTGCGAGCGCCCGGGTGGACCCTGACGCTGAAGGTGCAGCCATGATCTGTGGGGCGGATGGTGAGGCCGTCAAGGCTCATGGGTAGCTTCGCCTGCCGAAGATCGCCGTGCCGAGACGCACCATCGTCGCGCCCTCCGCGATGGCGACGGCGAAATCATGGGACATGCCCATCGAGAGTTCCGTGAGCGTGGGGCACAGGGCCAGGTTCTCGTCGCGCAACTGGCGCAGGCGCCGAAAGTACGGGCGCGCCGTCTCAGGATCCTCGAAAAGGGGTGGGACGGTCATGAGACCGCGAATTTCGATCTGCCGGAGTGGACGGAGCGCGGCAAGAAGGCCGGGCAGATCCTCCGGAGCAAGGCCGTGCTTGGTGGCTTCAGGGGAGAGTTTCACCTCAATCAGCACCGGGAGCGTCTTGCCCAGGGCCTGCGCCGCGGCGCTCAGCCGGTCAGCGGTCTTGAGCGAGTCGAGTGTGTCCACCGCATCAAAGATCGCAGCTCCACGTGAGGTCTTGTTGTTTTGCAGGGGCCCGATGAGATGGATACGGAAGGGCATTCTGGTGGCGGACTCTGGCGCGTCCGGAGAGGCGACGCCTGTGGTTCTGAGGGGGTTGGGCGCAACGGGTGCGGAGGCTGCGGAACTGCTGGAGCTGGGCGTTTGTTCGGAATGGGAGCCCGCCAAGTCCGTGGGAGTGATCGTTTGCCTGAGGAGCAGGGCAACCTGCGGTAGTTTGGCCTGCCATTCCTGGACGCGGTTTTCTCCGAAAAGCCGCTGCCCCGCCGTCCAGGCCTCGCAGATGGCCTCAGGTGGTTGGGTTTTGCTGACTGCCATGAGCGCAATATGGTCTGGATCACGGCGCGCGCTTCCGCAGGCATCGGCGATCTGGTTCCGTATGCGTTCAAGGTTGCAAGCGATGGGGGTCATCGGTTTCCGGCGGTCATGCTTTTAACCAGTGTAGCGGCTGAAGAGCGCATGGTTGGGCATGGGGTGGCCGCAGCCGCTGATTCCAGCAAAGGGATCGCGGAGGCTGGCTGTACCAGAAACTATTTTGACGAGCGCGGGTTAGACAAAGCGGGAGCGGGGATGTGCATCCGGGCCGTGATTTTCATCGTCCAACGGGTTAGCGTGCCAGGTCGCCGGGCATCGGAGCGTGGGGATGCCCTCCGAAAGGCGGTGCTTACCGAGGTGAGCTTATGTGGCATCTCTCGCGAGGATTTTGGTCATCTTAATGACTGACAGGAGAGGAAGCTATGTTGACATCGATCCGTTGCTCAGATGGCGCGCAGAGCCGGTCGCGCGCGCGTTTCTCTTGGATTGCGCTGCAAGCCGTAGTTGGAATTGCGTTTTTGGGTTCTGGCGTGGCTGGGATGCAAGCCCAGGCGCCGGCGCAGAGCCAGGTGCAGGGCGGGAGCGCTGCGGGATACCCTGCGCAGCAGGCATCAACGTTCAATCTTCAGATCCCTGCAAGCGAACAATTGTTTTCCACCAGTGCGGATGAAGAGACGGCAGCGTTGGTGGTACCGGAAAAACCGGACTTCGGCAACGCCATGATGGGAGTAGGTTCGGGCAATGGCGGAGGCCAGTATGGATGGGGAGGCCAGTCTTGGCGGCCAACCTATCGAGGCGCCAACTCCAATGAAGACGGATCGCTGAAGTTTATCTTGTATGGAGGCATGGGGGCGACCATACCCATGTCCAGTACCTCCCAAAATCTTATTCCGAGCTTCAGCATTCAGGGTGGATTGGGACCCCGGTTCGGCCGGCACTTTGCTTTGCCGGTGGAATTCGACTGGGATGAGTTTGGATTCACCAAGACCACTCTGGATAACCAGATTGCGATCTATGACTACGTCTTTGGCAACAATTCGGTGAAGAATCTGCTGAATGGCAATAGCCATATCTGGTCTTTTTCCTTGCAGCCTACCTTTACCCTCCACGCCGGCGATATCTGGACGGTCTACACCATGCTGGGTGGTGGTTTCTACCATAAAGTGGCGAACTTTACGCTTCCGGACGGCCCCTGCTACTTCTACTGCGCCACATTCAACCTGGATCATTACACCTCCAATGCTCCGGGCGCAGATGCCGGTCTTGGTATGACTTTTGGAAGATTTTACCTGGAAGCGAGGTATGTCTATATCGACAACAAGCCCCGCACAGGGATTGTGAACACACCTGCAAGCCTGGCGACGATCACGGATACCACCACAAACTTTTATCCGGCCAACAGCAATCGCACCCAGTACGTCCCGGTAACGGTGGGGTTCCGATGGTAGCTGCGGTGTGAGCATATCCTTCCCGCACAGACAGCCAGAGCCGGTCTGAAAGCCGGAGCGGGTCGGTCGCAATTCTTCGGTCCATCCGGCTGTTAATCAACACAATAAAAGAGTTGCAACGATTTCGCCCGCATAGGGGCGAGGTCCAGGCCAGAGCAGCCGGGAGGGTTGCATGCCTAGGTTGACCTCAAACAAAGGTCAATGGCATCCCGTTCGCGCCTTGTCGTGAAAGGGGAACTCGGCAGATTCCGTTTATTGAAAGGAATGGCAATCGATGGTCGAGCGTGGAATGGTGGATTGACAGACGCGCCCGCGTCTCTTTCACGTTCGCCGAGCGGCCAGCTCTGCAGAACGTTCAGCCAGCCAGAGTTGCGTGCGGGCTGGCTGGCGCTCCGGGCCTCACCGCAGACGCCACGGCCGGGTGAGAAGCGTCCAGGAACGGATGCGGGGAGGGGTCCAACTCGCGCTCTGCAGGTCAAAAGGGGCGGCCTCCACGGGTCGTCATAGGAAACTTCTCATGAAAAATCTGCGTCAAAATGGGTTAGCATCGCGCAGCCGCCGTGGCCGACGGCCTACGAAGGGAATTCTCTGAAGGATTCTTCCGAACCGTGCTAAAACGGTTCTGCGATACAGACGCCCCAAACGGTTCCGCGACACAGACGCCCAGACAGTTTCACGATACAGACGCCCAGACGGTTCCGCGATATGGCGATTGACCAGTGGATGGAGATGTCACGAGGAGCGAGTCATGAGCGTTCGTCTGGTACGTGCAATCGGTGAGGTGATGTTGGCCGCAGGCCTCGTCATGGGTGCCCCGTTCGAAGGGTTTGAGGCGATGGCACAGAACCAAGTCAGTTCTCTCCCTGACTCACAGATTGAGTCAAATGTGCTCCGAGCCCTGGCCACGGATCCGCAGTTAGCGAAGCAGGATATTCGGTCAGTTACGGTGTATGGGACCGTGACTCTGTCGGGGAGCGTGCCGACTGAACAGATGCGGATATCTGCGGAGAATCTGGCAGCGCGCGCGATGGGTGTTCGGAAGGTGGTCGATGAGCTAGGGGTCAGCAATACGCCGCCGCCAGCCAGCCAAGCGGCTCCTTTACCATTTGCGAACGGCGTCACGCAGACCGTGCAGCCGTATCCGGGACAGAGTTATCCGGCAGCACAGAGCCAAACCTATGCTGGGCAGGCGCAGACCTATGCGAGACAGGCCCAAAGCTACCCTGCACGGGGCTACCCGGCGCAGACCCAAACCTATGCTGGACAGGCACAAGGCTCTGCAGGTCAAGTCCGAGGCTATCCTGCGCAGGGGAGCTACTCGGCATCGGCTCCGTCAGCCGGGGGCGCTCCTCCCGGACAGGAGGTACAACAGGGGGTGAATCCGAACTACGCTCGCGCTCAAACTGAACCTGCCGCCGGGCAGGCTGGCGTAACTCCCGGGCAGACTCAGCCGTATGCGGCACAGGCTTATTCGGGACAAGGTTATCCCGCGCAGGCCCAAACTTATCCTGGTCAAACCGCAGCCTATCCGGTGCAAGGTTATCCCGCAGCCGGGAACTCTGCTCAGGCGCAGCAGGGACAGCCGGCGGCGAATCCAAACTCTGCGGCTGGAAATAGCGCTCCTGGATCCAACGAACTGTTCGGCCCGGGCGGCCAGATGGCAGGGGTTCCGGTGACGGTTGCGGGCGGGTCTGTGTTGCGGATACGCCTGAACCGAACTTTGGATCCCGATCACGTTAGCATCGGCGAGATCTTTGATGGAACGGTGATTACCGATATCGTTTCTGGTGACGCAGTTGCCATTCCGCGCGGCGCGGAGGTCAACGGAGTTGTGGTGGGAGCTCACGAGTCAGGCATCCTCCAGGATGAACCGGCGCTCTCGCTGAGGATCACCAGCGTGACGCTGGGCGGTCAAGTTTACCCGCTCACCACCGCGGTCTGGCCTCCTACCGGGGCCGGCCAGGCGGCTGGGGACGAATCCGGTGTGATCAGTCCGAAGTTTGTGCTCAACTTCCAGCTAGCCGCTCCTGCGAATCTGAAGACGGTCTCAGAAGAGGAGATGGAGCGTCTGTCCTACCAAGGCGCCGAGCCTGCTGCGCAGACGCAGACACCGCCGCAGCGAGGGCCCGCGGATGGGCCTGCTGCGCAGACGCCGCCGCAACAAGGACCTGCGGGGCCTGCGGATGGGCCGCCGGGATACAGCCACCCTGCGGGGGCCTCCTATGGATCACCCCAATAGAGGCGTCGCGTCAAGATAAGGCTCTTTATTTTATCCCCCTGAGATCAGGTGGGGCGCCGTCTTCTGAACGCCGCAGGGCGGACCGTGGGATAGTGCTTTGCGGGTCAAACCGCAGCGTCTCAACCGCCGGATAGAGCACTTTCCCTGCAGGCGTAACGCTCGGCTTCGAAAGCGGATCTCTTCCGTCGGTTGTCGTTGGTCTTGATCTTTGGCTTCATGGTTTGGCAAGGAGCCTGCGATAGGCACGGGCTGTCTGCCGCATCATCTCCTCCGATGTGAACCTCTGCATCACGGTGGCTCTTCCAGCCGCTCCCATCGCCCTGGCCTGAGTCGGATTGGCGAGCATGCGGTAGATGGCGTCGGCCAAGGCCGACGGATCCTCGGGTGGCGCCAGCAGGCCGTTGACTCCGTCTGTAACGGCCTCCGAGTTTCCTCCCACATCGGTGACGATCACCGGGAGAGATGCGGCCATGGCCTCGAGAATGGCGTTCGAGAATCCCTCGCTACGCGAAGGGAGAACGAAAAGATCCGACGCCGCAAGATGCTCTTTCAGGTTCTTGACATCCCCGACAAAGTGAAACCGATCGCCGAGGTTCAGTTCCTGGACCAGCCTCTGCAACTGCTGAAAGGTATCTTGTTCGAGCACATGGCCGGCAAGGGTGAATCGAGCGTTGGGAAACTGCAAGGCAATCGAAGCCGCCGCGCGGATAAACAGGTCGTGCCCCTTGACGCGGCGTATGTTCCCTACCGTTGTGACGGCAAAGTCACCGGAGGTCTTCTGTGGCCTTTCGATCTCATCCCAATCGGAGAGGTCGAGGCCGTTGTAGATGGTTTGAACGCGGTCTGGATCGATTCTGTCTACCTCGATGCAGTGTCGCCTCACCTGTTCCGAGACGGTGAAGACCGCATCCGGAGCATCAGCCATCAGCCGATAAGCGATGGTGTGTTTTAGCGTCCTCAGGATGCCCATGTCGCGGCGGCTCCAGATGAGCTTGGCTGTTGAAGTTGCCTTGGTTACGCCTCCGGCCCAGATATCGGAGCTCTCAAAGAACGTTTGAACGATCTGGACACGATGCTCTCTAAGAAATCTTCGCAGCTCAAAGGCTCCTCGAAGCGCTGCGAGATCGTAGGTGCGCTGCAACGGCAGCAGGTAGATGGGGCAAGGGGGAGCGAGCAGGGCAGTGGTCTCTGGGTGTATGGACAAGCACAGGATGGATGCCCGGAAGCCGTGTTGAGGCAGATGCGCGGCGAGTTTCAGAGCGACTCGCTCTCCGCCTCCAAGCGCCTTGGGAAGTTGATCGAGCACCAGCAGAACATGTGGCAACTCCAGCAGTGCTGGGTCGTTTTGAGGTTGGTTGTCAGGTCGGGCTGCGAGTTTCATAGGATGGCTGGGGGGTGAAGGGTCTTGTCTGCGCCCAGGGCTGTGGTTTCCGCGCCTGGGCCCTCAAGCCATGGCAAAAGGCTGATCTTCAGAATGGAGACGATCTTCGCCAATGAGCCAGAAGCCCTTTCTTTCGATGGATTCATTATGCGTAGTACGGTGCAGGAGTGCCCTCCGAAGGGTTATCCTCAGACGCAGCGGTTGACTCTGCTGCGGTAAGATGCAAGGCCCGAATGGCAGCACTCACCAGTATCCAGATCGGTCCCGTGATCTCAAGATACGTCCAGCGGTCTCCAAAGAAGTTGGTGACGATCAGGGCGCAGACGGCCAGAAAGAGTCCAAGACCAAGGCCCTGATACAACGGGTCGGACGCCTGTTTAAACAGACGGTAAGAGATCGCCAGCATCTGTTGGAGGAGGAGAAACGCAAAGACGAAGCCTGCAACCCCCGTCTCCACCAGCACCTTGACGTACCAGTTGTGGGTATCCTTCAGGTTGTCGACATGTTCGCCCATCTGAAACGTCGCAAACCCATTTCCGAAGAGCGGGCTGCGATAGAAAGATCGCTTCGCGTTCTCCCATAGATCCACTCGCTCCTGGGCGGAGGCCTCCAGTTGCCCATTCGAGGTTTTGGTCATCATCACTCGCTCGCGGACGGCGGTGGGAACCACGCTCTGCCAGACCAGAAGGAAGGCGCCTAGCACCAGCAGCAACTTCCGATCCTTCAGAAGGCCGAGGACCAGCACGCCAAAAAGAATGGCCAGGTAGCCAGCCCTGGAGAAGGTGTACATCGCCGCAAAGATGGTGATGCCGGCCAGCGCGTATCCGGCGAGCCTAATCTTGTATCGCTTGGAGAACTGCACAAAGCCCCAGAAGAACATGGCGAATTCGGTGAGGTACGCCGCAGTCTGATTGGCTCCGAAGTCCAGCGGGCCGCCGCTCCGTTTGTTCTCATCGAAGTTGGCCCAGGATCGGGACATGCTATCCAACAAGCTGGACCGGTCGATGAACGCAACTGCGAATGCGGTCAGCAGCACGACGGTCCTTATGGCCTTGCGATCTTCGATGACCATGCCGGCGGCTGCGAAGATCAGTGGAATGAGCATGTAGTCCTTCCACGTGACAAAGTTGAAATCAGATAGCCACAGGGGGGCGGGCGCACTGGCCAACACCGTGCCAAGCCACATCGAGAGATAGAGATAGATACCGAAGAAGAGCCAGATAAGGTAGAGGCGCGAGGCCGGCAGACGCTTCCCGTGAGTGAT
>DAHXNO010000195.1 GCA_027365345.1 Granulicella sp.
ATGGGAGCACTATCTCTTCAACGGGGATAGAGAGAAGTTGCAGACGTTCTATCCTTTAATGAAAGGATCCGCGCAATTCTTTCTGGATACCCTCGTGGAGCATCCAAAGCTCAAATGGATGGTCACCTGCCCATCCACGTCACCGGAACACTTCCCCAGCAGCCCTTCAGAAAGCAAGCCCTTCTGGGATGAGGTGACCAATCTTCACCTCAAGGGAACCACCATCTGTGCCGGGCCCACCATCGATATGTCGATCCTTCGCTTCCTGTTTGAAGGATGCATTCAGGCGAGTGAAATCCTCAACGTTGACCCGGATCTTCGTCACCGACTCCGGCAGATGAAAGACAAGCTCGCCCCTCTCCAGATCGGTCGCTGGGGACAACTTCAGGAGTGGCTGGAAGATTGGGATGATCCTGAGGATCAACATCGGCATCTTTCCCCGCTCTGGGGACTCTATCCCGGCAATGAAATCACCCCCGAAGGCACACCCAGCCTCGCTGCAGCAGCGGCAAAACTCCTCCAATCCAGAGGAGACGGAGGAATGGGCTGGAGCATGGCCTGGAAGATCTGTCTCCGAGCACGCCTCCGGGATGGAGAGTACGCCTACGCCGAACTCAAGCGGCTATTGACTATCGCTGAAAAGAATGAGATCAGATACAAAGACGGTGGAACCTACCCCAACCTGATGAACGCGTTGCCCTTCCAGATCGATGGCAATCTGGGCGCCACAGCCGGTATCGCGGAGATGCTGCTGCAATCCCATACCCAGGAGATTCACCTGCTTCCAGCCATTCCCGCGGCCTGGGCCAGCGGCTCCGTCCAAGGCCTTCGCGCACGCAAAGGCTTCTCCGTGGACATCCAGTGGACAGGCGGAAAGCTCACCACAGCCACCATCCACTCCACTCTCGGCAACCCTTGTAGAATTCGCAGCTCTGCCGACGTCTCCCATGTCTCTTCTTCCCAGCAGCCTGTTCCATTTGCTCGCATCGAAGATCACGTCGTGGAGTTCAAGACGGAACCCCAACAAACATATTCCATCGCGATGCAGCCGTGAAAGCGCTTGTGCTGTACACCAACTATCTGCAATGGGAAGGAAGCAACGATCTATGCAAACCTCTGCGATAAAGCTGTATGCTCATACCCGCATCGTCCTTCTGACCGCTCTACTGCTTGCCGGATCCTGTCCATTGGCATTCGGATCCGCGGAACTCACCACGACCCTGCAACAGATATTTGGGCAGCATGAGTTCAATCTCCGGGATTTCGGTCCCGCGCGCTGGATAGACGGAGGCGACGCGTATACGACAGTAGAACCTTCGTCGGCGCTTCCGAACACGGACGCCATGGATCTGGTGCGCTATGATACGGCGACCGGAGCAAGAAAGGTGCTTGTTTCCGCCTCGCAGTTAGTCCCCACGCCGGGAGCAAAGCCCCTGCACATTGATGACTATGCATGGTCAAAGGCGAACAATCGTCTGCTGATCTACACGGACTCTCAGAAGGTCTGGAGGCGGAAGACACGTGGGGATTATTGGGTACTGACGCTCGCCAGCGGGAAACTGCAAAAGCTTGGCGGGAATGTGCCCCCTGCCACGTTGATGTTTGCCCAGTTCTCTCCCGATGGGAATAGTGTGGCCTACGTCCATGACCATAACATCTATGTTGAGAATCTGGCTTCTGGCGATATCCGGCAACTTACCACTGACGGTTCCTCTACCGTCATCAACGGGACTTCCGATTGGGTAAATGAAGAGGAATTAGCGATTCGCAACGGCTTCCGATGGAGTCCCGATGGTCACTCCATCGCATACTGGCAGTTCAATACCACAGGGGTCGGTATCTATACCCTGATCAACGACACTGCTAAAGAATATCCCACCTTAATGCAATATCCTTATCCACAGGTGGGAACAACGAACTCTGCGGTTCGCGTCGGTGTCGTCAGTATCGAGGGTGGCCCAACGCAATGGATGGATGTTCCGGGAGATCCTCGGGAGCACTATATTGCCCGGATGGATTGGGCTGGAAGCTCCAATGAATTGGCGCTAGAAGTGCTGAACCGGCTTCAGAACCGGAATACCGTCTTGCTGGCCAATACGCGCACCGGAGCTATTCAGCAGGTTCTGGAGGACACCGATCCCGCATGGGTTGATGTGGTTGAGCGGTTCGATTGGACGAACGGCGGTAACGACCTGCTCTGGTTGAGCGAGAGAGACGGCTGGCGTCACATCTACGAAGCACCGAGAACTGGAGGTACGCTAAAGAAGTTAACGCGCGGTCCGTGGGATGTCATCCAGGAAGTTGCGGTTGATCAGCGCGATGGCTGGTTGTATTACATCGCGTCACCCACGAATGCAACCCAACGATATCTCTATCGTGTTCGATTGGACGGCGCGGGATCTCCCGTGCGCGTGACTCCCTCCACAGAGCCTGGGACGCACAGCTATGATATCTCTCCTGACGGCCGCTGGGCTTTTCATACCCATTCCACGGCTGATCATCCCCCGGTAACCGACTTGATCCGGCTGCCAGATCACCAAAGGGTTCGGATGCTTGAGAGTAACCAGGTAGTGGCTGAAAAACTAAAGGCGCTGATTGGATCTCCCACCAGATTCTTTCAGGTTCACATTGACGGTGGAGTCACGCTGGACGGCTCCATGATTCAGCCGCCTCATTTCGACCCGACGAAGAAATATCCTGTACTGGTCTATGTCTATGGTGAGCCCGCTGGAGCTACCGTTATCGACAGATGGGGACAGGACACCACCCTGTTTCACCGCGCCATTGCGAACGATGGGTATATTATTTTAAGCTTCGATAACCAAGGCACACCGGCGCCAAAGGGCCGTGCCTGGCGCAAGATCGTTTACGGCAGTCTCGGTCCGCTATCCTCCGCCCAGCAGGCGGAGGCGATACGCGAATTTTCCCGTGAGCATTCCTATGTTGATAGCTCTCGTATGGCGATATGGGGCTGGAGCGGAGGAGGCTCAAATACCTTGAACCTGATGTTCCGATACCCCGGACTTTTCTCCGCGGGCATGGCTGTAGCTCCCATGGCCGATCAGCGCCACTACGACACGATTTATCAGGAACGCTACATGGGATTGCCTGACGACAATCCCAAAGGATATCATGACGGTTCGCCCATCAACTTTGCGCAGGGGCTGAAGGGAAAGCTACTGATTGTGCACGGTTCGGGCGATGACAATTGCCATTTTCAAGTGACAGAGTTGCTTGTGAATCGGTTAATCGCTCTAGGAAAACCGTTCACCTTCATGGACTATCCGAACAGGACCCATGCTCTTTCAGAAGGGCCGGGAACATCGCTTCATCTGCGGAGCTTGCTCGCAAGATATCTTGAAGAGCAAGTCCCGCCAGGTGGAGTAGCCCGGTGAGCGAAGGCCTCTGGCACGGCCAGATCATGCCCGATATGAACGTTGAGAGCGGATTTTTTGGCCAGCCTCCAGGCCTGATGTTTCTCTTTTTTGTTGAGATGTGGGAGCGCTTTTCCTATTACGGAATGAAGGCGCTGCTGGTTCTGTATCTGGTCGATGCCCAACGCTGGTCCATCAGCCGTGCGGCCAACGTCTACGGAAATTACACGGCCCTTGTGTACATTGCTCCTGTGCTTGGGGGCTACCTGGCGGATCGCTTCATTGGAACGCGGCGCTCGCTGGTTTGGGGTGGCGTTTTGATTGCATTGGGTCATTTTACTCTAGCGTTTCAACACGGCGGCGCATTTTATGGGGGCCTTGGCCTTATTGTTCTGGGCACAGGACTGTTCAAACCAAACGTTTCAACCATGGTGGGTCAATTGTACGCTGCGGAAGACCAGCGTCGAGATTCAGGCTTCACCATCTTCTTTATGGGCATCAGCGTCGGAGGTTTGCTGGCACCACTTGCTTGCGGCTATCTCGCCATGCATGCGGGGTGGAACTATGGTTTTGCCGCCGCTGGAGTTGGCATGGTGCTGGGGCTGTTGTTGTATCTTGCGGGCCGCAAGCGCTATCTACCAGGAATCGGGTACCCACCCGCCGTTGTCAGCATGCAGGAACGAAAGGCTGTCCCAAACACCCCGGAAGAAAGGAAGAGGATTCTGGCAGTGTTGCTGGTGGTATTGATCACGATTCCATTCTGGGCATGCTATGAACAAGTGGGCAGCTCACTGAGTCTATTTGCGGATCATCACATTGCGCGGACACTCGGGCATTTTGTGGTTCCAGCGAGTTGGTTTCAATCCATCAATCCGGTTGTGATTGTGATGTTCGCCCCCGTGTTGGCGGTCCTATGGGAGTATCTGGAGAAAAGAGACCGGGAACCCTCTGCCCCCAACAAGATGGCTGTAGCGTATCTGTTGCTGGCAGTAGGCTTTGCATTTGCGACCTGGGCCGGCTTCCGCAGTGAGATATTCCTCCTGGTCAGTCCATTATGGTTTGTAGCGACGGACCTGTTCCGTTCGTGGGGTGAGCTTATGCTTTCTCCAGTAGGGCTATCCTATGTGACCAAGGTTGCGCCAGCGAGGTATGCGTCGCGGCTGATGGCGGCATGGTTCCTAGCGGAAGGCGTCGGCAATAAGGTCGCCGGATCGATCGCCTCCTATTCCGGTTCCATTCGAGCCGGACATTTTTATGCGATATTCGTAATTATGGCCGTTGTTTCGATGATCTGTCTGCTTATGATGATTCCTTTGCTGAAGCATTTAGCTGGAGGGGCGGATCGGTCCGATATTGAAGGGAAGCTGACCGGCTGAATTGTGAGGCTGCGATTGGGTGGGCTGAAAGGAGGCATGGTGGGAGGTTCATATGGGTTCTCCAGAGCTGATGATGTGCGCCGATGATCACCTATAGCTCCATTCCTTATTCAGAACTGGTTGAAGCATCTTTCGGACTTCCGCGACTAGATTTGCATCATACGGTTGCTCGAAGCTTTCAACGTTGCTTCGCACCGTCTCCGGCTTGCTAGTACTGAACAGGGTCGTCGCTATCTCCGGATTTTGACTTGAAAACTGAAGCGCGAGGCGACTTATCGAAGTTTTCTGCGCTTTGCAGAATTCCGCAACGGCGCGAAACCGGCTCCGGTCTTCCGGGCTAGCAGGATGCCATAATGCCGGCCCTTGGTCAGTCAGCAGGCCAGATGCAAATGGCGATCCATTTACGATACCGATATCCTTCTGCTTTGCCAGGGGCAACAGATCAAGCAATTGGGTGTCATTAAGACAATAATGATTGTGAACTAATGCGGCGTCAATATCGAAAGACGCAAAGATACGCTTCCACAGGTCCATCGGATAAATACCAAAGCTTACGCTGCCTATCCGGCTTTCTCGCTTCAACTCCTCAACCGCTTCATACCCCTCAGTCAAGGCCCATTCGGTGTACTTTCTATCCTGGTACTCAATGTCGTGGATGTGGATAATATCAAAATAGTCAACTCCTAATCGAGCAGAACTCTCATTGATCGAAGCGCGGATACGCGCGCGGGAGTAATCCAGTGTGTCGTTGCCATAATTGTTTGGGTCTGTATATTTCCCCACCTTGGTGGAGAGAACATAGCGATCACGAGAAATTCCGTGCAGCGCCCTTCCCAGAACCGTTTCAGCCCTGGCGCCTCCGTAGGCGGGCGCGACGTCAAAGTAGTTAATGCCGCCATCAAGAGCCGCATGTACCGCCGCAATCGCCTCTGCTTCATCAACAGGGTATCCGTCAGAGCAAATGCATCTGTTCGTCGGGTCTGGGTTGTGATGGACTGTTGCCATGAGCGGAGAGGCAGTAGTTGTGGGTCGACGTAGTCGGGCGGAGATAGCGCGGCTGGCGGGGTTGTATGCGACGAGCGGGATGGGGCGGAGCGAGTTCTGCTTTCGCCATGGGATGGCATTGAGCACGCTGAATCGTCACCTGAACAAGCAGCGGCAGCGGAACCATGCGGGCAACGATGGCGGCGGCTGTCCTCTGGTGGAGGTGGAGATGAGCGCAGCGGTTGTCCCGGTAATAGATGGGGATCAAGCCGGAGCGTTGAAGGTGCTGTTGCAGAACGGCCGCAGCGTGAGCGTTGGTTGCGGCTTCGACGGCGAGACGTTGCGACGGTTGGTGGCTGTACTGGAGCGGCCGTAGCTGTGTTCGGCGTGGGCGCTGCGACGCGGATCTATCTTGCGCCTGGCGCAACCGATATGCGCAAGGGGTTCGATGGCCTCTACGGCCTGGTGCGCGACCAATTGTTGTGTGATCCGTTGAGCGGTCATGTCTTCCTGTTTTCGAACGCCCAGAGGAATCGTCTCAAGATCATTTTCTTTGACGGAACAGGACTGTGGGTTTGCGCAAAGCGAATTGAAAAGGGCCGCATTCACTGGCCTGCTGTCGATCAGGATCAGTGCAAAGTAGTGTTGAGCCATGAAGAGTTGACGATGCTGCTGGGCGGCATCGATCTGGCCCAGACACGCGAGCGCAAGTGGTATCGCAGATCCGTCAGGGAGGAATCAACGGAGTCACGAAAGTCCGCATGAACACAGCACGTTTCGCTTGTTAATGCACAGGCGATTCTGTTATTCAAGAAGCATCGTGAGTGCGACTCTCCATCCTTCTCAGACGTCCATTCCGAGTCCGGCGCGTTGTTTCCCCGCGGAACTTCTCGAACAACTAAAAGCGCAACTTCCGGCGTCACTGTTTGGGGCTGTCAGCGAAAAGATTGCTGCGCATGAGAAGCAGTTGGATACGACGTCGAACGAACTGCACTATGCGCAATTGAAGATCCAGGTGCTGGAAGAGCGGTTGCGGCAGCAGCGGATCGCGAAGTACGGTCCCGGCAGTGAGACGCTGAGCGATCTGCAACTGGAGTTGCTGGAGTTGGAACCTGGCGTCAGCAGCCAGGAAGTGGCGGCCGAGAGCGGGCGCGAGGCGCTGCCGCCGTCTACACCGGCCAGGCAGAAGCGCAAGCATCCTGGCCGCCAGACGCTACCCGTTGATCTGCCCCGCGTGGAGAAGATCGTTGCCTGCATGCAAGAGCAGGGCGTATGCGGCAACTGCGGCGGCGAGACCGCGGTGATCGGCTACGAGGTCAGCGAAGTGCTAAGCGTGAAGCCGGCCGAGTACTTCGTCGAGGTGACCAAGCGCGAGAAGCGCGCCTGCAGGAAGTGCGAAGAGCAGGGCGTAGCCATCGCTCCGGCACCCGTGCGGATCATCGACAAGAGCCTGGTGAGCGATCAGGTCATCATCGATACGGTGATGAATAAATACGCAGATTCACTCCCTCTTTATCGCCAGAGTGCGATGCTCAAGCGGGATGTCGGCATCGACATCAGCCGCGCCACCATGGATGGATGGGTGATGCGCGTCGGCGAGTTGCTCACCCCTGTCGCAGCAGCGATGCGCGCTGAGTTGCTCGGCGGAAGTTATATCCAGGCAGACGAAACTCCGGTGGAGGTGCAGACGCGTGATGGCCGCGGACAGAACAAGCAGGCCTATCTCTGGCAGTATGGATCGCCGGGCGGAGGCGCCGTCTTCGACTTCCGCATGGGCCGCGAGCGTGATGGGCCGCTGCGTTTTCTGGGCGACTATGAAGGCATCCTGCAGACCGACGGTTACGCTGCCTACGACCGTGTCGGGGGGCCGAAGATGGTCCATGCTGCCTGTTGGGCTCACGTGCGCAGGAAGTTTGTGGACGCGGTGAAGCTCAACCCGCAGGATGCCGTGGCGACGCGCGCGGTTGTTCTGATGGATGAGCTGTTTGCCATCGACGCAAGGGCTCGCGCGGAGCAGATGGACCTCGCTGCGCGTCATGCCCTGCGCCAGCAGCAGCTTCCGCCGCTGCTCGACCGGTTGCGTGCCCACACCCTTGCTGCGCAGAAGAGTTCCTTACCTAGCAGCGCCACGGGCAAGGCTGCCCACTACACGCTCGCGCTGTGGCAGAAGCTGACGCGTTTCCTCGATCATCCCGAGTTGGAGCTATCCAACAACATCGCGGAGAACTCCATGCGCCCCATATCGATTGGCAGAAAAAACTGGATCCACGTCGGCAGCGCTCAGGCCGGACCGAAGATCGCTGCCATCTTCTCGGTCGTCGAAAGCTGCCGCCGGCTCCGGCTCCCCATCCGCCACTACCTCGCCGCCGTACTTCCAGGACTCGCTAACACTTCTATCCAGCGCCTCGCCGATCTCACCCCCGCCGCCTGGCAGAAATCCATCGCCGCAACACAGCCTCACGCTGGCCTAAACGTACAGTCCATCACAGCCGAGCGCCCCTGAACAGGTGCGGTTGCTCTGACGCTTACCTTGATCTTCGTTCAGGCACACCACATACCGGCGCGCATCCTCAACCCAGACCTCTTTCACCTGCAGCGGCGACGGATCGTGCCGGTCGTCGCTCTTGGGATGCACTTGCGCGTAGCGGCCGGCGCGCGCCACCACCGCCTTGGCTTCCGTAGAACTTCTCATGCGCACGCCCAGGATGTATCGCCACTTGCGCAACTCCACTTTCGCCAAGGTCTCGACGCTGATCATCCCCCGGTCGGCAACGATGCAGATTGACCGGATCCCGAACCGACTCTGTAACCGTTCCACGATCGGAACCAGACTCTTCACGTCGGCGGTGTTGCCCGGCCACAGTTCGCTGCACACCGGATTGCCGTTGCGGTCCAGCACCATGCCTACCACCATCTGTTTCAGGTCGGGACGATGGTCCTTCGAGTATCCAGGCTGGCCGATAGTCTCGCCTCCCTCACCCTCGAAGTAGATCGAGGTGGTATCGAAGGACACCATATCCAGGTCGTTGAATAGGTCACGGCGCCGAGCAAACAGCGCTTCCTCGATGAGATCCTTGTTGGTACGGGGAGAGAATGGCGTGGCTCCGTCCTGCTGGGTGCTGGGAAGAACCTCTCCCAACCATGCCATGGACCGATAGAGGTGGTGTAACTCCAGTTCGGCGACGCCTTCGATCGTGTAGTCGTCCTTCCACTTCTCCGCAGCGCGGTCGCTGCCGGGTGCAAAGAGCCGATGCAACACGGTGAGCAAGTTGGCGCGTTCCACGGAGAACTCAAAACGTCGTCCCTTGAGAAGGGTGCTCAGGACCTGGCCGATCGAGCAGGCCTCCCAGCGCCGCTCAAAGATCAGGGTGACGCCAATCCTGGTGCTTCGCGTCGTGACGCTGTCGCCCCGCGCCGGCGCACCGAGTACAGCCAGCTTCTCAGAGAACCGCCCCAGCGACTGGATCAGCGAGTCAAGCTGCCCGCTGGCCAGCAACTGATCGAGCCGGCCAAGACGAAACAGAACGCGTTGCGTCACTTTGCCATTCACCCGCTCGTTATCGACAAGGAGCAAATAGGTTCGGGAACCATTCCTCCTTCGCCCTCAAAGTAACGCTACATATTAGACAGAACAACGATCCAAATATTGGTTATACCTATATGACGTGACACTACATTTTGAGGAAATTGACAGCCGCTCTCAATGAAATCAACGGCTTGCGGGCACTCGGCATGCCCAAACTGTAGAAGATGAGTCAAGCCTTGGCCTGACGGCGTAGCATAGAGAATTTCCTGACAGGACTCTCCAAAATTCTGATGTGCATATCGCTAAGACCCAAGAAACACGACACTTAGACGTTCCGATGAGCGGACGACCACAAGTTTGGAATACTGCTTTCAAAGGGCCGTGATTGCTGCCTCTCCGGATGGCCGGTACCAGCCAAGCTCGACGTGAAACCGCGAGTCTCCCAGGCTTTTCGCGTTCGCTGCCCTTTTTGCGATTGAGCCCCGCGCTCCAACTGAGGCCCAAATCGAGGCCCAGCGGCTCGGAGGGCTGGAAAATGGGGAAAGTCCTGTCGGGAACCCCTTGATCCACGCGCCGCGATCGCGTACTCTCATGGGCATTGCTCACCATTTGAGGGACTTCCGGGAATCGGCTCGCGACGCTCCAAACGTCGTGTTCTTGCGTTTGGAAAGTAAGATTCTCAGGGGTTGCCAAGTGGCGCCAGGGAATGATGCAGGTTGCAAATTAGGGAATCCGCTCCGCATGGTGAAACTACAGGCCCTGCTGCTCTTCGCTGTTGTCCTCTTGACTGCAAATGCGATCCGCGCTCAAGCCGCGCCGGCGCGAACTGCGGCTTCGACTTCGGCGCCGCTCGCGCAGCCCTCCGTGCCGCATTTTCGAGACGTCGCCGCGGCGGTTGGACTGCGTACCGTTCCTCACACCAGGCTGGACCGGCGCGCCATCATCGAAACAATGAGCGGCGGCGGAGTTGCCTTTCTGGATTGTGACAACGACGGCAAATTGGATATCGCCGTGGTCAACGACTCCTCCATTGACCGTTACCTGGCAGGCGGCGACCCCATGATCACGCTCTATCATCAGGACGGCGCGGGCAAAACACTGCACTTCACCGACATCACCAAAGCCGCGGGATTGACCACGAAGGGCTGGGCCAACGGGATTGCGGTTGCCGATTACGACAACGACGGCCTTCCGGATATCTTCGTCACCGGCTACGGCCACAACGTTCTCTATCACAACCTTGGCGGCTGCAAGTTTGAAGATGTCACGGCCAAAGCGGGTGTAGCTGGAGGAGGTTTCAGCGTCGGAGCCGCCTGGGCCGACTACGACCGCGACGGGTTTGTAGATCTCTTTGTTTCCCGCTATGTTGACACTGACCCTCGCCATCTTCCCACACCCAACCAGGCGGTTTACAAGGGCACGCTTACGCAACTGCCTGATGCGATGCACGGCGAGACCGACCTCCTCTACCACAACCGTGGCGACGGAACCTTTGAAGAAGTGGCCGCCAAAGCCGGAGTGGAGAACCAGGAGAAGGCGCACGGCATGGGCGTGCTCTGGGGAGACTTCAGCGGAGATGGATGGCCCGATCTCTTCGTCACGAACGATGGATCTCTGAACTTTCTCTTTCAGAACCACGGGAATGGAACGTTTGAGGAGACCGGTCTATCCGCTGGTGTCGGCGCCGGCGATATGGGCCAGATATACGGCAATATGGCGGGCGATGCTGCCGACCTCGATCACAACGGCAGGCTTGATCTCTTCGTGACGCGCTTTGCACATCAGCCGGCCAGCCTCTACACGAACGACGGCAATGAAACGTTTCACGATGCGGCCTACCAGGCCGGAATCGCGCTGCCATCAACAGCGCCCGTCAAGTGGGGGACGAACTTTGCAGATTTCGATAACAGCGGCTGGCAAGACATTCTGATAGCCTCCGGCAACTTCTCGAGTTTACTGGACAAAGAACCCGGCGAGCCGCCCTTCGGCGAGCCCATCGAACTCTTCCTCAACCGCACCAATGGCGCGTTCAAGGAGGTTGGCGACGCAACGGGCTTGAACTCTGGCCCACTCCAATCCCGGCGGGGAACAGCCGTGGGCGATGTCAACAACGACGGAAAGCTGGACATTCTGGTCTTTAACGTGGGCGCGCCGCCGTCTCTCTTTCTCAACGAAACCAGGAATGACAACCACTGGATCACGCTGCGTCTGGTGGGTACGAAGAGCAACCGCATGGCAATTGGCGCCAGAGTAACCGTCACCACGGGCAGCATAAAGCAGATGGCCGAAGTGCGCAGCGGATCGAGTTATCTTTCATCGAGCGACCCTCGACTGCACTTCGGACTTGGTTCGGCACGGAAGATGGATCGCATCGAAGTTGCGTGGCCCAGCGGACTAACGGAATCATTTCAGAACGTCGCGGTGGATCGCTTCCTCACCCTGCGAGAGGGTACCGGATCGGCGCTGCCGGCCAAGGCGCCCGGTACATCGCACGTAAATTATGCACATCGTTTGGATTTCGCCGCGAATTGACTGGTGAAATCATGGTTTCGGAGGCGCCCGCATGGTTCCAGAGAAGGAATGAGGACATTCGCCAGCACCCCAGTTGGCAAGGGTTTTCAGGAGTTACTGGGAACCCCAATAAAAATGCGCCTCCCAGCCAAAGACGCTCGGGGCAAATTCTGTGCAAAAAATTCTATGCACATCCAGCCCTTTATTATCAATAACCTACAGCCGCCATCTCCGCCGTCGGTAAAACACGGGTGGACGCCAGATCATGAGGATGTGCAGTATTCAGGTGACAGATCTCTCAGGGGTTGCCAAATGGCTCCTGTGCATGATTCCGGTATCATCGTTTCTGATGAGATTTGCGCGTTTTCCGCTGATTGTTTTCTTCCTTCTGGTGATGGGTGGCGTGGGGTACGGACAGGGGACCGCGCCGATCTTCCGGTACAACACTGCCCACGGCTCCGTATCGCTGCCGGGGCGAGATCCGGCGCAGGGCGGGACCTCGGTGATCCCGGTGGTGCTGGCGCCGGTGCGGCTGGAGTTCGATGCAACTCGGGTCGCAGGCAAGCCGGTGGCGCTGGATGCCGCTGCGGACATTCCGCAGGTGCTGCGATCGCCAGTTTTCAAAAGCGCGGCGTTTGGAGCCCAAGGGACGACACAATACATGGACGCGATGCTGCGCGCGACGCTGGGGGCGGCGGCGTCGAGGGGATGGCATACGCTGCTGGGGGAGCCGGAGGTGCGGCCGGTGACGGTGGAGATTCCGGTCGGATACGGCTACTTGCTCACATCAAAACAGACCGGAACCGTGCTGGGGATGGCGGACCTGGAGTACGTGCAGCGGGCGGTCTTTCAACAGATTGCGCACGAGGATGGCAAGCTGGTCATCGCGGTGACGCGCAACACTGCGTTCTACACCTATGGCGACGCGACGGTATGCTGCTCGTGGGGAACGCACGGGGTGGACCAGGTGACAGGAAACTCCTTTGTCTTGGCATCGTATCTGGGCGCCGCGCCATCGCTGGTCACCGAACACGACGTGCAGCCGCTGACGGAGCAACTGGCGGAGTGGGTGAACGATCCGCTGCATCACCCGCTGTTCCATCTAGCGTTCAGGAAGCCATTGCCGACGGGAGAGAATCTGGTTCCGTCGTGGAGGTGGCCTGCGGCAGAGCGGCGTGGATGCGGAGGAGACAGCCCCGCGACACGCTATAGGCTCCAGGATCCGCTGGACACCAACGAGAGCAGCGATCTGATCTCCGGGCCGGCGTGGGTGGTGCAATCAGGGGGCGCGGCGTGGCATGTGGCGGATGTCGCGCTGATGGGCTGGTACATGGGTGGAGCGGGACCGTACAGCTTTCCCAATGACGAGATCTTGCCAGCCGCGGCGGAGCGCTGCACTGCGCGGCATCTGCCGGCTTCAGGAACTGCGAATGAGCCGGCGCCTCTGCCGGCGGCTGGCGCAACGAACGGGCATGAACTCATCGGGTACTGGACGGGAAGCGGGCCGGGAGGAACGTTGCTGCGGCTGCGCGACGTCTCGCCGCAATGGGATGTGATTCTTGTGGCGTTTGCCAACGTAAATCACCTGGCGCCCGAAGGCACGATGCAGATGCACGTGCGCCCGGGCCTGGACCTGGAGCAAATGAAGGCCGATATTGCCTGGCTAAAGAGCCGGGGAAAGAAGGTGCTCATCTCCCTGGGCGGCGGCGGGGAGTACTTCACGCTGGCGCAGAAGTCGAGCATCCCCAACTTCGTGAGCTCGGTGACGCAGATCGTAACCGAGTACGGGTTTGACGGAATCGATCTGGACTTCGAGACGCCGTCGCTGGTGCTGGACCCTGGAGACACGGACTTCCGGCATCCAAAGACGGCTTCGGTGGTGAACCTGATTACGGCGCTGCACCAGTTGCGGGAGCACTTCGGGCCCAGCTTCATGTTGACGCTGGTGCCGGAGGGGACGCAGATTCCGGGAGGGTATCCGAGCTACGGCGGCCAGTTTGGGACCTACCTGCCGCTACTGTGGGGCGTGCGGGACATGCTGACGTTTGTGGACGTGCAGGACTACAATACGCCGCCGTTTGAAGGCCTGGATGGCGAGGTCTACCAGATGGGATCGGTGAACTACGACGCGGCGATGACGGAGCTGCTGCTGCATGGCTTCGCGGTGGGCGGGCGAGCGGGAGAGTTCTTTCCGCCCCTGCCTGCAGATAAGGTCGCCGTGGGTTTTTTGACAGGGACGGCAACCCCGCAACTCGTGAGCGGGGCAATGCAGTACCTCATTACCGGGAAGGCTCCAGAGGGCGTAACCTACCGGCTGCGGCGTCCGGGAGGATATCCAGGGATGCTTGGCGCAATGTTCTGGACAATTGACGGCGACCAGGATGAGAACTACGGCTTTTCCAACCTGGTGGGGCCGCAGTTGCACGGATATACGTGCGTAACGTGCGCAAAACCATCAAGGGGAAGATAACAGGCGCCCCCATCCTCAGAGCCGCATCAGCCGTATCCGAGGTGAGGGTGATGGGCAACGGTCCTCAAAAGGAGGGCCAAGGCCCCCAAGCTACGGCTGCGGCGCAACCTGGTCATCGATACGCCGGAGAGTTCCCGGTTAACCCGCAATCCAGGCCGGCAGCCGGGGGCTGATCTCCCCCAGGGATCGCGGCAGCCAGTATGCCGGCGAGCACGATCACGAGGCACTCCCAAGACATGACGCCGTCGATGAGCCGCAAGGGCAACTGCAGCGTCAACGCCTGCTCGAACACGCTGTTCGACTCACTGCAGGTGGAGCGGTTGCACGGCGAGCCATTGGAAACCATGCGTGAGGCCAAGGATGAAGCCATCGCATGGCTGCTCTGGTATCACCGAACCCAAATGCATTCGACGCTGCACGGCGTCAGCTTGATGCAGTTCCAACAAGACTGGACAGAAGCGGCGAGGAAGGTCGCCGCCTCAGTCTCCGGAATCACTGAAAAGAGGCGGCGGAAAAGACGCTTTATGAAAAGCCCGAAGAACGATAGTACTGTATTCCACCCTTACCGCGAACCGTGGGAATCGATCCAGCCAATTCCACCATTGGCGATTTCGGCTCCGCTACACCAGCGCTTCCAACCCGTATCTCTCCACGGCAAGCAGAAGGCTCAAGGCCATCCCGCGCGGCCGTCTGGCCCCTGCTTCTCACGTTTCAACCATAGACTCACGGGTGTGTCGATGATGGGCAAAGATCGCTTGGATAACGCGGTAAGGCAATTTCATCAAGCGTGATCTGAATCACACCCGTCCCTGATTGGAGGAATGACAATATGGCCATGCAGTCGATAGAGTGAAACCATGACGACACGGGAGATGTTTAGCAGGCAGGCGAAGATGCTGAAGGCTTTGGCGCATGAGTCCAGGCTGATGATCGTCGACCGCCTCAGCCGCGGGGAGTGCTCGGTCGGAGATTTGAGAGATCTTGTCGGCGGGGATCAATCGACGGTGTCAAAACATCTGGCGCTGCTGCGCGCCCACGGAATTGTCGAGGACCGGAGGGAGGGGACCACGGTGTATTACCGTCTGCTAACGCCCTGCGTTTGTAACGTGTTTGTCTGCGCCACCCAGGTCTTGAAAGAGCGCAAGCGCTAGCAACAGAGATGTGACGTGGCGGATCATGCCGTTCTCGTGGCGGATGCACGGAAGGGGATTGCGGGCAACTCGACTTCCGCAGCGAAATAAGAGACTCAACGCCGGCAGTAACGGTGGAGCGGTGAGGCGATTCCGGGATGCAGCCATGCACATGCAATCGCCAGGAAAGAGCCGGATCTGCTAGCCTGAGATGCCCACGTGGAGCGGGCGGCCGGCGGAGGCGATTTGCGGATGAGATACGGTGACCTGCATGCTTCGATCCATGTTCCTTGCGACCGTTCTGGCCTTCCTGAGCGCGCTGATTCACGCCTTGGGACTGCTCGGGTTGCTTTACTGGCAGACCCGGCAGTGGCCAGACCTGGAGGCGAATTTTCGTCCGCGGCGCAATCTGCCCACCTTCCTTCTGTTGTTTGGCGTGATCCTCACCTTGCATTGGATCGAGGTGAGCCTTTGGGCCGGCGTCTATTTTTGGCGGCATTGGCTGCCCAGTTGGGAATCGAGCCTTTACTTTTCTGCTACAAGCTATTCCGCTACCGGCTACGGCGATATTCCGTTGCCCCGGGCATGGCGGCTGGTTGGGGTCATGGAATCCATCACGGGAGTGTTGTTGCTGGGATGGTCGGCCGGCTTCTTCTTTACAGTCGTCTACCGCTTTTTTGAGATCCGCATCCGCCACTGGCAGCGCCAGTAGAGATGGAGCCTGAGCCAATGGTTCACTCCGTTGGCAAGTCCGGCGATCGTGGGCCGGTGACGCCGGCCACGATCAGCGGTGGAACTCTCAAACAAAGAGGGAGCGGAGCAGTAATTGTTCTTCTTCCGGGAGAGCGGAGCCGAGGCTAACGATACGTCACCGCTGGCAAGGAACTCCCGCAGCTTCGGGTCGCTGGTGCCAATAGACGTATTGGCTGCGAATCACGCTCGCGTCACACCAGGATGGGAAGCGCACGGGATGATGCCGAGCCGCCAGAGTGATTTGAGCCAATGTTTCCCCGAAATTCGCGATCTGATGCGCCAGAATGCTCTTGTCTGGGTGCGGGAGACTTTGGTGTAGGCCTCCCATCCCGCGTGCTCGGTTCCCTGCTCGATCATCCGGACCCCTGGTGGTCAGATTTCTGCGGGCAACGTTCACAGATGTGACCGAAATCACAGCATGCGACATGTCTATATGGCAATATGGCCATGAATGCCGTTGAAGGTCGCCTGATGGATGAGCGCAGCTACGATGCGAGTACGACCGGGATGCTGAGAGCCGTGAGCCTTGGATCTCGCCTGATGGCCGTGGATCGGCTGAACTGCCGTCATCTTCTTATGGTTCTGCGCGCGCTGGGCGTGGATGCGAGCCGCGCAACGGTGGAAATGGAAGCCCTTCAAGTCGGCCAAAGGCTCTTCCGTCCTGCCTTTGGGTCAGGTGCGTCGGCGCCACTTGGTTTCGATCTTCCGGCGCAGAGCGCCTTGCAGGCTAGGCGCGCAGCATCGCCGCTATCGCTGGGAGGTGCGCAATGAACGCGAAAGCGTTTTTCAGAGCCGCGCTTTTGCTCTTCATCGCGCTGTGCCTCTTCTTCTTTGTCCGTGATCACTACGGCCGCCAAGCCGGCCGGGTGGCAGAGGCTCCTGGCCAAACCGCTGCTTCCGCACCCGATGTCGGCGACGCGGCAACCGTCCCCGCAAGTACTCGCTTGATTGCATATTTCTTTCACGGTCATCGTCAATGCCCATCCTGCCGCCATGTTGAGGCTGTCTCCCAGAGCGCCATTGTGGGTGGATTTCCCGACGCCATCCGGAGCGGAGCGATCTTGTGGCGCGCGGTAGACATGGAAGATCCGGCCAATCGGCACTTTGCAGCGGACTATCAGGTCTATTGGAGTGCGCTGGTTCTGGTAAAGGTGAAGGCGGGCAAGCCCATCAGGTACAAAGGTCTGGAGCAGGCGTGGCAGTTGCAGCAGGATGATGAGGCGCTGAGAAGCTACGTCCAGGCCGAGGTGCGCGCGTATCTGGGAGAGGGCCTGCGATGACGGCGTTTGCGATGAGTACGTTTTGGATCTCCGCCGCCACCACCTTATGGCTTGGGGTGCTGACCTCGATCAGCCCCTGCCCGCTTGCGACCAACGTCGCCGCCGTCTCGTATGTCGCCAGATCGGTGTCGCGTCCGCGATTCATACTCCTCGCCGGGCTTTTGTATTCCCTGGGCAGGGCCATAGCCTATGTGGCAATAGCTGCTCTTGTGGTGAAAAGCCTGCTCTCTATCCCTCACCTTTCGCTGTTGCTGCAAACGTACGTCAACCAGTTGCTGGGCCCGGTGCTGATCCTGGCGGGCATGTTCCTGGTCGGGCTACTGCGGCTTCCGCGCGTTGGCGTCTTTGCCGGCGCTCGAATCACGGAGAGCTTGGCACAGGACTTCGGAGGCTCGTTTCTCCTCGGGGCGCTCTTTGCACTCTCCTTTTGCCCCATGTCGGCTGCGCTCTTCTTTGGAAGCCTGATCCCTCTCGCCATATCCTCGCAGTCTTCGATTCTTTTGCCGGCTCTTTATGGGCTGGGCACTGCCCTGCCGGTGATTGCCTTTGCCGTCCTCACGGCGTCCGGGGCCAGATCCATCTCCGGGTTGTTTGACCGGCTGATCTCCCTTGAGGCCTGGGCGCGGAGACTCACAGGGGCCTTGTTCCTCTCCATCGGAATCTATTTTTCGTGGATCTATCTGATCGAAGGAGGTTAGGCAGTTTCGTTCAGAGTATGCTGCACCGTAGCAAACACACGGCACACGCAAAGCAGTTCTCTTCTGGTGAAGAGAATGACACGCAACCACAACAGTCAAGGAGAAACAGATGAACACAGACCAAAAGCCAACAGTAGAGCAAGTCTTCGGCATGATGCGTCAGATGATGGGCTCCGTCCCCTCAGCCATTGAAAAGGCAGTGGCTGTAGACGAGGGACTTTTGTACGAGCACCTGCGCTCCCGCAGCTATGCCATGCCGACGCCCGGCGCGCTGGACGACGAAACGCGCACGTTGATTTACCTGGCCTCGGCGCTTGCCGCCAGCAGCAAAGCCTGCATTCAGGCTATGGCAGACAAGGCCAAAATGCAGGGCATAGCGCCGGAGAAGGTGCTGGAGACTGTCCGCATTGTGCGCTTTGCGCTGGCCACCAAGGTGGTGGGCGACGCCGAGCCGGTCTTTGCCGCCATGGCGAAAGAAAACAAGTAAAGAAACAGGAGTCACCCTATGCCGATGTTGCGAAGAAATCGATCCAGAATCAGGGATGGTGTGGCCGCACTGCTCTCCGCGGCGCTCCTCTTGGGTGTTCCCGCGATGCCTGCGCAGCAGACGCCAGACGTCGACTCGACCCAGAACCCCTTCCTGGGCAGCGTTCCCAGCCAGGAGCCGACGGCGGGAGTTCTGAGCCTTACCCTGCGCGAAGCCATTGATCGTGGGCTTCGCGCCAACCTGGGGCTGCTGTTGAGCGGGGAAGACACCAAAGCCGCCAACGGCAGCCGCTGGCAGGCGCTCAGCAGCCTGTTGCCGCATGTCAACGGCGCTGTGAGCGGTTCGGAAGATTCGCTCTACCTTCCAGCGATGGTGGGCCCGCGCACCCTGCCGCCCTCGATTCCTGCGATTCCCGCGCCCTTCCACGTCTTCGACGCGCGGCTTTTCGTCTCTGGACCGCTGTTGAACCTGAGCAGTCTGGAACAATCCCGAGCCGCATCCCATCAGCTTTCTGCCGCTCGCTTCAGCTATCAGGAGGCGCGTGACACGGTGGTGCTGGCGGTGGGCAATGCCTATCTGATGGCGATTGCGGGCAGGTCTCAGGTGCAGGCGGCAACCGCGGAACGGGATACGGCCCAGGCGCTCTACCAGCTTGCCCAAGACCGCGAAACCGCCGGCCTGAGTCCGGAGATTGATACCCTGCGCGCACTGGTGGAGCTGAAGTCGCAGCAGGAAAACCTGTTGGCCGCGGAAAATGCTTACGCCACGGAGAAGTTGAATCTGGCCCGCGTGATCGGCCTGCCAGACGGTCAGCAGATCGAACTGGCCACGCAGGTTCCCTTCCGCCCGATGTCCACGCAGAACATTGAGGATGATATTGCCCAGGCCTTTCAGCATCGAGGCGACTATCAGGCCGCGATGGCTGAAGTGGCTGCTGCCCAGGCGCAGTTGCGGTCGGCGCGGGCTGAGCGGTACCCCTCCGTTGGGGTGAATGCGAATTGGGGCGATATCGGCACGGGAGGAATCACTGATGGCCATCAGTCGTATCTGGTTGCCGGCGCGGTGAACGTGCCTTTGTTCCAAGGGGGGCGGGTTCGCGGCGAGATCCAGGCGGCCCAGGCCCGGCTCCATCAGGCCCAAAGCAAACTAGCCAACTTGTCAGAGCAGATTCGCTACGACGTTCGCACTGCGTTGCTCAACCTGGACACGGAAGCGAATCAGGTGGGTGTGGCGCAGACCAACACACACCTGGCGGCACAGACGCAGCAGCAGGCGAAAGATCGTTTTGCCTCCGGCGTAACCAACAACATTGAAGTTGTGCAGGCGCAAGAGTCTGTGGCGCAGGCCGACGAAGCCTACATTAGCAGCCTTTACCAGTACAGCATTTCCAAACTGAATCTGGCTCGCGCCATGGGCGTTGCTGAGCGCGACGGACTTGGGGATCTGGGAGAAAAATAGCCATGAACCAACATGATGATATGCAGCAGGAAGTCCATACAACTGAGTCGAACCCGGCCCGGGAATCGGCCGCGGGATCCGACGCCGCGCCCACAGGGGCCCAGGGGAACGGCAAGAAGAAGCGCATTGCGCTGGTCGTTCTGCTGGTTCTGGTGGGAGTGGGTGTGGGGCTGTGGCATCACTTTGCCCAGTTCGCCACCACGGACGATGCGGAGATTGACGCCTATCTGCATCCGGTGAGCGCGCGTGTCTCCGGCTACGTCACCAACGTCACCGTGGACGATACGCAATTCGTCAGCAAAGGGACGGTGCTGGTGCAGCTAGATCCAACCGACTATCAGGTTGCGGTGGAACTGGCCAAGGCGCATCTGGCCCAGGCGCAGGCTCAGGCCAGCGCGGCGATGGGCGGCGTACCCATCACCTCCGTGAGTACGATGAGCCACGTCAACTCCGCTCAGGCGGACGTTCAGGGCGCGCAAGCCGGGATTCTGGCGGCGGAAAAACAGTTTCAGGAGGCCGAGGCGCGGCTGACGGAAACGGAAGCCAACAATGTAAAGATTCAGGATGATCTGGAGCGGTATCGCCAGTTGATCGGCAAACGCGAGATCTCACAACAACAATACGATGAGGCGGTGGCGGCCTCGAAGTCGAGCGCGGCGGCGGTTGCCGAATCACAGGCCGGCGTCGCGGCGGCCGATCAGGAGGTAACCCAGGCGCGCAGCAGGATGCAGGACTCTGAGGCGGAACTGCGCAGCGCGCATACGCGTCCCCAGCAGATGCAAGTGATCCGCGCCAATGCGCAAGCGGCCGCTGCGGCCGTGGACGAGGCTGAGGCCGAACTGCATCGCGCCGAGTTGGACCTGCAATACACCACCATCGTTGCGCCCGTGGATGGCATTGTGGGCAAGCGCACCGCGGTGTCTGGCCAGAACGTCGCCCCCGGCCAGTCGCTCATGACCATCGTGCCGACGCAAGACGTCTGGGTTACGGCCAACTTCAAGGAGACGGAGCTGAAGGGCATGCATCCCGGCCAGCCCGTCAAGATCCACGTGGACGCCACGGACCGCGATTACACCGGCAAGATCCAGGGATTTGCGGGAGCCACCGGTGTTGAGTTCAGCCTGCTGCCGCCAGAGAACGCCACAGGCAATTACGTCAAGGTGGTGCAGCGAGTGCCGGTTCGCATTGTCTTTGACCCCGGCCAGGATCCCAACCATCTGCTGCAGGTGGGATTATCCGTTGAACCAAGCGTCCAGCTTCACTGAGCAATCACGCAAAAGGGCAAATCGACATGGCTGATTTGAACGAAGATCAATCTGCGGCGCTGGGCGCTGGGAGCGCGGTGTCCGCCCCGGCCGCGTGGACGCCATCGCACAATCCCTGGCTGATTGCAGCCGCGGTGGCTCTGGCGGCGTTTATGGAGATGCTGGACGCCAGCATCGCCAACGTCGCCTTGCCGTACATGGCCGGGAACCTGTCTTCCAGCAACGACGAGGCGACCTGGATCCTTACTTCGTATCTTGTGGCCAACGCCATCGTCCTGCCTCTCAGCGGATGGATCTCCACTACGATTGGCCGCAAAAAGTACTTCCTGATCTCTCTGTCGTTATTCACGCTAAGTTCGGTGCTATGCGGACTGGCGCCGAGCCTGTCCGCGATCATCTTCTTTCGGGTTCTGCAAGGAGCGGCCGGGGGCGGCTTGCAGCCCGTCGCGCAGGCAATCCTGGCGGATTCCTTTCCCGAGCACAAGCGTGGCCAGGCCTTTGCCATCTATGGCATCACCACGGTGCTGGCGCCCATCATTGGCCCGACGCTGGGCGGCTGGATCACGGACAACTACTCCTGGCGCTGGATCTTTCTGATCAACATTCCGGTGGGTATCCTGGCGTTCTTCCTGGTGCAGCGGATGGTGGAAGACCCACCCTATCTGCGCCGCCTGGTGGGCAAAATCGTCAGGATCGACTATATCGGCATCGGTCTGCTGGCCATTGGCATCGCGGCGCTGCAAGTGGTGTTGGACAAAGGCCAGGAAGACGACTGGTTCGGCTCACACTTTATCGTGACGCTGATGATCATCGCCGCATGTACGCTGTTAGCGCTGGTCTTCTGGGAGTGGTTCCAGGAGCATCCGGTGATCGATGTCCGTCTGTTCAAGCATTTCAACTTTTTCACCTGCAACCTGATGATGTTCGGCTTTGGCGTGATGATGTTCGGCACGCTGGTGATGATGCCGCTCTATCTGCAAACGCTGATGGGATACACGGCGGAGAACGCCGGACTGGTGATGTCCTTTGGTGGTTTGTTCGTTTTGCTGGAGTTGCCGATGGTGGGGCGGCTGCTCGGCAAGATCCAGGCGCGCCGCCTTGTGCATGTGGGATGGGCGGCGATGGCCTTTGGCATGTGGTTTTCTACGCAGCACATGGATTTGCTGATCAGCTTCCGGGTCGGATCCTGGATACGCGTGCTGCAGATGATCGGGCTGCCGTTTCTTTTTGTTCCTCTCACCACGGTGGTCTACGTGGGGCTGCCTAAGGAAAAGGGCAACTCCATCGCCGCTTTGATCAATTTCATGCGCAACATCGGCATGAGCTTTGGCACCTCCATTGTGACGACGCTGCTCGCCCGGCGAGCGCAGTATCACCAGCAGATTCTGGTTCCCAACCTGACACCCGGCGGTGTGCTCTCCGCCGAATCGCTGCAGAAGATGTCGCATGCGCTGTTCTATTCCGGTCTTAGTAGCACGCATGCGCTTGACCAGGCGTACGGCCGCTTCTACCAGGAGGTAATTGTGCAGTCCTACTCGCTGGCTTATATTGACGGCTATCAGGTGTTTGCCATTGGCGCGGCTGCATTCTTTGTGCTCTCCTTCTTCCTGAGAGGGAACAGACCCCATGCTCCCAGTGGGCCGATGGAGTGATGCTGAGCGGGCGGCGGGACATTCTGCAACCATGATTTCACCAGTCAATTCGCGGCGAAATCCAAACGATGTGCATAATTTACGTGTTACTCAGTTTCCGATTCTGGATCTTTCAACTCGAATCTACTGTCTGCGACAACTTGCATGGTTGTGTCTTCATACCATCCGGTACGAGCAACATCGAAATGATCAAAGGCCGGTAGGTAAGGCTTGATGTCAAGCAGCGGGGTTCCATCAAGCATATCCACGTCGGCAATTCGAAGGCGGGGCCCGTCAATACCCAAAAGACGGACCGGGGACATCCCGATCTTGTTAGGCCTCGCAGGAGAACGGGTGGCAAAAATGCCGTGCTCAGCCGGATCGAGATACGGACTTACCAGCAGCTTTGGGGCCACGGCCCGATGGAAGTAGTACATCACCCACAGCCGCTCAAAGCCATCAAGGTCGTGCAGCCCCTGCAGGAACTGTGGAAACAGCTCTATGGCGCCCTCAACACCGGATGCAACCGAACTCTGGATTGGCATTCCGACGGTGTCTCGAAAGGGCGTGCGGATGAAACCGATGGGGCTGAGAATGATCGGAGAGCCACCCCATTGAGCCGGATCCTGGTAGCTAGGCTTCTGCATTCGCCGTGAGTATACTCCGTCCATCACGTTTGTTTCCGGAGCTGGTGATAGAACGTATCAGGGTAGACCTATCCGACCTGCAAGAGTAAGGCAACCATGAACGCGGTCCTTCACTTTTTTGTCCACTACGAATATCTCGTACTGTTCTCCTGGGTGCTGTTGGAGCAGTTCGGGATACCGATACCGGCCGAGCCGTTGCTGCTGGCTGCGGGAACCCTCAGCGTGGAGCGCTCTGTCAGCCTGCCCGCAGTTCTTCTTCTTGTAGTGGCGGCCTGTCTGCTGGCAGACTCTTTCTGGTTTCTCCTTGGGCGGCGGTTTGGGACGCGAGCCTTGCGCTTCCTTTGCCGGTACACTCTGGAGACGTCCTCCTGCGTCCGTAGAACAGAGATTGCCATCAAGAAACAGAGGGTTAGCACTTTGCTGGTGGCAAAATTCATTCCCGGTCTGAGCTTGATGGCTCCGCCGCTGGCAGGGCAACGCGCCATGCGATACAGCGTCTTTCTTCTCTATGACGCTGCTGGATCGCTCTTATGGGGAGCAACGCTGGTTTTTGCCGGCAGGTCTTTTGGCGACGTCATACGCAGAGACTTGAAGCTCTTGCATTGGTTGGGTCATGTTGCGTTCGTTGTCTTTGGGCTTGTGGTCGTGATTTGGTTTCTGTACCGAGTTTGGAAGAAACGGTCTTTCCTGCGCCAGTTCCGCACCACGCGGGTCAACCCGGAATACTTGAAGTCCAGGTTGGACCAAGGGGAACCGGTATTCATCATCGACCTGCGTTCGCCACGCGAATTGAAGGAGGACGCGCTTATGCTCCCGGGCGCGGTGCGTATAACTCCTGGAGAGCTGATTGAATCCCAGGCCGACATTCCCCGGGACCGCGAGATCTTCACCTACTGCAATTGTCCGAATGAAAAGACCAGTGTAAAAGCGGCGCTCGCATTGCTAAAGATCGGTCGCACTCACGTTCATCCTGTGCGTGGCGGATTGGGCGCGTGGAAACAGTGCGGTTATCCGTTGATCGAAGCCAACTTTACCCACCCTGCCAAATGAATGGTGAGCCGCTCCTTTGCATACACAGCGCGAGATCAGGCAGAACGAGTTGCGTCTCTCACGTTTGCTGCTGCGGCCTCAAGTGCAAAGGGACGCTGTACCCCCTTGTCCATTGATGACATGCGCCGCCTCTGTGGGATTTGCACCCACTGTGGTTCAGCGCCTTTCACGGCGCACGCGAAAGTTGGGTTAGGCGAGCGCATTCAATATCCCTGACCCGCTGGGCCGGCGCTTGAAACAAATCCCCGTTCCGCCATGCCAGCGCCTTCAACATTTCAGAGACATCGGGCTAGTGCTTTCAATGCCCCGGCGCCATTAGGCGCAAAATCCCAGGCGCCGTTAGGCGCGTCCATGAACCGCCCGACCCGCTAGGCGAGCGCCCGCAATCCGTCAGACCCATCGGCGAGCCCTCTTTCTTCCCCTGCGATCCGTCCGATGCGTTACTTCCCCATCACCCGTTGCATCGTCTCGCCGATCTCTGCGGGTGAGGTAACCACGTGAATTCCAGCCTCGCGCATCACGTCCATCTTCCTCTGTGCGGTTCCTTCGCCGCCGGAGATGATCGCTCCAGCGTGGCCCATGCGCCGCCCGGGAGGCGCCGTCTGCCCGGCGATAAAGCCCACCACAGGCTTCTTCACATGCTCCCGGATGTACGCCGCAGCAACCTCTTCGTTCGTTCCGCCAATCTCTCCAATCATGACGATCGCCTCAGTGTCCGCATCCTCATTCAGCAGCTTCAGCGCATCCACATGGGTGGTTCCTACAATCGGATCACCGCCAATGCCAATCGCTGTGGACTGACCGATACCACGCTCCGATAACTGGTAGACAGCTTCATAGGTAAGCGTCCCGGATCGCGAAATGATTCCCACCGACCCCTCTTTATGAATCAGCCCCGGCATGATTCCGATCTTCGCCTTGCCCGGAGAGATCACCCCTGGACAGTTCGGCCCAATCAGCCGTGACTTTGAGTTCTTCACCACTTCCCATACCCGCACCATATCTAATACAGGAATACCTTCGGTAATGCATACAATCAGCGGAATCCCTGCTGCGACCGCCTCCAGGATCCCATCCGCCGCCGCTGGCGGAGGCACAAAGATCACAGTCGCATTCGCGCCCGTCTCCTGCACTGCCTCCTCCACCGTGTTGAATACGGGCCATCCCTCGAAGGTCTTTCCTCCCTTGCCCGGCGTCACCCCTCCCATCACCTTCGTCCCATAGTCCGCGCAGCCTCTGGCATGGAACGACCCTTCACGTCCCGTGATTCCCTGCACAATGAGCCGAGTTCCTTTGCCGACCAGTACTGACATGTACCCTCTCTCTCCTTCCAAACTTGTCTTTGGACTAGCGTGGGACAGATCTGCCTCGCAGATCGTCTCGCCCCACTCTGTCCGCTTACCGATCTCAGTCCGTTTACCGCGCTCCGTTTGTCCGCTCGATCCGGCCTACCGGATCCTCTCTTCTCTGCCTACCAATGTCTTCTTCTCGTCTTACTGATGCTCTCTTTTCGTCTTTCCTGCTCCAGCAGCCACAACATCTCTTCACACCGTGCACTGTCCGGACCCTCGCAGGCGCTATCTAATCCTCGCCTCGCAAAGCGTTCTTTGCTGCCGCAACCACCAAGTCCGCAGCCTCCTGCATCGTGGAGCCTACCTGGAAGTTCAACCCAGACTCAGCGATGATCTTACGTCCTTCCTGCACATTCGTGCCTTCCAGGCGCAACACAATCGGCAGGGTGACGTTCAGATTTCTCGCAGCGTTGACCACACCTTGCGCCAGCACGTCCACGCGGAGGATTCCGCCAAAAATATTGATGAAAATCGCTTTCACGTTGGAGTCGTGAAGCAGAATTCCAAAAGCATTCTCAATCTGTTCCTGCGACGCTCCGCCGCCCACATCGAGAAAATTCGCCGGGGATCCTCCCGCATACTTGATGATGTCCATCGTCGCCATCGCCAACCCCGCGCCGTTCACCATGCACGCAATCGATCCATCCAGCTTGATGTAGTTCAGGGCATATTTGCTGGCCTCCACCTCCAATGGGTCCTCTTCGGTAATATCCCGCAACTCTTTAAGGGACTTGTGCCGGAACATCGCGTTATCGTCGAAGTTCATTTTGCAGTCCAACGCGAGCAACTTCTGGTTCTTGGTCGTGATGAACGGGTTAATCTCCATCAGCGTGCAGTCGCAGTCCATGAAGGCGCGGTACATCCCCATCATGCACTTGGTTGCCTCGCCGATCTGGGATGGTTGAAGGCCCAACTTGAACGCCAGCTTCCTCGCCTGGTAAGGCTGCAATCCAATCGCTGGATCCACATATTCCTTGAAAATCCTCTCAGGGGTCTCGCGAGCTACGTCTTCAATCTCCATACCACCCGCCTGTGAGGCCATCATCACCACTCTGGCCGAAGCGCGGTCCAGCACTAGGCCAAGATAGAGCTCGCGGTCGATCTCCGATCCAGCCTCGATCAATAGCCGCCGCACCCGCTGGCCATGCGGTCCGGTCTGGTGGGTCACCAGTTGCATGCCAAGAATGGCTTTGGAGGTCGCCGCAGCCTCTTCGAGGGTTCTCACCAGCTTCACGCCGCCGCCTTTGCCGCGTCCTCCAGCATGAATCTGAGCCTTTACCACCACTACCTTGTGGCCATTGGAGAAAAGCTGATCGGCCGCCGTGTAGGCTTCCTCCAGTGTCGTAGCCATCTCCCCATCAGGAACTGCCACCCCGTATTGGCGTAAAATCTCTTTCCCTTGGTATTCGTGGATCTTCATTCCATCTCCAACGTCTCGGTTTCAGTGAAGACGCCAAATATCCCATCTTCAAGTTCCAAAACTAAATAGTTTACCTAAGTCCTTGCAAATTAAGCTGCCGGTAATCGCCTGTCGCAGGGCGATCGCATGAAGAGAAGGCGAAAATGGAAAGGGCATGAGGTTGCCTTGTGCTTATCCCAGTGCGAGTAGATGGGCGCGGTAGTTGTCGCTTGTGGCGGCGATGATTCGTCTGGCTTTGATTCCGCCTTTTCGTTTCACCGAATCCAACCGGATCAGATTCAGGGTGAGCTGTTTCAGAGAGGCCGGATTGTGCGCGGTGTGGCGTGTTCGGGCGCGCATCGCATCGTCGTTGAAGGCAATATCCATGCACCAATGCAGGCGATTCTCCACCGGCCAATGGGCGCGCACCGTGGCCGCCATCCTGATCGCATCCGGCGCCAGCCTGCTGATGTACAGCCGCTCCTCGTGCGTCGTCTTGGCTCCGGCGGTGCGCTCGGATTCGATCGCCGCAAAGGATTTCAGTCCCGGCCATTGCTCCGGCTTCGACAAGCAGTCCAACTGGTTGAAGACGTAACAGCGGCGCGTTTCCACGCGGCAATGCCCCTTCTCTACGCTCTCGAAGAAGCGGTGCGGTGTCTGGGCTGGCGGATGGGCGATGAAACTGGACCAGAAACCCTTGATGGATTCGGCCAACTTTGGTTGGTTGTCTTTGACGGCCCGCACATAGTCGGCGCCGCGCGCTCGGATCGCCTCGGCAATGTTGGCTTACGTTCCCATGGCGTCGATGGTTACCGTCGCGCCTTCCAGCGCCAGGGTGGAAAGTAACTCCGGAATAGCGGTCTTCTCGTTGGATTTCTCCTCCGTCCCGCGCTGGCCCGGCACCAGCCCGGCGCCGGCGGCAAAGGCCGAGACCAGATGCAGCGCGGTAGCGTCCATGCCTCCCGAGCGACGGATGGTCTTCCCATCGATGGCCTCGGCCGCGTCGCTCAAGACGGGCAATACGCCGCGCATCCGGCGCCGGAAAGCCTGCTCGAATTGGTCAGGATCGATCAAGCCAAAGACCCGGCCAAAGGTGTCCTGCCAGGCAACGCCGTGCTGCAAGCGAAGATAGCTCCTGAGCCAATCCAGCTTCTGGTTGGCTCACAGTTCGATCTCTTCAAAGGTGTCGGCCCCCACCAAAGCCCCGTTGACCGCCACGACCAGGAACTCCACAAAATCGTGCTTGACTTTGCCCGGCTGCCGGGGATCGTGAATCGACACAAAAACGTCGCCCAGGCGCAGCGGCTGTTCGGTTTCCATCAACACCTCCTGGCAACAGAACAGCCGACCAAGATCACGTGCAGAAGTGTTTATCTGTATCCCTCTTGTCAACACTGCCCGCTGCACCTTCGCCTTTTCTTCATGCGATGGCCCTGGGACCCCCCGCTGGCTGGCGCCGCACTTCGTGGGCGAGTTAGTCCGTTATCAACTGGAGCAGCGCGACGGCCGCTGGCATCTACAGTTCGACTTCGACCACCAGGCCCAGGAACAGTTGCACCAGATCCAGAAATACACGTTGCTGTACCCGCCGCAAGGCGGCAAGGGCCCGAATCGTGTGGCCACGGTGCTATCCAAACAAACCCTCACCCGGCAGTGACTGGCTCAGGTCCTGGGCCTGGAGCAGCTTGGTAGTACCCAACGTGGGTAATACAATTACCGCAGAATAAGCCTCCATCAAAGAACAACTTACACATGTCTTCACCTGTCTCGCAGGAAACTCCCGCTAAGGCTTTCGCGGAGGATCTGCGAGCACGGACGCGGGTTGGGTAAGGTACAGATTGCAGGGCAGATCTTCCGGAGGGGAGGGTGCAGGCTGGCATCCAGCGGTGGGGGAGGGCCGCACGGCCGTCCGCCGATTGGCTGATGCCGCTGTCGAAAAGTGTTGCCTTGGGAGGTTCAGCCCGTTAAGATAGAACAAGTCCATCGGATGCGGAGACCAGCAGGGAGCCTGAGGGTTCGTGCTGCGATGCCCCGCCGAGGGACTGTGCAGAGAGTAATTCGGGACAGGTACGAACGCGAAAGTCGCTGGAATCATCAAGCGAGAGACTGCCGGTACGGAACAGGTGTGCAAGCTATGTCTGCTTGTGCCGGAACCGGCGGCCGTTGGGAGAAGTTTTGCGGAAACGTTTCATTGTGTATGTGGCGCAGGCTGAGGATGGCTCGGTGGATCGCATTGGCATCCCTATGCGCTACGTCTACGTGTTCGTTGCAGCTGCGGTGGTCGGGGTGTTCTCCATTGCGGGGATGGCAGGGTCCTACACGCGCATGCTGGTGAAGGCGGAGTCCGTCAATCGGATGCGGGATGAGCTCGCGATGACCCGCAAGGACTATGCCGGGTTAGAGAAGAAGAATCACGAGAAAGAGGTGCAGGAGGCGAGCCTGGGCTCACTGGCCTTTGAGGTTTCTGCAATTTATGGGCTCACCACCGGCGAGTTGAATCACCTGCATGGGTACCACTCCAGGCGCCCGGCGGCGCTGGAGGCGGCGAAGGCTCCGTTGAAGGACGACTCCAGCTTCAACGACGCCAGCTATTACAAGTCGCTGGATACGTTCTATGCCCTGAAGGCCACGGCGAGCCAGGGACTTTCTCTGCAGCCGTTCAACCAGGATCTGGGGGTGCGCAGCGAGCTGGGCAGTTTTGGCTCCATGGAGGTTGCGGTGGGCGGCAATGTGCCGAATATGTGGCCGATTATGGGGCCCATCACCAGCGGCTTTGGAGAGCGTGAAGATCCGATCCTGGGCAACGGCGAGGGCGAGTTCCATGAGGGCGTGGACATCGGCGGCGTGGATGGAATGCCGGTGCATGCGCCAGCCGATGGACGGATCACCAAGGCCTCCATGGGCAACGGATATGGCCGGGAGATTGAGATCGATCACGGCAACGGCATCGTGACGCTGTATGGGCACCTGAGCGGCTACAACGTTGTGGTGGGAGAGTCTGTGGTGAAGGGCCAGGTGATCGGCTACGTGGGACACAGCGGGCGAGCGACCGGATCGCATCTGCACTATGAGGTGCTGGTGCGCGGCGTGCCGGTGAATCCGCATCACTACCTGAGCACCACCATGGCGCAGCTCGGCGGGGTTACGGCCTCGCGGCAGTAGAAGGATTCCGGGGCGGCAACCTGCGGAGCCGGGTGTTCCTCTGCGTGCTTCTCTGGAAAGACCGCGCAGGCCGACTTTGCGGCCCGTGCCCCAACGGTTCCTGGAACGAGACGGAAGGGAAGTACGATTGAACTGCCGCGTCTTTTATCACGATAAATGCTTTGATGGCGCCTGCTCGGCGGCGCTCTTTACACGCTTTCACCGGGAGTGCATCGGTTCGGTGGCGTGGTTCGAGTATCGCGGCCTGGTGCATCGCGCGGGTCTGCTCTTCGAGGAGAGCTGGTTTGATTCGCTGGGGGAAAATGCGATTGTGGACTTCAAGTACTCGTCCTCGCCGCGCCTCACCTGGTGGTTCGATCATCACCTTTCGGCGTTTATGACGGTGAAGGATGAGCAGACGTTCCAGCGCGGGCAGGCGGATGGATCGCAGACGATGCGGCAGTTCTTCGATCCAACCTATACCAGTTGCACAGGGCTGATTGCGCATGTGGCCGGCACCCGGTTTGGGATGGACGTTACTCCGCTGGCAGAGCTGATCCACTGGGCCGACATCATTGACGGCGCGCGGTATCAGAGCGCCACCGCTGCTGTGGAGATGGCGGAGCCGGCGATGAAGCTGACCCTGGTGATCGAGAGCGCTCCGGATGATGGGGGTGAATCGATCTCCAGGCGATTCATTCCGCTGCTGGCCGCGATGCCGCTGCAGCAGGTGCTGGAGCAGCCCTTTGTGCAGAGCCTGCTGGGGCCGTTGCTGGAGCGGCACTGGGCGGCGCTCGCGTTGATTCGCTCCCGCGCCGAGTGCGAGAGCGGGGTGATCCACTTCGATATCACCGATCAGCCCACGGAGGGGTACAACAAATTTATCCCTTACTACCTGTTTCCGGAGGGTACGTATAACGTGGGGCTGTCGAAGTCCAGCTTTCGCACCAAGGTGAGCGTGGGCGCCAGTCCATGGACGCGACGGCCTGCGGATGCGCTGGCCAACATTGCGGCTATCTGCGAGCGCTACGGGGGCGGCGGACACGCGCGGGTGGGAGCGATCAGCTTTGCGGTGGACCAGGAGGAAGAGGCGCGCGCGGCCGCCCGGGAGATCGTCGCGGAGCTGAAGGCCGGAGCATCGTAGAGTGTTTTCCTGGCAGAGCCGGCCGGAGATTCCATGCCATGAGGGCGTCTTCCCTTTGAGGAAAGACGCCCGATTTTTATGGGGATTGCGGGAGCTGCGCGAAAGACCAGGCTAGCAACTGGTCGGCGTTGCGCCGGCGCGCGAAAGACGAGGCTAGCGTAGATGCAGCCTGCTGATGTCATTGAAGAGAACGAAGAAGGTGAACAGGATGATGCAGACAAAGGCGACCTGGTAGACAACCTCTTTGAAGCGCTGGTTGACGTCGCGCCGCATGATGCTTTCCACGATGAGAAAGAAGATCATGCCGCCGTCGAGCAGAGGGAAGGGCAGCAGGTTCAGGATGCCCAGGTTGAGCGAGATGACGCTGACCAGATTGAGGAGCGGCCAGATGCCCATCTGGGTGGCCAGATCGATCTGTTGAGCGATGCCCACGGGGCCCATCATCTGGTTCACCGCGACGTGATGGGTGAACAGGCCCTTGATGACCCGGAGGATCAGCATGGATCCGTCGCGGTTGTCCTTGAGGGACTGCCGCATAGCGGCGCCGAGGGGCAGGTGCTGGATGTCTGCCATGGGCGGACGGTAGGTGAAGCCGAGGCGATATTCTTCACCCACGTCTGGCGTGGCCATCTTCTGCGGGGTGGCGAGCAGGGTGAGGCGCTGGCCGTGGCGCAGAATTCCGAGGCGGTCCGTAGCTCCCTTGTTGTCTTTGAGGAAGGAGAGCAGAGCGTAGACCGAGTGGGGATGCAGGTTGTCAATGCTGACCAGATCATCGCCGGGTTGCAGACCGGCTCGGGATGCGGGAGAGTTGGGGGTGACGCTGAGCACCTGGATGGGCCCGGGATCCATCTGGGGTATGAGGCCTTCGGCCATCAGGTTGCCGGCGTCAAACTCGGTGTTGGGTGGAACCGAGACGGTGAAGGTGCTGGAGTGGGTCTGGCCGTTGTGCAGGAAGGTGATGGGGAGGGGACGATTGAGGTTGAGTACGGACTCGTCGTAGATCTGCTCCCAGGTGGGATTCAGCACGCGATTGAAGCGGGTAATGGTGTCGCCGGCGGAGAGGCCGTCCTGCGCCGCCAGGGTGCCGCGGGGGACGTAGTCAACCCGGGCGGGACCGTTCAGGTAATGATCGACCTCATGGTGATAGTGGGCCACGATGAAGAGGAGGAGAAACGAGAGCAGGAAGTTGGAGACCGGGCCGGCGATGGCGATGAGCACCCTTTGCCAGCGTGGCTTGGAGGTGAGGTCGTCGGGCCGGGGTGGGGCTCCGATGGCGGCTTGCTCCGCGCTGCGTTCTTCTTCGCTGTTCAGGACGGAGCCGTCGCCGCCCAGTTCGCCGGCCATCTTGACGTAGCCGCCGAGGGGGATGAGCGAGATCCGGTAGTCGGTGTCGCCATGATGAAAGCCGACGATTCGGGTTCCAAAGCCGATGGAGAAGGTCTCCACGCGGACGCCGCAAAGTTTGGCGACGATGAAGTGGCCAAGCTCATGGATAAGAACCAGCAGGCCCAGGACGATAGCGAATTCGATGACGACGATGACGATATGCATGAGTATCAGGAGCGAACGGCCTCAAAGAGCACAGGAGCATTGCTTCGCGGGATCCTTATGTAGCGGGCAGGGCGCGGGATGCTGCGACAACCTCCCTTGCCTGCTCGCGGGCTCCGCGGTCCGCAGCCAGCACCTCAGCGATGGACGCCGGGGAGCCGGAGGCGGTGAGCGCTAGTACCTGCTCGATTGTACTCGGGATGCCGTTAAAGGAGAGTTCTCCCTGCAGGAATGCGGCGACAGCGACCTCGTCGGCGGCGTTGAGCGCGATGCAGTGGTTCTGGGAGGCCGCGGCCGCTTGGTAGGCCAGGCGCAGGCAGGGGAAGCGCTGCAGGTCGGGGGGTTGGAAGTCCAGGCGGGAGAGCGCGGCCAGGTCAAAGGTGAGGTCGCTGGGGACGCGCTCCGGCCAGCCGAGGGCGTAGAGGATGGGCAGGCGCATATCCGTGACCGAGATCTGCGCAAGGATGCTGCCGTCGACGTACTCCACCAGCGAGTGGATGGTGGATTGAGGGTGGACGCTGACTTTGACCTGGGAGGGGGGGAGATGGAAGAGGCGGCAGGCCTCGATGATCTCCAGGCCCTTGTTCAGCAGGGTCGCCGAGTCAATGGTGATGCGCCGGCCCATGACCCAGGTGGGATGCTTGAGGGCCTGGGCGGGGGTGATGCGGTGAAACTCCTCCAGCGGCGTGTTGCGGAAGGGGCCACCGGAGGCGGTGAGCCAGATGCGCTTTACCTCTGTGGCGGCGCCGGCGCGGAGGCACTGGTGGATGGCGTTATGTTCGGAGTCGATGGGCAGCAGGTCTACGTTGTGCTCGCGGGCGGCGGCCAGGATGAGATCGCCGGCGGCGACCATGCACTCTTTGTTGGCCAGACCGATGGTCTTGCCGGAGAGAACGGCGGCGTAGGTGGCCTCCAGACCGGCGACGCCGACGATGGCGGAGACCACAAACTCGACCTCGGGGAGGGTTGCCACACGGACGGTTCCGGCGCTGCCGTAGACCACCTCAATGGTGGTGATGCCGGCCTGAGCAAGGAGCGCGGAGAGCTGGTCGGCGAGAGCTTCCGTGGCTACGGAGACGACCTGCGGGCGCCAGCGCCGGCATTGGTCGAAGAGAACCGGGAGATTGGTTCCGGCGGCCAGGGCGATGGGGAGAAAGCGGTCGGGGTGCGACGCGCAGATGCTTAAGGTGCTCTGGCCGATAGAGCCCGTAGAGCCGAGGACGGCGATCTTCTTCACAAGCTTTATTTTACTTGCGCCGAGGGCGCGGTGACGGGGCAAAGGGCGGGCTCCGGCCGGGGATTTGCGGCGGCGTTTTGGGGTGGTGGGTCGCATGCGTCAGGAAGGGCGCCGGGTGGATCGGTTTGATGTGGACTGGGGCGTGATGGGATAAGGGAAGGCGTTATGGCGCCCGATGCGCAGAAGCTTAAGCGAAAATAGAAGGAAAGAACAACATGGACGGCAGAGGCAGGTTGACTACCTCTTCAGAGGGCTTATGAACAGCAAGCAGACAGAGCAACTGATTGAGGCGATCTCCAGCAACTGGCAGGCGGAGATGTATGGGTATCACACCTACTTTGCGTTGGCCGAGGAGGAGAGTGATCCGCATCGGCGGCGGACGCTGCGGAACTTGGCGCTGGCGGAGAAGCACCACGCAGATCTATGGGCCGGCCGGTTAACCGCATTGGGAGCTTCTATCCCGCAGTACACGGGGCCGGAGAAGGGAGACGCCGGGTCGCTGGCGACCCGGATCGGGGGGCATGACCTGGCGTTGCGTCGGCTGGAGCTGGATGAGAGCCGCGATATTGCGCGTTATGGGAAGCAGATTCGGGAACTGGGCGATGCGGAGACGGTGGCGATTCTGAAAGAGGTGATCGCGGATGAGTCTGACCATTACATTGCTCTGGGCGGGTTGATTCGGCATCATCTGACGCAGGAGGCGCTGGATCCGGGGCAGGCCAGGCAGGCGCTGGATGAGCTGATCGCTCAGCGGGAGGCAGGGCAGCCTAAGGCGGCCAGTTGGATAGGAGACGCGATCTATGGAGTAAACGACGGGCTGGGCGCAATCTTTGGGATCGTTTCCGGCGTCTCTGGAGCGACGCTGGGTAACAGCAAGTTTGTGCTGATTGCGGGCCTGGCGGGAATGATCGCCAGTGCGCTTTCGATGGGCTCCGGTGCCTACCTGGCCGCCAAGAGCGAGCGCGAGATCTATGAGGCCGAGTATGCGCGCGAGCGCGAGGCGGTGGAGAACAATGAGGCGGAGGCTAGAGAGATGCTCTCTTTGACCTTTCAGGTGCGGGGACTCTCTGCTGAAGATGCGGACCACTTTGTGGGCCATATCGCCGAGAGGAAAGAGCAGCTTGTGGAGGCGCTGGCCAGAGAACGGCTGCATATGAGCGAGCAGGGGTTGAGCAAGCCCTGGGTGTCGGCAACTTCCGGCGCGCTCTCCACTGCGGTTGGAGCGCTGATTCCGGTGATTCCGTTTTTCTTTCTGGCCGGCGTGCCGGCCATTGTGGTGGCGGCGATTGTCTCTCTGGCCGCGCACTTCGCCGTCGGTGCGGCCAAATCGCTGATTACCATTCGCTCCTGGTGGAGCAGCGGTCTGGAGATGACCTTGGTGGGCTTGCTGGAGGGTGTGGTGACCTACCTGGCGGGGATTGGCATTGGGCGGTTTGCATAGAACCCGAACTGAGGTAGAGGAGTCCGCGGCCAGCGGGGCTTGCGGCGTGATGGTGTGAGAAGATTTGCGCGGCATGTTGTTGCTGTCTATGCGTGGGGCTGGCGCTGAAGGTGTGACGCTGAGAAGCCAGGTGCTGAGGATCTGGCCCTATCCCCGGCGGCTGGAGGGCCAGCCCGGGCAGGCGTTGCGTATTGCAGAGAGATTTCGCCGCCGGGCGGGGCGCGAAGAGTCCTGCGATTTTTGAGGATGCCGTGCGCCTGGATCGCTTGCGGTGAGGATCTTGCGGGAGTTGCTATGGTAGCGGTAAGGTGCTGATGGCCTGGATCGGCGGATACAATGCGGAGGCGTGGACGATGCTGCTGGCTGCGGCCTGCCTGACTCTGCTGCCGCTGCTGGTGCTGGGCTTTGGCGGAGAGCGGGCGCAGGCGTGGGCGCACCGGCTGGCGTGGCGGCCAGGAGCGCTGGCTGCGTGGGTGCGGATTGTAGCTCCTGCTGCGCTGGTTGTGCCTTACGTGCTGGTGACCTGTGTCGGTGGCGATCTTCGTCTGCGCTGGCTAGCCGTCTATCTGCTGCTGCCGGTGGCCGTCGCGGCGCTGATGGAGGATGCGCGCAGAGTGGATCCCGAGCAGCGCGGGGGCTGGCGTGAGTATGTGATGCTTGTGGGGCTGGGGCTCTCCGTGGACCTGCGCTGGTTGGAGGGCGCATGGCCGGCGCACCTGGCCGTGTTCAGCAAGCTGCTGCTGCTGGATGCTGGGATGTATGGATTGCTGGTGGTGCGGGGATTGACCGGGGTGGGATTCGATCTGCGCCTGCGGCTGCGCGATCTGTCTACGGGCGTTCGGGAGTATGCGCTCTATGCGCCGATTGCGATCCTGCTGGGGCTGGGATTGGGGTTTCTGCACTTCCATGCGCGCTGGCCTTCGCTGGCGCAGGCGGCGGGCGCGTTTGGGTTCACCTTTCTATTTATTGCCGTACCAGAGGAACTGTTCTTTCGCGGCTGGATGCAGAATCTTGTGGAGCGGCGGCTGGGGCGCGTGCCGGCGCTGGTGGTGACCTCAGTGCTCTTCGGGCTCTCCCATTTCAATAAACGGGCTGCGCACTTCAACTGGAGGTATGTGGTGCTGGCGGCGTTGGCCGGCCTATTTTATGGGCGAGCGTGGAGGCGCGAGCGCAGAGTGGGCGCCTCCGCGTTGACGCATGCGCTGGTGGATAGCACCTGGTCGCTGTGGCTCCGCTGAGCGGGGCGATGCGGCGGCCGGTAGGTGAGGTAACCGTGGCCGACGCGCATGTTGTGGATGACGGCGTTGGGAATGGTGATGGCCAGCGTGATGCCCAGGATGGCGTGCGCCACGGCGAGGGGATACAGGTTGCGGTAGTTCAGAAAGAGCAGGCAGGAGGCCAGGCCCAGGGTGAAGGTGACCACGGAGAGAATGGGGCTTGGCAGGTGGGCGATGCAGAAGACAGTGGCAGTGGCCAGCGCGGCCAGGCCGACGCTGGGCAACAGGCGCAGCAGACGGCGAAGAAAGAAGTCTTGCAGCAGAAGCTGCTGCACAAAGGACCAGATGGCGTAACCTGCGTAGCGCTTGAAGAACGGGATTGGCCGGTGAGGGCAGTGGAGGGTGTGGAAGAAGATGGCCAGCCCGATCGAGATGGAGGAGAGCGCCAGGGCGACGGCGACGATCCAGAGGGAGCGAAGCAGGTTGCCGGTGCGCAGGCCCATGGATGGAGCACTGTCAAAGCTGCGCCAGAAGATGATGGCGATCACGATCGCCGTGAGGAGATAGAGCGGACGCTGCCAGGGAGGCGGGGTCCAGAGGACGATGAGGATCAGGCCGTAGCCGATGCCGAGCTCCAGGCCGGCGCGCCGTCTGCTCAACGGTCGCCAGAAGAGCGAGGAGGTGGTGGTAGAGGAGGCACGGTCGCCGGGAGCTGCGGGAGCGGACCGTGGAGGGAGAACATCCGCCATAGGCGCCATCTTATGCGCTCGCGGGGCCAGGATCAAAGGCGGTGGGAGGTCTGGGTAGCGCCAGTGTGGGGCTGGAGACTCCCGGCGCGGAGATCTTGCGGTGGTCTTGAGGTGGTTGTGAGCGGTTGGGGAGGTGCTGCGGCCTTACGGTGGCGTAGGGCCGCAGCCATGGTTTGCGTTGAGGTGATGGAGGTTGCGAGTCTTTTATTGAGACAGGCCGATCTGGCCGTCGATGCGGAAGTGTCCGGTGACGGAAGGGGCTCCAGTACCGGGTTGGCCGCCACCGATGCTGAGCGTGTAATTCCCGGCGGCGACGATGGGGTCACCGGCTTGAGTGACCATGCTGAGATCGCGATTGTGGAGTTGGAAGTGTACCTGTTGGCTTTGGCCGGGTTCCAGATGGATGCGCTGGAATCCGCGTAGAGCGAGGCGGGGAGCTCCGGGAACCTGCGGGAACTTCAGGTAGAGTTGTACGACCTCATCGCCGGCGACCTTGCCCGTGTTGGTGACGGTGGCGGCCGCATCCAGCGGAGAGCCGGCCTGATCGGAGGCGGGCAGGGTGAGATTGCTATAGGCGAAGGTGGTGTAGCTCAAGCCGTAGCCGAAGGGGTAGAGCGGCTTGCCGGTGAAGTAGCGGTAGGTCCGGTTCTCCATGGAGTAGTCTTCAAAGTTGGGGAGTTGGTTGACATCCTTATAGAAGGTTACGGGTAGGCGGCCGGCGGGGTTGTTCTTGCCGCTCAGGGTGTCGGCGATGGCGTTTCCGCCCTCCTCGCCGGCATACCAGGACTCCAGGACGGCGTTGGCGTGCTGCTGGATCCAGTTGACGGCCAGCGCGCTTCCGTTCATCAGCACGACGACCAGGGGCTTGTGGGTAGCTGCGACATCCTCGACCAGAGCCTCTTCAGGTTCCGGCAGATCGATGCTGGTGCGGTCGCCGCCGAGGAAGCCGGGTTCGCTGACCGGCATCTCTTCGCCTTCAAGCTGGCTGGTGATGCCGACCACGGCGATCACAAGGTCCGCCTGGCGGGCGGCTTCCACCGCAGCCGGTGAGGGAGTATAGTCCACGGGGGTCCAGATGAGCTGCGCTGTGGGCGGGACGCCGTTGAGGTTGCTGTAATCCACCGTGAGAGAGACAGGGACGCCCTTTTCGAGATGGATGCGGCCGAGTTTGGATTCAACCCCGTGGGTTCTCCACTCCGCTGCGATCACTTTGCCGTCTGCCTGGACGGACACGTGACCGTCGCCGCGGACGCCGAGCAGGTAGTCGCCCGTCTGGGTGGGATGGAGGAGGCCTGTCCATTGAACGTGAATCTGCTTTTGGCCCGCGGCCTGGGCGGGGAGGTTGGCCGGGCTGAGATCGACCTGGGGCTCGATGCGCTGGGCGAAGGGCTTGGCTGGGCCGGCGTTGGAGAGATCAAGGTTCCCGCCGACGGAATAGTTGGCCAGCAGGCCGGGTTTGCCGTCCGGCGTGGAGAGTTGACCGGCTGGAACGGGGTTGCCCTGGTTGCGCAGGAACTGGGTTCCGGGAACGTAGGTGATCTTAACCCCGGGGTAGGCTGCCCGGAGACCTTCCAGCATGGTGACGGTGTGGGTGGGGATGCCGTTGTAGTTGCCGAGCAAGACGTTGGTCTGGCTGGCCAGCGGACCGACGACGGCGATGCTGTGGACGCTGGGATGGATGGGAAGCGTGCCGTCGTTCTTGAGCAGCACCATGGATTCATCGGCGAGCTTGCGGGCCAGAGCGCGGTGCGCGGGGCTGTTGAGCTGGCTGGGGTCGATGCTGGAGTAGGGGTCCATGGAGGGCGGGTCAAACAGGCCCAGCTTGATGCGGGCGGTGAAGAGGCGCACCAGCGCGGTGTCCATGGCTTCTTGGCTCAGATAGCCCTGTCGTACGGCGTCGATGTAGGGCTGGTAGTCTGAGTCGCCCTTTACTTTGGCCACAAAGTCCGCACACTCATTGTCCATGCCTCGCTCCATGGAGATGGCGGTGGACTGCGCCTGGGTGGGGCGGTAATGGTGAAAGTTATAGATGTCCTGGACGGCATCGCAGTCGGAGACGACGTAGCCCTGGAAGCCCCAATGGCCGCGCAGCAGATCCTGCAACAGATACTGGTTGGCGCAGGCCGGCTGTCCTTTGATTGCGTTATAGGCGCACATGATGGAGTCGGCCTTGCCCTGGACGATGGCGGCGCGGAAGGCGGGTTGGTAAGTATCCACTTCGTCGTGGAGGCTGACGTCGACATCGGCAAAGTGGCGGGTGGGCTCCGGGCCGCTGTGTACGTCAAAGTGCTTGGGAGTGGCGATGACGCGGTAGTACTTGGGGTCGTCGCCCTGCATGCCGGTGACGAAGGCGACTGCAAAGTGGGCGGTGAGGAAGGGGTCTTCGCCGTAGGTCTCCTGGCCGCGGCCCCAGCGGGGGTCGCGGAAGATGTTGACGTTGGGCGCCCAGAAGTCCAGACCGTGGAAGATGACGGAGGCGCCATTGTGCTCGGACTGCTGGTGGACCACGCGGGCTTCGGTGCCGATGGCGACGGCCATGGTGTGGATCCCGGCGGGATCAAAGGTGGCTCCCAGGCCGATGGGCTCGGGGAACTCGGTGGTTCCGTCCACGGCGACGCCGTGCAGAGCCTCGCTCCACCAGTCGTAGGCCGGAACTTTCAGGCGGGGAATCGCTCGCGCCTGATTGACCAACTGCGATGCCTTCTCCTGGAGCGTCATGCGGCTGATCAGGTCCCGAGCGCGCTCTTCAGGGGGCAACTGCGGGTTCAAATAAGCCGGCTGCGCCGAGGACGTGGCCGCCGCCGGCGTTGACGGCTGGGCCGCGGCTTGGGTTGCGGCCTGCGCCTGGGCGCACGGAGTCACCAGAGCTGATAACGATGCAGCCGTCCCCAGGACGACAGAAACGGCAAGAGAAAACGCAACTGATCTTTTCATGTACCCTCCACTGGGTCTCGAAAGGCCCGCAACAGGATAGCTCCCCGGGGAGGGTTTGTTCCAGCATGAAATTCATAATGAAGCGGTTTAATCCAGCGCGCAATGAAGTAAGGGGCGCGGCTTGCGCCGTGCCCCTCGGGAAGATGCAGGGAAGGTCTCCGGATTGGAGGTGGTTACTTGCCCGTGATGTTGCTGCCAAAGAGGATGCCGAGCTCAACCACGGCGCGGAGCTGGTTGGGGGCCTCTCCCTGTGTGCCGAAGGCGTCACCCTGCGAGTAGCTGCCGGCGTGTACCCAGGCGAGGTCGCCGCGGGCAAAGAAGGCGCCTTTTTGCCAGGTGGGGGTCAGGGTGACGCTGGTTCCATCGCTGCCCGGTCCAAAGAGCAGGTTCACCGCCCCGTTGGCGCTGCTGCCGGAGGTTTTGATGTACTCCACGCGGGCCGGCAGCGAGAATCCGTGCTTGAAGGCGTAGCTGAGCAGCAGCGCTCCGCCGTTGGTGGTTGCGCCCTGCGTCACCCCCACCCGAGCATCGGTTGGGACGTCGCTGAACTGGTAGTAGGGCTGAATGATCCAGTTGCCTTTGGTGTAGGTGTAGATCACAGCGTACATGGAGCTGTTGTTCTGGACCGGGGTGGCCAGGGTCTGGAACTTGGTGGATCCGGCGTTGCCCATGGCCTCAAAGGCCAGGCTGTTGACGCCCTTGGTAAAGGTGAGAGCGCCGCTCACCCAGGAGTAGCGGTTGGAGTAGTAGCCGTCGTTCCAGCTTAGCGAGGCGGTGAAGTACTTGCCCAGGGTCTGGTTTACCTGGATGCCGCGATTGACGGCGTTCTCCTGGTTCCACAACAGGCCGCGCTCCACGTTCATGTTCTGGAAGGTAAAGGTGGACTCGGCTCCCATCAGGGTAGGCAGAGAGCCGATCTGGAATGATGTCGTTTTACCCACCGGCAACTTGAGAAAGGCTACCGGGACCGGCCCAAAGAAGTCCTTGACGGTGTCTGCGGCGGAGAGATAGGGCGTAGCGAGGGCTGGAATCGCATAGGCTCCCGTCTGGATGAAGTACTGCACGGGCCCGTCCGCCTTTTGAATAAAGAGCAGGCCGTTGCTCAGGGTCGCCTGTCCGATGTTGTCTCCCGGCACGTGATTGTCCTGGTAGAGGCCATAGCCGGAGACGATTCCGTTGGCGTCCAGCTTGCCCAGCGGGCCGGCATCAAAGACGGCTGGCGGAAGCCACTGCAGCGGCCCGCTGAGCGCAGGGGTGGGCAGCGGCGACGGAGCCGCCGCGGCTGCCGGCGCGGGAGCAGCGGCCGGAGCGGGGGCCGTTGACGCCGCAGGCGCCGTGCTCTGGGCAGTTGTGGCGCTCTGGGCAGCGGCTGGAGCGCAGAGCGTGGTGAGAGCGCAGCCCAGAATGGGCGCCAGCAAGAGGGCGGTGAAGAGAGCTGGGGTGGACGTTGCGGTGAGACGTTGCGCTGTGAGCTTCATAGAGGATCCTTTCGAGTTGGCCAGTCACCGTGAAGTCGTGCAAGAGTCCGGACGCGCGCCTGGGTTCTGCTGTCAAACCAGAGGACCGCGAGCGTGAGGAGGCGAAAGAGTTTTGTCGATGATGGGATCTTCGCAGGCAGGCGAGATCCGGGAGCCCGATGAATGAAGGCCGAGAGCCCGGGGTGACTGGACGAGACAGGATTGTCCGGTCCAGTCGCCGCAGGGAGGTGAGGAAGTGGATGAGGTGCGCGGTTAAGAGTTGGCGGGCCGCGCCTCCATCAACGTCGACTTGCCGGTCTTCTTGCTGCTGGTCAGGAAGTGGAGCGCGCCAATCACCGCCCATATCCCCGCGATGGATAGCGCCAGCAGCGGCTCCATCTTGGTGCCATAGCCCATGAAGGGACCGATGAGGTAGAAGGCCATGCACGCAAGGTTGGCGCACAGACCGAAGAGAGGAATGGCGAGGTGGCGAACAAAGCTGAACTTGGGATGCTTGTGGTACGCCACCATGCACAGCGTGCAGCTAAGCGCATAGAGGACGAAGGTGCCGAAGTTGGAGGCCAGGGTTACCGTCAGCAAGCTGTTGGGCAGCGCCGCCATCTTGTCATGGGAGAAGTAGCCGAAGCTGGAGAGAAGGCCGTGCGGAAGGGCTGAGATGGCCGACGCTGCCGGAGCCCCTCCGTCGCAGAAGACCAGGGAGACGGCGATGCATCCGATGATGGCGGAGATGAGCGCCATGGTCCAGACGGCCTGATGCGGGGTCAGGTTCTTTTTGTGCAGGCTGCCAAACCGGCCCGAGACCTCCTTGTCCTTGCCCATGGCATAGGTGACGCGAGCTCCGGTGTTCATGCAGGAGAGCGTGGTTCCAATCAATGCCAGCACGACGGTGAACGCCTCAGCCAGCATGAAGGCTCGTCCATGGCCGGGACCGAAGACCGCATCGCCCACCACCACCATCATGTCGCCGATGGGAGCGGCGGAGCCGGAGGCGCTCTGCATGGTGTAACCGCTGTTGAGGAAGTAGTTGGCGCAGAAGTACTCAAAGCAGTAGAACACCACGCCCTGCACCAGCAGCGAGGTGATGACGGCAATGGGAATGTCCCGTTTGGCGTTCTTTGCTTCGCCGCCCATGGAGGTGACGGACTCAAAGCCCACCAGGATAAGGATAGCGACTGTTGCCTGGATAAAAACCCAGCTCATGTGGTGCGGGCTGACGACCGATTTGGCTGAGGGATGGGAGAGGAAGTTGCCCGAGGCGTCGTGCTCCGGGTAGCTGATGTGGTAGGGAACCGGCTTGCCAGCCGCATCCAGTTTGGGCAGGGGCACACCGCCGGCGTCGCGCAGGATGGTGTCTGTGGAGACTCCGCCGACAACCGAGGTCGTGGTCTTGAACTCGTAGTTGTATGCCTCGCCAGAGGTGGAATCAAACTGATAGGCCACTGATCCGGGAGGATGATTCATGCGGTAGCCCAACGCCATGACGCTGAAGATCATGAGGGCGACGATCTGGATAACGTTGATGCCCAGATTGACGCCTGTGGATGCGTTGGCTCCACGGTATGCGATGTAGGCAACGGCGAAGGCAAAGACCACCGCTACGCCCATCATGAACAGGATTCCAGGGTTGGAGGCGCTCATGAAGTTCGGATCGAGCGTTCCGACCAGGTAGCCGATCACGATGCCCATGGTTCCAACCATGACGCCGGGGTAGATCCAGTAGTAAAGGTGAGAGGCCCAGCCAACGATGAACTTCGAGATGCGCGCATACTTCCAGGAGCGCTCCCGGCTGAGAAACGCCTGTTCAGCGAAGTAGTAGGAGCTGCCGGTGCCGGGGTAGAGCTTGGCCATCTCCGCATAGCAGACCGCCGTGGAGAGACAGAGGAGTAAGGCTGCGATGATCCCCATCCACATGGATGGCGCTGTGACTCCCGTAGTTGCCTGAATGAAGAAGGTCAACCAGAGAAAGGCGCCTGGCGCAATCAACGCCATGGCGTTGCTTGTGAGTCCCGTAAGACCAAGCGTTTTTTTCATCTCGACTGCTGGTATTTCGGCCATATATGCCTCCCGGGGCATGGAGTCTATGCTGGTTTGTTGGTGGTGCGTGAGAATGACGGTTGATGTGTGATGAATAGGATCATCGCGGGAGGAACATCAGGAACTCGTGAAGAAACCGGATTGAGGCAAAATTTTTCTTGTCCGACCTTCCCAAAAGAAGATCTTTGCCGGTTGGAAGTGCTCAAAATGATTGTTCGGGCGATGAGCGCTGTGTATTCTGGACAAAAGTTTTGTTGATTTTGCCGGCAGAGAGAGGCCCCGCGGACGCACTGCGGCGCTTTTCTCCGGGGGCGCCGCTCGAGGTTCGCGATTGAACCAGCCAGACGCGTTGATAGTGGAAGAGGCAGGCCGGATCCACGCCTTCACGCTGCAGATGACCGGACTCGATGTCCATCGAGAGCCGGGGCGGCAACTGGCGTCCTTGCTGGTTGAGATCTTTGGGTTAGAGTCGGTCGCGATCTTGGATGCCGATCTGGACAAGGTGTATGCGCTGGGTGAATGGGGGCCGGAGATGGACGATGCGCTCCGCAGTACGTATTTCTTTAGCAGCGCCAGCGACGAGCCGGAGATCGGTTTGGCGCGCCGGGCGCTGCGGATGGGAGAGTTGGCGATTGGATCGATGATGCTTCGTGGAGAAGTGAGCCCGGCGGCTTGCGACTCGATTGCGAGCCTGATTGCGATGACCTTTGACCGCTATCACTCGTTGGCCAATGTGAGCCGGACGGAGAGCGCACAGCGGGCGGAGCAGTTGCGCACCACGGTACTGGATAGCTTGGCGCATGCGTACAAGACGCCGTTGACGGCGATTCGCGCGGCCACCAGCGGCCTGCAAGCGATGGGTGGCTTGAGCCCAGGGCAGGACGAACTGGTGCAACTGATCGACGAACAGACCCAATGGCTCAGCGAGCTCACGACGCGGCTGCTGAAGACAGCCAGGATTGAGTCCAGGGACGTTGCGCTGCACAAGGAGACGGTTGCGGTGGGGCGGCTGGTGGATGGGGCGCTTGCCCAGTTGGCCGACCGGTTGGCCGGCTTTGACGTGGATGTGCTGCTGGAACGTGAAGGGATGACGCTTTGCTGCGACCGGGAGTTGATGGAGTCCTTGCTGATACAGTATGTGGACAATGCGGGAAAATTTGCTGCGCCGAACTCCAGGATTACGATTGAAGTGACGGAAGGGCCGCAGCAGGTGGTTTTTTCCGTGCATAACTTTGGGCCTGGCATTGCGCCGGAGGATCAGGAGCGAGTCTTCGACCGCTACTTCCGCTGCGAAGCCTCCGCACAGAAGATACCGGGTACAGGCGTGGGGCTTTCGGTGGCCATGCAGGTGGCGAGGGCGCACGGTGGCGACGTGTGGCTGGCCAGCCATCCGGAGAACGGAACGACATTCTTTGCATCCTTGCCAAAGGAGGGCTCCCTGGCAAAGGGAGCGTAGAGACTATGGGAACAGGGATAGGAACGGGCATTCGAGTGCTTGTGGTAGATGACGAGATGGCCATTCGGCGGGCGCTGCGCGTCCCCTTGACCGAACTCGGCTTTGAGGTGACCGAGGCGACGCGCGGAGAGGAGGCGCTGCGCCTGGTTCGCGCGTCGCCGGCGGACGTCGTGTTGCTGGACCTGCAGATGCCCGGCATGGGTGGGATGAATACCTTGGTGAAGCTAAAGAAGCTTGCTCCGCGGCTGCCGGTGCTGATCCTGACCGTGCAGGATTGCGAGGATCTGAAGGTGGAGGCGCTGGAGGCCGGGGCGGATGATTACATTACCAAGCCCTTCAGCATCCGCGAGTGTGTGGCGAGGTTACGCGCAGCGGTGCGCAGGGCCAGAACGCCGAAGTGCCCGGAGGATGCGCCGATGGAGATAGGCGAGATCCGGCTGGACCCGGTGCGGCGCCTGGTCACGTTCTCCGGAGCGGCGGTACACCTGACTCGGAAGGAGTATCTGATCCTGCACTACCTGATGCGGCATGCGGGAAGAGCCGTCACCTATGGCAAGCTCCTGACCGAGGTGTGGGGGCACGAGTATCGTAACGAGGCGGGCTATCTACGGACTTTTATGCGGCAACTGCGCAAGAAGATTGAGCCCGATCCGGCGCGGCCGAAGTATCTGCTGACCGACGCCTATGTGGGCTACCGGTTTGCAGATCTTCAGGATGCCTGGGATGATGACCTGCAAAAGGGATGTGGCGGGGCTGCGGCTGTGGGCAGTGAACGGCTGCGAGGTCCGCTGGCGATGCTGATGGGAGGCCGGCTGGCGGGGCAGGAAGATGGCGGATGGAGTGACGGCGAAGCGGACGACGATGTCGCCGGTAATGGCCTGACGTGGTTTCCATTGGCCTAGGGAAGGGCGCTTCCGTGCGGGAGAGGCTGAAGCTGCGAAGGGCTGGTGGAAGAGAATGGAGGCTTTGAGGCTTCTTTCCCGGCGCCTTTCACCGCTTCCCTGGGCGGTCGCTGGCATGGGGTTGGCGTGGGTTCTCGATCGTCTCCGGGCGAAAGTTTATTCGGTCGGCTTGGCCTGGACGTACTTTTGGGAGAGGATTCGTTGGCACATGGCCAGCGCCTGGTTTGCCTGGCTGGTGCGGCCAAGCATCTTGTAAGCCTTGCCGAGTAGAAAAAAGGCCTTGTAAGCCTTGGGATTCAATTCGGTGATCTGCTGCAGGGGCTGCAACGCCTGGCTGGGCTGATTCAGGGTGAGGTAGCACTGACCCATCTCGAAGTAGGCGTTCTGGTAAGAAGGGTTTGCCGCTACGGCGGCCTTGAGATAAGGAATGGCCTGCGCAGGCTGATTGGCCTCGCGCAGGATCCTGCCCAGCATGTAATTTGAAATGGGATCGGTGGGATTCTGGCGGAGTTCCTGTTTGAATTCGTCCTCAGCGCGTGCGACGTTGTGCTCCCGGAAGTTGATGAGGCCAAGGCTGGAGTGGACCGCCGGGAAGTTGGGTTGAATGGCCAGGACAGCTTGAAACTCCTTCGCAGCCTTATCCTCCTGGTACGCGATGTCGTAGGCCATGCCGAGCATGAAGTGGGCCTCAGCAGAGTTGGGATCTACGGCCATGATGCGATTGAAGACCTGGGTCACTCCAGCGTAGTTCTTGACTCTCCAATAGGCTTGGCCAAGGATGTCGAGCGTGGGAAGATCGCTGGGCTGGGCGAGGCTGGCTCGATCCAGGTAAACGGCCGCTTGAGAGAACTGGTTGAGGGCGAAGAGGTCCAGGCCGGTGAGGTCCAGCGACTGAAAGGTCGGGGTCTGTGCGGCGAAGGACTCCAGCAGCGGGAGCGCCTCTTGGTAGCGGTGAGCGCGGAAGTAGGCGACGCCAAGATTTCTGCGGGTGATTGGATCGTCTTTGCGGAGTGCGAGGGCGCGCTGATAGAGCGCGATGGCTTCATTGTCCCGGCCCTGCCGGGCCAGGGAGATCGCCAGGTTGTTCAGCAGTTCGACCGACTTGGGATCCAGCGCGAGAGCCTGCCGGAAGGCCTTCTCCGCGGTGACATTGTCCCCTTGCTGAAGCGCTTCCGACCCCTGCGCGATCCACTGGTTGAACTGCTGGCGGAGGGTGGAGATGGATGCTGGGGTCTGCTGGGCGTGGGCAGGGGTGGTGAGGCCGGGAGCTGCGACGAGCGCAAGGGCGAGACAGGCCGATTTCGCAAAGGCTATGGCCCGTACTGGCTTCCTGGGATGCAGGCACTGCAAGCAAGATGGCACGCTTACCGGAATACCACAGTCAGGCCACGGGGGCCAACCAGGCTCCGCAGGGTCCTTATTTAAAGCAATTGAATTTTGGTGAATCGTTTGAGCTCGGCGGCTGAGATCGGGTTGCGTGGCCGGGTCAGCCCGGCATCCGGGCCTGGACGTTCCCGGGCGCTGGCCTGGTTCGATGGGCGAGTCGTTTCGCTTTCCTGCTGCTCGCGCTCGCCATGCGGCGAGCGAAGGACGTTCCTATTGGGCTGGGAACGACCAAAATGATTTGAATTTTGTCCAAATCAAGCTGAATTGAACTTTTTCTTGACAAGCGGTGGTAACTATGGCACGATTTTCTATCGCTGCAACTAGCTTTATCTCCAACGTTCGAACGGGTCATGGGTCCACGGGAGGGATGGGATGCATGGCCCGTCAGTTTTCGCTTCTGAACATTTGGAGCCGATGTAGTTGGTTTTGCGCCCGCGATCGAGGCAACATGAAGACCTCGAAGGGTAAAAGTCCATTGGGAGAGGTGATCGAGGATGCCAGTCAAAAAGTTTTACATCGCAGTTTTGATCCTGCTAGCGGCTTGCTTTACGGCCCCGCTGGTTGGCCAGGAACTCCAGGGAACCATCAACGGCACGATTACAGACAGCACGGGGGCTGTAGTACCCAACGCCCAGATCACCATAACCCAGCAGGAAGGCAACATCGCCCCGCGCACGTACAAGGCGGACCAGCAGGGCTTCTACACTGCGACCAACCTGCCTGCGGGCGATTACACGGTGACGGTCTCCTCGCCGGGGTTTGCGCGTTATCGGGCCACTCACGTAGTTCTGTTTGTCTCACAGACCCGCACGGTGAACGCCAAGCTCCCGGTGGGCAAGGTGCAGCAGATAGTAGATGTTCGAGAGAACGCGGAGGCGGTAGACACCACGACCAGTGCCTTGGAGGGTACGATCTCCGGCACTCAGGTACGCGAGTTGCAGTTGAACAATCGCAACTTTGAGCAGTTAGTGGCCTTGCAGCCGGGCGTGGTAAGCGCGTTGCCGGATGAGCCCGGCTTTGGCCTGAGCAATACCTCGGCTCTGGCGGTGAACGGCGCTCGCGATACAGCCAACAACTGGACCGTGGATGGCGCCGACGTCAACGACAGCGGTTCCAACGCCACGCTGCTGAACGTACCCAGCATCGATGCGATTCAAGAGTTCACCATGGAGAGAAGCACCTATGACGCGGAGTTCTCCCGCAGCGGCGCCGGCCAGATTCTGTTGGAGACCAAGTCCGGCACCAGCGCGTTCCATGGGGACGTCTACGAGTTTGATCGCAATACGGACTTCAACGCGAACAGCTACTTCAACAAGCAGACGAACCCGATCACGCCGCGGGCGATCGAGCACTACAACGATTACGGGTTCACCATTGGTGGACCGCTTTATGTGCCTCACAAGTTCAACGCCAACAAAGACAAGTATTTCTTCTTCTGGTCGGAGGAGTGGCGCAAGGTAAGCTCTCCGCAGACAGCTACGTTCAATGTGCCCACGGCGGCGCAACTGAACGGCGTGATGGCTGGAAACACCACAACGGATGAGAATCCAAGTCAGGCGACCAACAACTGCGTCACCTACAACGCCACCACGGGGAACAGCACGATCAATCCATCCTGTTATAGCCAGAATGCCAAGGTGTATCTGACGAACATGTACGACAAGTTCACCTCCAACGTGGCGGGGAACCCGAATGAGTACACCGCTGCGTACACGCAGCTCAACAATACCCGCGAAGATCTGGTTCGCTTTGATGCTCAACTCTCGCAGAAGGTACATTTCTTTGCGCATGCCATCCAGGATGAGACGCCGGAGAACTTTCCGCTGGGTCTCTTTGAAGGCGGTGATTTTCCGGGCGTAGCCGGTTCCGCGGTCAACGCCCCGGGAGAGAACGTGGTGGGTAACCTGACCTGGACGATCTCTCCGCGCCTGGTGAATGAGGCGGAGTATGCCTACACGCAGGGGACCATCTCGTCCTCTTTCACGCCGGGTTCGATCACTTTGGATCCGTCGGTAACCCAGGCGCTTACCAACGAGACGGCGTTCACCGATCCGTATGGACGCATCCCGGGAATTGGCTTCGAGAGCCAGATTACCGGTTATGGCTACGGAAGCACGCCGTACTTTGAACGCAACCTGGACAACACGCTGTTTGACAACTTCTCGATGATTGAGGGCCAGCATACCATCCGCTTTGGCGCCACGGCCTCCCAGATGCTGAAGACAGAGAATGCGTCCAGCGGCGCGGCGTTCTTCGAGTTCAACACCTGGCAGGACTTCCTGCTGGGCAATGACCTTTATTACACGCAGCAAAGCCGGGACACCATCCCCGATCTGCATTACACCAACTTTGAGGCGTACATTCAGGATGATTGGCAGATTACTCCGAAGCTGACCATCAACATGGGCATACGTTACAGCTTTTTCCCGTCTCCGGCGGATGTGCTTGATACGCTGGTGAACTTCGATCCAAGGTTCTTCACGACGTTGAACGAAGCGCAGATCAATCCTACAACGGGTAACATTGATACCCCGGGGCTGACGGCGGCCAACTACGAGAACGGCCTGATCTATCCTACGGGCGCCGATTGCAGCCTGGCGCAGCAGGTGAACGCGTCGCAAGCTACCTGCTCGCCCTGGGGCAGCCATGTGGATCCGGATCCAAAGGATAACTTTGGCCCCCGCATTGGCTTTGCCTACAATCCGTTTGGAGATAGTAAGACTTCGATCCGCGGCGGATATGGCATCTTCTTTGACCGGATGCTGAACGGCATCTGGGAGCAGAATGGATTCCAGGAGTCGCCGGGTCTGCAGACAGACACCATCTACAACTCCAGCTTTGATGATCCGACGGGCCCGAACAGTCCTCCGCTCTATCCGAACCGGATTACAGCCACCGGCACGCCGGTGATGAAGAACCCGAGCTACTGGGACTACAACCTGACTGTGGAGCGCCAGCTTGCGAAGAGTCTGGTGGCTTCAGTTGGATACGTGGGAACGATGGGTCGGCACCTTCTGGGTGAGCGAGAGATTAACCAGCCTACGCTGCAGTCCAGAGAATCCAGCCCGAATGCGTGGGTGACGGCGGTGATGCCTTACCGAGGCTATGCAGCCTTTGAAGACCGCATTCCTGGATATAACAGTAACTACAGCTCTCTCCAGGTCGCCTTGAATGCCAGAGACTTCCACGGATTGACTCTTGGGCTTGCCTACACGTGGAGCAAGACCATGACGAACCTCTCCAACGACCGCGGCCAGGAGACGTACGATACGTATGATCTGCATAAGGACTATGGCGCTTCGGAACTCAATCAGCCCCAGACCTTCATCTTGACCTACGTCTACGACCTGCCCTTCATGAAGTTGCAGCATGGCGCCATGGGGCACCTTCTGGGCGGATGGGAGATCTCTGGAATCACAAACTTGATCTCTGGTATGTCACAGACCGTCACCCAGTACCTGGACAACTTTGATAGCAGCGATTGCGCCGTTATCAGTACGTATTACAGCCCGAATGAGCCCAATAATCCAGCCTGTCCGAACACCGGGCTGTATCCTGGCGGCCTGAATATGGATGCCAGCGATATTGCTCCGCGACCGGATCAGATAGGTCATGTGAAGCGAGCGAAGACGCAGTTGAACTGGTTCTCTGCGAACTCCTTCGCGGATGCCTGGGGACACTTTGGAGACACATCCAATGGTTCTTTCATTGGACCAGGCCAGGATCTTTGGGATATGGCGATGATGAAGAACCTGCAACTGGGTAGCAGATTCAGGTTCCAGTTCCGGGCTGAGTTCTTCAACGTCTTCAATCACAACAGCTTCAATGCAGTTGGCACCGTGACCGACTCCTACTTTAACTTTGGGCAAGCTATTTCTTCCCACGACCCGCGCGAGATTCAGCTCGGCGGCAAGATCTACTTCTGAGGCAGTTTGCTGCGGATTGGGTAGACCGAAGTGGGCGCTCGGGTTCTGCTGTGCGACGAGCGTTTGAAGATGTAAAACGATGTTGACCAGTGGGATGGCAAGAGACTCTTTCCATCTCAAACCTCCATTCCCAACGGGCCGAACCAGGCCCGTTGGGTTTTTTTTGATGGGGCTGCATCTTCCGCCGTGCGAGTTGCTTCATCGATGAGTGCTGGGTGAACCACAGGCCGAATCAGGATTGTGCCGGTTATGCCGGTTACCTTGCTCTTTGACTCCGTGGCGGCGAAGGTTCTTTCCCAGGTTTGCAAGTCGCGGCGCGCGCGACGGTTCAGGACTTAATAGGCTCTTGGAACTGAACGTTTTGCACGATTGAAGCGCCGAGTTTGATTCTGAGATGGTCGCCCGCTATTCGCCGCTCGAAGTTCCGTAGACGATGTTAAGGGAGCAGTCACGGTCGGAGGGTCTGCATGCATGTCCGCTTGGGCCGCGGTGTTTGGATCCTGGGCCCAGTTCTTCAAGCAATCCCACATGGGCGCTGCGGCATCTTGTGCGAAGATGCTTGATCCGTCGGTCGCGGCAATTTAGCTGGGAAAGCGCATCTGCGGAGAAACTGAGGAAGCCGAAGTGAGCAGCGTAGCCTGGCCCGGTAGAAGCGTCATGCGTTTCAGCCATAGAACCCACGGCGCTGCGCGCTTCACCAGACAGGCTCTGATGACGCCAGATCTGTGTTAGGTATATCGCGAGGTGCTTTGCATGAGGGGCCATCCTGGTTCCGGTGGAACTGTGGAAGAACTGTGAATGGAGGCTCAATACCAGCTTGCAGTCCGTCCACCTCGCCTTCCTCGTCCTGCTACTCGGAAGATCGTAAACAGACCTCTGAAATCTTCCCTTCGGCCTTCTTGCATCTCACCGGCCTTGCTCTTCCAGGAATCGCTCTGCCTCCAGAGCAGCCATGCAACCAGTTCCGGCCGCAGTGATCGCCTGGCGATAGCGGCGGTCCTGCACATCTCCGCAGGCGTAAACTCCCGGGATGCGATTCCCTCGAATCGAGACAAAGACGTTGTCGTGCGTCTTGATGTAACCGTCGGCGTCCAGGTCCAGTTCGCCCTGAAAGGCGCGCGCATTCGGCGTATGGCCGATAGCCAGGAACATAAAGCTCACCGGCAGCGTCGAGATCTCTCCAGTCTTTTTGTTGAACAGCCGGATGCCCTTGAGCTCTTTTTCTGCAACGCCCAGGCACTCTTCCACAACCGTGTTCTTCAGCATCTCGATCTTGGGATGAGCGATCGTTCGCTCCAGCATAATCCGCGAGGCGCGAAAGTTCTCGCTGCGATGGATCAGCGTCACCTTGGTCGCAAATCGAGTCAGAAACAGCGCCTCTTCCATAGCGCTGTCTCCGCCGCCAATCACGGCGATCTCCTTGCCGCTGGCGAAGAATCCGTCGCACGTCGCGCAGGAGCTTACGCCAAAGCCGATCAGCGCCTGCTCCGAGGGCAGTCCCAGCCATCGCGCGGAGGCTCCCGACGCGATGATCAGCGTACGCGTTTGGATCACCTGCTGGCCAACATGCAGCTTGAATGGCGAGCTGCATAGATCCGCCTTGGTCAGATGGGCCATGCGAAGTTCAGCGCCGAAGCGAACCGCCTGCTTCTTCATGTTCTCGATCAGCTCTGGGCCCTGCACACCCTCTGGCCAGCCGGGGAAGTTCTCCACCAGCGTGGTGATGGAGAGCTGACCGCCCGGTTCATGTCCCTCCAGAACCAAGGGCTTGAGGTTCGATCGTGCGGCGTAGATAGCTGCGGTCAGGCCGGCGCATCCCGATCCCAGTATGACGGTGTCGCGAAGTTCATTCTCTCTGGACATGGTGATTCGATTCTAAAACTTCCCCATCGGTTTCAACCTCCGGCAGATGCTGCCGGAGGTTGGCCAGACCCATAACGAATCGGCTGTTTCCTGATCTTCGCGCCCCGTTTCATCCTGGCTCTCTGCAAGCGGAACTCCATGCCCGCTCCCAGAGCCCATCCACGGCAAACCGGTTCTAAACCGACTCTACGGGCGGCAGCAGGTCGGCGGAGCCCTCCGGGCGGCGAATACTGGCGATGCCAAAGCCTAAGATGTAGACGTAGCAAAGCGCGGTGAGGATAAAGGAGTGTTGCAGACCAATCATGTCGGCCAGCTTACCGGTAGCCTCAGGGATCAAAGCTCCGCCGATAAACGACGCCACCAGAAGGCTCGAGCCCTTGCTGGTCAGCGGGCCCAGATCCTGAATGCTGAGGGTGAAGATCGACGGAAACATAATCGAGTTGAACAGGCCCACCAGGAGCAGAGCGTACATGGCGATGGAACCTTGGCTCACCATCGCCAGGACGGTGAGCAGAAGGGCGACGATCGCGTTGAAGCTCAGCAGCTTTCCAGTTTTAAGCCGTTGCAGAATGGCCGAACCGATAAACCGCCCAAACATGGCGCCGCCCCAGTACACCATCAGATAGTCGGCCGCTTTGGCTTCCGACATATTGGCGATGTTATGCAGGCCCAGAAAGTTCACCAGCAGGCTGCCGATGGTCACCTCGGCGCCAACGTAGGTAAAGATCCCGACGGCGCCGAACAGCAGCCACGGATGCCGCCAGATGGTGTCAGGCTCGCTGAGGGCCTCGGCGAAGGCGCCCGGGCGGAAATCCTGGGTGCGGTCACCCGTGGTGCTGTGCGGGTGCATGTGCATGCTGGCCAGGGCGATCGCCAGCAGCACCAGCAGCAGGGCCATTCCCAAGTAGGGAAGCACAACGGTGTTGGCCTGGAGTTCGCGGTAGGCTTGCAGCTTGGCCGGGCTCAGCAAGTTCATGGCTGCCGAAGAGAGCGGTTTGGCGCCACCCAGAATCACCAGACTGCCCAGAAACGGAGCAATGAAGGTGCCGAACGAGTTGAATGCCTGCGCCAGGTTCAGGCGGCTGGAGGCCGTGGCCGGTGGACCAATCACCGTAACGTACGGATTCAGGGCAACCTGAACCACAGTCATGCCCGCGGCCAGCACAATCAGAGCTGCCAGAAACATGCTGAAGACAGCGTATTTGGCTGCGGGAATAAAGCCCGCCGCTCCGGCGGCCATCACCAGTAAACCCACCGCCATGGTCTGCTTGTAGCCGAACTTCTCTACAATCGCTCCGCTGGGATAGCTGAAGACGAAATACGAGGTAAAGAAGGCAAACTGCACCAGCATCGCCTCCGCATAGTCGAGCTCAAAGATGCTCTTCAAGTGCGGTATCACGATGTTGTTCAGACAGGTAAGAAAGCCCACCATAAAAATCAGCGCCGTGGCGATGGTCATCGCCCGGACGTCGGTTTTGGGCTGCAAGTCATCCGTGTACCCGGGAGAACTGATGTTGCGGATGGTATCGGCCAAGAAAGAACTCCTTTCTGCACGGCATCTGTGCAGTGCATCCATGTCAGGGGAAAGTCGAATGCCTCAACCAGAGTAAACGCTTTGGCGCACTTCGCGCTCACTCGCGCCGGGCGAAAGTGCATTTCCTGAATTTGCGATCCTTCGCCGCCGGCAGCATCTCTCCGGTTGCCGGGCATCAAGGGGGGGCATCCGGCGGCGTTTCCTCTCCACCCCGGCAGGCAAGCCCGCCGGGAACCCCGGCTCCACCCCAGCAGGCAAGCCCGCCGGGGACCCCGGCTACCAGGAACACGGCCATCCCTGTTGGGGCCCTGCGTTACACCTCCCAGAAGAACACTTTCGCCTCAGAATCAGGCCCCGGCTCGCCCTCGCGCGGTCACCCACCCACGCTGCAAGGCGCTCTCCGCCGCAGCTATCGGAACAGGATGCTCTGTGCCCCTCCCGTATCCGGTACAGTCACGGCGTAGCCTGGTCCCGTACGTTCCAGTGCGGTGGTGTGGCCGCCGAAGCTGGCCTGGAACCTGGAGGGCGCAAACCCGATCGCCTCGATACGGAACTGCGTCCACCAGGGCACATAGCTCCCCTCTCGCGCCGGGATCTCCACCCTCAGGGAGCCATCCGGAGCAACGCTGCACGTCAAGTGCAAGCGCAGGTAGGCGCCGTGGCGGAAGTCGAAGCTCGCACCGTCGTCGCTGTAAACATCCCCTCCGCATGCGCTGGCGGACTCACCTGCGCTGCCCGCCGACGTTGCGGAACTGGAGCTTCCCGCAGCAGAGTTCGCAGCCTCTGGAACATACACCCGCAGCGTCAGCGGCCCATCCGGCTTCTCCTCCGTGGACTGCACCAGCGGCTGCATGGGGATGATCGCTCCGGCGCGGACGTAAATCGGCAGATCGCCCAACCCGGGTTGAACCATCAGCGGAGCCAGCCTGGGTCCATCCTTGGCGATCGGACTGCGCATCTCCAGATCCTGGTTGCCAAGCGGCTCGCGCCGGTCCACCCGCGCGCCGGTCCAGTAGTCGTACCACACCCCGGGGGGAAGGTGAACCTCGTACGGGGCAATGTCGTCCGGCAGCGGGGATGCCGCCACCAGAATCGACGGACCGAAGAAGAACTCGCCCGGAGCGTCGTCGTCCAGCGGATGGTTATCCGCCGTCGCGTGGGGGTACTCAAGGAACAGCGGCCGGATGATGGGGATTCCGGTGCGTGAGGTCTCCTCCGCTGCCGTATAAAGGTAGGGCATCAGCAGGTACCGCTGGTCGATATACCGCCGCCGAATGGCCTCCTGCGCCGGGCCGTCCACCCATGGTTCGTGGCCTCGGGTGCCCTTCGCCGCGTGGTCGCGGTCGATCGGCTGGAAGGCGGCCAGCATCAGCCATTTAGTCAGCAGATCAGGAGCAGGGGAGCCGCCGAAGCCGCCCACATCCGCTCCAGAGAGCGCGAACCCGCTCAACCCCAGATTCAGTAGCTGGGGCGTGGTCATGCGCAAATGGTTCCAGGTGGAGAGGTTGTCCCCGGTCCACGTCGCTGCATAGCGCTGTCCGCCTGCATAGCTGGCGCGGGTCAGGACAAACGGGCGCTCGTTGGGGCGCAGCGCCAGCAGTCCCTCTTCGCTGGCGCGCGAGTTCTCCATGCCATACACGTTATGGATCTCCGGATGCATCGCCGTGCGCCGAGAGAAACCCTCGTCAGCATCGTCGATGCGGTGAACCACATCATTCGGCATCGTCTTGCTCGGATAGGTGAACACCGCCGGCTCATTCATGTCATCCCAGAAGCCGGCGACGCCGTCGTCCACAAACTGCTTGTAAAGCGAGCCGAACCACCGGCGCGTAGACCTCTGCGTAAAGTCCGGGAACAGCGAAGGGCCGGGCCAGACGTTGCCCACATAGTTGTGGCCTCCCTCCTTCACGAACTCGTCTCCGGCGATGCCGCTGTCATAGGGATAGTACCCCTGGTGCGGAGCATCGGCGATGTGCAGGTCGGCGATCACCACCGTGTGGAACTGTTCGGCGGCCAACTCTCGCACCAACCCCGCAAACTCCGGAAACGTCACCGGATTCACCGTAAAAGGCCGGTATCGGTCCTGGTAGTCAATGTCCAGCCAGATGCCGTCTGCCGGGATCTCATCCCGCCGCAGATGCGCGGCGATCTCCTCCACCCGGGAACGAGGCGTGTAGCTATAGCGCGACTGCTGGTAGCCCAGCGCCCACAGCGGCGGCAGCGGCGTCGGTCCGGTCAGCCACGCATAGCTCTCCACCACCTGTTTGGGCTCGGGACCGTAGAGAAGGTAGTAGTCCAGTGGACCTGCCGGAGCTGAGAAGCTGTACTGCGTCGGATCCTTGCGTCCAAAGTCGAAGAACGTGCGGTAGGTGTTGTCCAGCAGCACGCCAAGGGTGCGGCCGTCGTGCATCTCCAGGAAGAAGGGGATGGACTTGTAGATCGGGTCGGTGGACTCCTGCCAGCCGAAGCTGTCTGTATTCCAAAGGGTGAAGGCCTCGCCAGCGCGGTCCAGCGGCCCGGGCTTGTCCCCCAGGCCAAAGAAGTGGTCCTCGTCGGATTTTGTCTTGCTCACCGTGAACCCATGCGCTGTCCACACCACCGGAGCCGCGTCGGACTGGAGGACGTTGCCGGCCCGGTCGGAGATGGTCAAACACAGTTCCTGGTTCACCGCAACACACAGGTCTTCACTGCAAAAGCCATCGGGTTTGGGAATCACGGAGATGCGTGCCGTGCGGGAGGACGGCAGCACGGCCCAGGAAGCGTCCTCCGCCGGATGGCCAACGGGGTACATGCGGACCCGCAGCACATCCCGGCGCAGAGCATCCACCCGCAAGGTCAGGGATGGATTCGAGATCTGAACTCCGGAACGGGTATGGCTCAGCCCCGGGACCTGCTGGGCCAAAAGCATCATTGGGAAAAGCAGAGCGCCGGCCGGCGCAGCGAGGGTTAGTCCCAGACGATGGAGAACGGACTGGGAAGGGCAAAGATGCGAAGAGGCGCTCATGGACTATAGATACGCAGACCCACCGCCATCTTGGCAATGCAGCATCCATCCACTGGGGCTCATTTGTATTTCAACCGCTAAATCATTTGCAGCGAGTATCTTGCAAGAATGGATTAAGCCGAAACGGGCAGACCAGGCCGGCTCTCAGGCTGCATCCGGCTCACAAAACGCAGGGCGGATACCCGTTCCGCTCCTCCAACCCGAGCGCAAGAGGCAAATCGAGCGCCAAACTCACTCCGTACGCTATCGCCAGACGGTACGCCAGGCATTATCCCGAGCCTCCCCTTTGACCCCAGTGAACAGCGTCCCAGCGCCCTTCACTCCTCCTCACGCTCGCACCACAGCTACGCTCTCTTTCGCCATCCCCAGGGACGAGTGCTGCGCGGTGATGTTGATTCTGCCCAACCGGCCGGGCTCGGTGCGGATCCAGACCGCACCCACCCCGCCGCTATCCTCCAGCGGAAACGGGTTATCCCCCACGATGACCCCTGGACCCTCCACGGCCAGCGTCACCGTTCCGCCGCCAAAGGCGCGAGGCGAGCCAAACCGGTCCACCACCGCGAACGCCAGACGGGTGGCGTCGGAGCCGTCAGCCTTCAGTTCGTGGTCGTCCGCATGTAGCCAGAACCGATCCTGCGCGGGGTCTGCGCAGAAGGAACGGGAAACCACACGTTGACCGCCAACGTATCCATCGATGCGCAGCTCCGGCTTGCTCTGCGCATCCGCTCGCAGGTCCGCGAAAAAAGGAGCATAGGGCAGATGAGGAAATCGCTCGCGGGCCGGACGCAGCACCCCATGCGCCTTACCGCCCAGAAACAGCCGCAGCTCCTCGCAGTTGGAGAAGATCAGCGCCTCACTGCCAGGGCCGTCGGGCATGCGCGGGCCAAAATCCCAGTAGAAACTCGGCTCAATGACGGGTTGAACCGCGGGATCCACCTGCGCAAGATAAAACGATGCACCCAGCTTTGGCATCCGGAACACGTCGGCGATGCCCGGACATTTGATGCTCTCCCAGGCATTCATCAAACTCCCGTACTCAAACGCACACCACGCCAGGGCCCCGGAGCATTGCGGGAAATTCGCCGCGCGGTCGTGGGCCTCGGCGTGATACAGCGCCTGCTTCGCCTGCAGCGCGGGATCGCCCGTGCGCCGATACACCGCGTCAAAGCCTCTGCCGGTGGCGTAGTCAAACTGCCCCACCGTCTCGGCAATCATGTAGGGATACCCCGCAACGGGCGGCTCGATCCCAACGCTGCCGTCGGGCGCGGAGTGGTAGTCGTCGAAGGCGAAGACATCCTCATGCCACTCCTCGCGCCAGTTCTTCCTGGACGCTGGCGTCATCGTGCCCGAAGTCGGCCGCGAGTCATCCAGCGACTTCGCCACCTCGCTCGTGCGGCGATAGAGCTCCGGATCGTTCGCTGACTCATTGATGCGGACGCCCCAAATGATCACGGACGGATGGTTCCGGTCCCGCCGCACCATCGCCGCAACGTCGCGAACCGCCAGGGTCTGCCAATCCGCATCGCCGATGTACTGCCAGCCGGGCAGTTCCTCCCACACCATCAATCCCAGCTCGTCGCAGCGGTCCAGGAACGCCTCAGACTGCGGATAGTGAGAGCACCGAACCATGTTGCAATGGAAGCTCTTGCGCAGCAGCTCCGCATCGCGCCGCAGGCTGCGCGGCGCAGCGGCGAGCCCAACATAAGGGAACAGCTCATGGCGGTCCAGCCCGAAGATCTGTAACCGGCTTCCATTCAGAAAGAATCCCTCGGTGCTGAAGCGCGCATCGCGCAATCCCACGCGGACCTTGGAATCGTGGACCGGCGTCTCATCCACCAGCAGCGTAACCGTCAGATCACACAGTCTCGGATCCTCAATCTCCCACAACGGGGCGGCCTGCAGATCCCCCAGCACCAGCGGAACCTCCTGGTCGTGCTTCTCCAGCGTGGCTGTCTGCGAGGTAGTGGCGATCCTGCGTCCGTTATAGCGCAGCGTCGCCGTCAGCCGGACCGGCGCGCTCGGCAGCACATCCGCATCCACGCGGCACAGCAGCTCAATCCGGCGCTTCCCATCCAGAACATCCACGGGCTTCGCGAATACGTCGCTCAAAAAGATCTGGGGAACCGCGCGCAGGCTCACCGAGCCGGTAATGCCTCCGGGCAACAGATAATCAATGGAGCGCGGGCCGCGCGAGGAGCCAGACGGAGGAGCATTCAACCAGCGGGAATCCACCCGGACAGAGAGGTCGTTCTCACCCGGCCGCACCAGCTTCGTCACCTCGTACTCAAAGGGCAAAAATCCTCCCAGATGCGCAGCCAGGGCCTGGCCGTTCACGCTCACCTGCGCTCCGGCCATCACCCGGTCAAAGTGCAAAAACAGCCTCATCCCCCGCATCGGCCCGGGCACACGGAAGCTCCTCTGGAAGAGCCACACATCCTCCCATGTGGCTGGATCCCAGTTGCGCCACGAGAGAGGAACCACGGTATAAGGCAGCGTAATCTGGTTCCCACCCGCGCCAGGCGCCGGCGGCGCAACCGCGGAGCCCTGTTTGCCTGCGAAGATCCACTCCGTATCGAGAGGAAGAATGCGCTGCGCCGGCCCTGCAACCGCATGGTTGGGCGCATGCCCCGTGCCCTCCGCCCAGCCCAGTAACGGCGTAACGGCAGCCGTCACAGAGGCTGCGCAACCCTGCAGAAAACCCCGTCGAGAAAGCCCGCTGTCGCGGTAAGAATACGGCACGGTTCTTCACCCCCTCACGTTGCGAACGTTTGACGTTGTACGGCGCTCACCAGGCAAAGACCACCTTCGTCCGCCGCGCGGCCTGCTCGGTAAAGGGTTCAATGGCGAGCCTTCGGAGTGGGTTCAGATTCTCAGCGTACGCCAGCACGACGGTCAGAGCATTCTTCTGCCCGTCGCCCACGCGAAGAAACGGCTCCGGAAGATAGAACTTGCTCTGAGGGCCGATCGCGCGATAGAAGCCCAGGAACCGCCCATTCACATAAAGCAGCGCGTCGCCATCGGCAACCAGGCGCACGCCCCAGGGGCAGAACCAATCGCCCTGCTCGGGCACAGAGAACTCGGTTCGCAACCAGGTATAAGCGGGCAAGGCCTTCGCGGCGCCCTCGCGGTCTCCCAAATCTCCTGGATGCACAGGGCCAAACGTATACTCCGGGTCCACATCGCGGCCTCGCATTGCAGCCGGGAATGTCTGCACCTGCACCGTCGCCACCGGCACAGCATGGCTGTCACTGCCCAGCAAAATGCCGCTGATCCCGGTAAGGTCCTGCATCTCCACTCCGCCATTCAAACTCCCAAAGGCTTCATATGAGATCTCCAGCAGATTCTTCCCGGTCTTCGCATACGCTGCCGGCGCCACGGAAAGCTCGCGATCCGGCCGCGAGAGTTCCGCCACCCGCGCGCCATTGAGAAATACCTGTTTCTCCTGTGCCGTAAAGGCATGCAGGAACAGCTTCTCCTCGCCACGCCACTCAAACGGAACCCGATACTTCACGTAGCCGTAGGGAAGCGGACCGAGGCTCTCCAACGCCACCGGCTTCGTCGTCCGCCATTGGCCCACAGAGGGATCGAACCGCTCCACTCCATACTCTCCTTTGCTGATCTCGATGGTGTCGAACGGAAGAGGCGGCGTATCCATCCGAATCGAAGCGCTGCCGAACGCATCGTCATAGTCCACCGCCTGCTGCCGGCCATCCACCGTGCAGTGCATGGGAGCCGTCGGAGCCAGCAGCGTCAGACCATGCTGGCCGACAGGGTACTCCAGTTCCAGCAACATCTCCCCACCGCGCACCTCGGCGGTTCGCAACAGCGAGCAGTCGGTCATCACCGGCGTCTTAGCCGCAAGTTCTCCCGGCTGCGCGCTCTGCGCCGCCTCTGCAGGCAGCTCGGCGCTCCACGTTCGGCCCGCAAGGCTGCGGGGCAGGGCAAGGAGGCGCATGCCGCTCACTGTCAGATTCTTCGCCCCCATCTCCATGCGGAACCCGAGCACGGCGGTCTTGCTGGCGGCGTCGTAGCTGCTGTAAAGAATCTCTCCCTCAATTCTGGGCTCCTGTTCTGCCTTCAGCGCAATCTCCACCAGGCTGCCTGGGTCATCGTAAACGGCCAGCCACGGTCCTGCTCCCATGCTGCCGGCAGAGAGAACCTCCGCAGTGCAATACCGAATCTGTCCTCCCGGAACGGCTAACGCCACCGGCAACATCTTCATGCCCCGCCGCGCAAGGGAGAGTCTGCCCTGCTGCGGTACAAGCGTGGCCGGGCCGTTCCCGTTCAGATCTGGAATTGTCAGCCGAAACTCAGCCGGCTCGTCGGCGTCATTTCGCACAAAGAGGAAGCCGCTGCCCTCATGGACGCGCAGCACGGCGGAGATCCGCGGATCGTCAAACACCGCTCCGCACGGAGCCTCGCGGCTGCGCGCCAGCATCGCACCGAATTGGTCGATGGAAGCTCCAATCAGCCGCGCCGCGTAGTACTTCTCCCACAGTCCTCCTGGCTCTCGCAGCGGCGCGGCGTAGTCGTAGGTGGTCGTCAGGTTG
>DAHXNO010000032.1 GCA_027365345.1 Granulicella sp.
AGCGTGGCGGGACTCGATGGACGATATGGTGGTGCGAATTTTGAACCTGCCGCTACTGTACTCGGTGCAGGTGGCCTGGGCGATGCAGCGCTGGCGGCGTCGGCATGGCGGCGACGTGCGGCGATGGCTGGAGGCGGTTGCGGAGATGGAGGCGCTGCTGTCGCTGGCGGGCTTTGCGTACGAGCATCCGGAGGATGTGTTTCCGGAGGTGGTGGAGACGGGAGCGGTTCGGGGGGATGGTTACGGCGCGGCCTGCTCGCCGTCGGCCGGCGAGAAGGCGTTGCTGGAGGTTGAGGAGATGGGGCATCCACTGATTGCAGCGTCCAAGTGCATTCGCAACAGCTTGCGGATGAGTGACCGTGCCCCGATGCTGCTGATTACCGGCTCCAATATGAGCGGCAAGAGCACGTTGTTGCGCACGGTGGGAGTGAATGCGGTGCTGGCGATGGCGGGGGCGACAGTGCGCGCGCGGGGGATGCGGCTGACGCCATTCGCGATTGGCGCCAGCTTGCGAGTGAACGACTCGCTGCAGGAGGGGCAGTCGCGGTTCTACGCCGAGATTGAGAAGCTGCGCAGAATATGCAAGGTGGCTGATGCCTTTGCGGCCAGGTCTGGAGCCGGGGCTGGGGTTGACGGAGCGGGGCAGGCCGAGGAGCGGCCACAGCCGATCCGGGTGCTGTTCCTGCTGGATGAGCTGCTGCAGGGGACCAACTCGCAGGACCGGTTGCTGGGCGCAGAAGGCGTGATGCGAGAGCTGTTGGAGGCGGGAGCGATGGGGCTGGTGACGACCCATGATCTTGCCCTGGCCGAGATGCAGGGTTTGCCGCCAGGTTGCATGCAGTGCTGGCACTTCCAGGACCAGATTGTGGATGGACGGATGGTGTTCGACTTCACTCTAAGGGAGGGAGTCGCGATGAAGAGCAACGGCGTGGCGTTGATGCGGTTGATTGGACTGAGGGTGTGAGGTTTACCGGGAATTTACTCAAGCCCAATGAAGGCGAGTAAACTGGCAAAGGTGTCTTTTGGGCAGAAGACGTGCATCAAACATCTCATAGGTCGTAGTAGGGCGCGGCGCGATGGGGCGCAATTTTCTTTCGAGGAAACGAATGACTGATAAACAGCAGCAAGACGCACTGGATCAACTTTCTATCAATACACTGCGATTTCTAGCCGTCGACCAGGTCGAAAAGGCCAAGTCTGGCCATCCAGGAGCGCCTTTGGGCTGCGCTCCCATCGCGTACGTGCTGTATCACAAGATGATGAAGTACAACCCCAAGGACCCGCAGTGGTCTGATCGGGACCGGTTCATTCTTTCCAATGGGCACGCCTCCGCGCTGCTCTACGGTGTGCTGCATCTGACGGGCTATGACCTGCCGCTGGCGCAGTTGGAGCAGTTCCGGCAGTGGGGGTCTGAGACCCCGGGACACCCGGAGCGTGGCGAAGCGCCGGGCGTGGAGGTGACCACGGGTCCGCTGGGCCAGGGTCTTGCCATGGCGGTGGGTGAGGCGATCGCCGAAAAGCACATGGCGGCGGTCTACAATCATGAGGACCATAGCCCGGTGGATCACCACACGTATGTGCTGTGCGGCGATGGCGACCTGATGGAGGGAGTGTCGCACGAGGCGGCCTCGCTGGCGGGAACGCTCGGACTGGGCAAGCTGATCGTGCTCTATGACGACAACCTGATCTCGCTGGATGGTCCGACAGAGCTGAGCTTCACGGAGGACGTGACCAAGCGCTTTGAGGCCTACCACTGGCATGTGCTCTCGGTGGCGGATGGCAATGATCTGGCGGCGATTGAGAAGGCGATTGAGGCGGGCAAGGCGGAGACGCAGAAGCCGACGTTGATTCGGGTACGGACGGTGATCGGTTACGGGAGCCCCAAGGCCGGGACCAACAAGGTGCACGGCGAAGCGATGGGAGCGGACGCGGTGCGGGCGACAAAGAAGAATCTGGGCTTCCCAGAGGATAAGAGCTTTTATGTGCCGGAGGAGGCGGGGAAGAACTGGCTGAAGGCCGTGGAGAAGGGCGGCAAGGCGCAAGCGGAGTGGCAGGCCAGGTTCGATGCCTACAAAAAGGCCTATCCGGCGCTGGGCGCACAGTATGAGCGCTGCACGGCAGGCAAGATGGAGCCGGGTTGGGAGAAGGCGATTCCGACCTTCCCAGCGGGTGCGGATGCTAAACCTGTGGCGACGCGCAACGCCGGCCAGATGGTGCTGAACGCCATCGCCAAGGTAGTTCCGGAGCTGTTTGGAGGCGCGGCGGACTTGACCGCCTCTACGAAGACAATCTTCAAGGACAGCCCGAGCTTCCATGTGGACCCGGTGGGACGCAATGTGTTCTTTGGCGTGCGCGAGTTCGGCATGGTGGCTGCGGTGAACGGCATGGCGGCCCATGGGGGTCTTATTCCCTTTGGCTCTACCTTCTTCACGTTCAGCGACTACTGCCGTTCGGCGATGCGGATGGGAGCACTGATGGGAGTTCACTCGCTCTACATCTACACGCACGATTCGGTGGGGCTGGGTGAGGATGGACCCACGCACCAGCCGGTAGAGCACCTGATGAGTTTGCGTGCGATTCCAAAGCTGACCGATTTTCGTCCTGCGGACGCGAATGAGACGGCGGCCTGCTGGCAGTTGGCTGTGGAGCGCAAGGGGCCCAGCTTTATGGCGCTAAGCCGCCAGGATCTGCCGGTGCTGGATGCCGGCCGGTACAAGATTCTGGAGGGCGTGCGCCACGGAGCTTATGTGCTGGAGGCTTATGGCAAGGATCTGGTGCTGGTGGCTACCGGTTCGGAGGTGAGCGTGGTGTTGAAGGCCGCGGCTCAGCTCAAGGATGCCGGGATTCTTGCGTCCGTGATCTCGATGCCCAGCTTCAAGATCTTTGAGGAGCAGAGCGAGGAGTACAAGGCTTCGATCTTCCCCAAGGGCGTGCCGGCTATCTCTGTGGAGGCTGGAGCGACCATGGGCTGGTGGAAGTACGTTGGCCGCGAGGGTGTGGCCATCGGGATAGACCGCTTTGGAGCTTCAGCGCCAGGTTCCCTGGTTCTGGAAAAGCTGGGGATCTCTGTTGCACATGTTGTGGAAACCGCGCAGAAGCTGGTGAAGAAGAAGTAGTCGTAGACCGCGGGAGGGGAGATTCTGCCAGGTTTCAGACAGGATCTCCCCAGGCTCTGCAAGGTGGAACTGGCTGCCTGCGGGCAGAGGAGGGCGCTCTGAATGACGCAGGACCAGGCCAAAGAGTTGGTTGGACGGCGAGCGGCCGAGCAGGTGGAGGATGGCATGAGGGTGGGACTGGGAACAGGGTCCACGGCCACCATGTTCATCAAGGCGCTGGGCGAGCGGGTGAAGGCGGGGTTGAAGATTCGCTGCGTAGCGTCCAGCGATGCCAGCCACCGGCTGGGGCAGTCCCTGGGGATGGAGATGCTGAGCCTGAAGGAGCTGCCGGAGCTGGATGTGTACATTGACGGCGCCGATGAGGTGGGACCGAGGCTGGCGCTGATCAAGGGAGGGGGTGGGGCGCTGCTGCGGGAGAAGATTGTCACCAGCGCGGCGGCGAAGTTTCTGGTGGTGGTGGATTCCAGCAAGGTGGTTCCGGTCCTGGGGCGCTTTCCTCTGCCGGTGGAGGTGATCAAGATGGCCCTGCCGGTGGTGGAGCGGAGGCTGAGCCAGTTGGGGCTGAGACCCAAGCTGCGCCAGCATGCGGATGGATCAGTGTATCTGACCGATGAGAACAACTACATTCTGGACTGCGCCTGCGGCTCCATCCCGGACCCGGAACGTACAGCGGCGGAGATTCGCTCTGTGGTGGGCGTTGTGGAACATGGGTTGTTTCTGAAGATGGCCGACACGGCGCTGGTAGCGGGCGACGATGGCGTTTCTGAGTTGAAGGCGTAGCGTTCTCTTCTGTTTTCGCGCTGCGAGTTTCTGGATGCCTCTGTCGGCCGATCGGAGTTCTTCCAGGCCTATGGCGGAGCGTTTGGGGTCTAAGAGGAGCGTCTGGAACCTGTCGCGGGGCGTCTGCCGGCTGCCTGCGGAGTTCCTTGCGCTGCCCACGGAGCAACCAAGCCGATGGCAGGCTGCGAGAAAGATGCTGCGGCGTAGGCGGTCCCGGACATCCCGGTGATGAGATATGGACGTCGAATGGTAGCTGGGCAAAATGCCGGGTTGGTTCCAAATTCGGGGTTATTCGCGTCATTTCAGGTGGCGGCGCGTCGAACGGTTAGGGATTGACGCTGGGCATTGACAACGATTGCAGTTACTCTCTAAATGGTGCTTTCCGTGTGAGGACGGATGTTTCTATGGAACTTGGCTTGATTGGACTTGGGAAGATGGGCGGCAATATGGCGGAGCGTTTGC
>DAHXNO010000054.1 GCA_027365345.1 Granulicella sp.
GGCACCCTGCTCAGCACCACCCCGGACGATCTGGACCGCCTCTACCGCGTCAACGTTCGGGGAGCCTTCCTGTGCATGCAGGCCGCCGTCCGCCGTATGCGGCAAAGTGGCGGAGGAGCCATCGTCAACATGGCCTCCATCGCAGCCACGGCTGGCCTGCCAGACCGCTTCGCCTACTCCATGACCAAGGGCGCCGTCCTCGCCATGACGCTCTCGGCCGCACGCGACTACATGGCTGACGGAATACGTTGCAACTGCATCTCCCCGGCCCGCGTTCATACCCCCTTCGTGGACGGCTATCTTGCCCGCACCTACCCTGGCCGTGAAGCGGAGATGATGCAGACGCTGGAAAAAGCACAACCCATCGGCCGCATGGGCCGCCCGGAAGAGATCGCATGGCTGGCGCTCTACCTCTGCTCGAACGCCGCCGGCTTCATCACCGGCGTTGACTACCCCATCGACGGCGGCTACGTGAACCTCCGCTAGACCACCCGCCAGCCCGCCGCCGCACCCTCCTCGCCCTCCGGGAGCTGCCAGGCAGCACTCTCTTTCCCTCCTGTTGTGCAACAAAATGCATAGCCTTGGATCAAATTGGGATCCCATCCTCCCAATTCGGGGCATTTCGTCGGCCTGCGTTTGGCACGTCAATTGCCTATATTCTTGATTGATACACGCAGAACCACCAAATAAAGCAGAAACAGGAATGCATCCGCAATCCTGGGACGCTCAGCATCCGCCAAGGGGGGTCGCCAGTTGCAAGACGCAAAAGCTGGATGCGGATCTGGACGTCGTTCTGTATATTGCGGTTGCAACCTGAACTTGCCTCACAGAAACACCGTTCTTATGGGACAAACCGTACCAGACGACATGGGACGCATCGCTAATTTTGCCCTCCTGCGGCTGCTTTGAAACACCGGCTCTTGACCGGAAAGGCAGTTGCAAAACAATGAACGAGGAGCCTCCGGGAAAACTCCCGCGCAGCCTCCCAGACCAACGGCGGATGCGATCCACAGCACATCCGGCAAGGAGTTAGAAATGAAGTTCTTTCGATATTTGAGTTTGTGTCTGTTGGTCTGCGGGCTCACCCAGGCTTCCTACGCCTTCAAGCTGGGTGTTCTGGATCCTCACTCCGCCACCTACTACTACACCGGAACGCCACTCGATATTTCCTTTTCTCCTTGCGGCCATCACAAAGGCTGCGCCACCATAGCCAACGACTCGGGAGCAACCCTCACCAGTCTGGTCATCGATGTCCCCGCAACCGACCTCGCCAGCCAAACGTCGATCGATTGCACCACTACGAACGGTCTATTTTCAGCCTGCAGCGTCTCCGAGATCGACGGTAACAGCGAGTACCAGTTCGATTTCACAGGCGGCGACATTCCTGTCAATGACGATGGGGTCTCCTGCGACCCGGATACCTTCAAAATTGAGGAGCAGGGCGTCCCCGCGGAGGACATAACTGCCATGGTCGATCCGGCCATCGCGCCGGAGCCCGCCAGCATCTGGCTACTCTCCAGCGGCATTCTCCTCTTGGCAGGGTTCCTCTACCGCCGTCGTCTGCTCTCTGGGCCGATTGGTACCCCCATCGGTTCCTGAGCCTCTCCCATCGGCTGCTATGGCACGCTCATAACAGGCCTTGCCCGAACCCGGGCAAGGCCTCTTCTTTGCGTTGAGGCAACCCACAGGATTGCAGCAAGCCTACGCAACCGCTCCCCCGAACTCGACCGCCGGCGCCCCCCACCATCCAGCGCTGACCGCTACATCTTGTAGCGGCCCATCTCGTCGTCGTTCAGATTCTCCAGCCAGCGGCGAAGATCCTCTGGGCTCAAAGTGGAACTCCCGTTGGAAGACCGGCGAGCCTGCTCGTAGACCTGTTGAGAGACAAAGATCGGGCAATCAGAACGCAGCGCCAGAGCAATCGCATCTGACGGCCGTGCATCCAGAGCAATCACCTCTCCCGCCTGGTCCATCCAGATGGTGGCGTGGAAAGTGTCCTCGCGAAGATCTCCTACCACCACCCGCGTCACCCGTCCATTCAGGCTGTCAATCGCGTTGCGCAACAAGTCATGGGTCCAGGGACGGAGCGTGGTAGCCTTCTCCATCTCCAGCGCGATCGCGTTTGCCTCAAAGATGCCAACCCAGATCGGCAGCACCACCTCGCCGGCCAGATCGTTGAGCACTACGATAGGCATCTTCGTCGACGAATCGATCATGAGACCGCGAATGCGAACCTCAATCTCCGGTTCACGTTCAGCGTCGTCAGACTCGGGTTTGAAACCGGGCAGATGCATAACCGTAGTGTAACCCCTGTCCAGGTAGCCGGCGACTTGTTCAGCCCGCTCCCCGGCCGGCGATGCAGCTTCCCTCCAACTCTTGCCTTCAAATCCTGGCGTTCAGGGCCTGTTGCGCCATGACCTGGGGCGACGGAGAGACAGGTTGGGATACAGCCACACCCAGCAAGGAGCTGGGAAAGACCTCCGTGATGCACACCTCGATGATACTGCCCACCGGCGGGAGGCTCTCGCAAAGGAAGTTCACCGTCTTGTTCTGCGTCGAGCGGCCTGTCATCTGGCCACGGTGGTTGGGGCCGTGTTCCACCATCACAGGCATCACCTGGCCCAGATGGCGCGCGTAGTTTCGCCGCTGGATCTCGCGCTGGCGGCCGTTCAGAACGGCCAGCCGCTCCACCTTGACCTCCTCCGCAATCGAATCCGCCATGTGGATCGCCGGAGTATTGGGCCGGGGCGAATACTTAAATCCATACACCCCGTCATACCCTACCTCATCCAGCAAACTCAGCGTCTGCTCAAAGTCGCCGTCTGTCTCTCCCGGGAAGCCGACAATCATATCCGTCGTCAGGGAGATATCACGCCGTGCAGCCTTGGTCCACGCAATCCGCTCCAGGTACCACTCGCGCGTGTACTCGCGCTGCATGGCGCGCAGTACGCTGCTGGAGCCCGACTGCACCGGCAGATGCACATGGTCGCACAACGTCGGCGTCGCGTCGATCGCCTCCACAATGTCCCGCGTAAAGTCTCTCGGGTGGGACGTGGTAAAGCGAACCCGCTGGATCCCCTTCACTTCACCCACCGCAACCAGAAGCTCGGCAAAGCTGCGCCTGCCGCTGGGGTCGCGGTAGCTGTTCACGTTCTGCCCCAGAAGCTGAATCTCGGTAAAGCCAAGCTGAGCGATCCTCTGCGCCTCGGCCAGCACGGAGGCCGACGTCCGGCTGCGCTCTTTTCCGCGCGTATAAGGCACCACGCAGTACGCGCAGAATTTGTCACAGCCTTCGATGATCGTGATGTAGCCGCGGTGGGGGTTGGCTCGGGCAGTGAACTCGGTATCGAAGGTCAGGTCAGTCTGCCGGTCGTCCAGCCCGGTGATACGGGTCTCGCCCGCCTCCAGACGCTCCAGCATGGCCGGCAGATGGTTGTAACTGGCCGAACCGGCCACCAGTGAGACGTAAGGCGCACGCTCAAAGATCTTCGCGCCCTCCTGCTGCGCCACGCAACCCAGAACGGCGAACTTCTTCCCCTCCCCTTGCATGCGCTTGTACTCGTTCAGCCGATGGAAGACCTTCTGCTCGGCTTTGTCGCGGATCGAGCATGTGTTGTAAAGAATCAGGGTGGCGTCAGCCTCGTCGGCGGCCTGGGTATAGCCCTGCTGCAGAAGTGTCCCGACGACCTTCTCTGAGTCGTGGGCATTCATCTGGCAGCCAAAGGTCTCGATATAAAAAGTCTTCATCTGCAATCTTCAGTATAGGCTGCCTGTGGCCGCTTCCGGGCCGGGATCTCCATTGCAACGTTGCGATGTCCCTCCAAAATCCCGCGCAGCGCCGCCATAGCCCCGGGCGACAGATGCCAACCCCTACCCGCCGCATGCGCGGCAAGCGGCAGACATGCTATCCTCGCCGCGAGCCGGAGGCAATGCCATGGCGGATCACATCAACAGCGGGAACCAGTCCCGGTCACAACTTCAAACCTCGCTGGACGCAAGTTCACCTCGGGCCAAAGAAGATCATGCAGCCATGCTCGCGCTCCTCTCATCTCTGCGAAGCCAGGAGGATGAGATCCGGCAGGGCGGTGGAACCAAAGCCGCCGAGGCCCAGCGGGCCAAAGGGCGGCTGACGGTGCGCGAACGCCTCACCCTCTTGCTCGACCAGGGAACGGAGTTTCTCGAACTCGGCCTTTGGGCGGCCCATGGAATGTATGCCGAGTACGGAGGAGCGCCGGGAGCAGGCGTCGTCACCGGGCTGGGCAGAATCTGCGGACGAATCTGCATGGTGATCGCCAACGACGCGACCGTCAAAGCTGGAGCCTTCTTTCCCATGACCGCCAAGAAGGTCCTCCGAGCCCAGACCATCGCCCTCGAAAACCGGATTCCAACCATCTATCTCGTCGATTCCTCCGGGGTGTTTCTGCCCCTCCAGGAAGATGTATTTCCCGATACCGATGACTTTGGGCGCGTCTTCCGTAACAACGCTGTGATGAGCTCGCTTGGAATCCCGCAGATCACCGCCATCATGGGAATGTGCGTCGCCGGCGGAGCTTACCTTCCGGTGATGACCGATACCGTCCTGATGACCGAGGGATCCGGCCTCTTCCTCGCCGGCCCCTCCCTCGTGCAGGCAGCCATCGGGCAGAAGACCGAAGCCGAAGAACTCGGCGGAGCCGCCATGCACGCTGAGATCTCCGGAACCGTCGACTTCAAGGAACCCGACGATGCCGCCTGCATCGCCCGTCTCCGCAGCCTCATCGGCATGATCGGTCAGCGAACCAGCATCCCCTTCTCCTCCACTGCGTTCGATGCCGAAAAAGACGCTCCCCGCTTCGCCGCGCAGGATCTCTACGGTCTGCTCAATCCTGCCCCCGGAGCCACCAACGTCTACGACATGCGTGAAGTCATCGCTCGCATCGTCGACCGCAGCGAGTTCGAGCAGTACAAGGCGGAGTTCGGCAGAACCGTCCTCTGCGGCTACTCCCGCATCGGCGGACACGCCGTGGGCATCGTCGCCAATCAGAAAACCAACCAGTCCCAAACCGTCGCCATGGGCCCCATGGCGGGCAGCAAACGCATTGAAGTCGGCGGCGTCATCTATACCGAAGCAGCGCAGAAGGCCGCTCGCTTCATCATGGACTGCAACCAGAACCTGATCCCGCTGATCTTTCTCCACGACGTCAATGGCTTCATGGTGGGCAAGGATGCGGAGTGGTCTGGAATCATCCGCGCGGGAGCAAAGATGGTCTCTGCCGTAAGCACCAGCGTGGTGCCCAAGATCGCCGTCATCATAGGCGGCAGCTTCGGCGCCGGCCATTACGCCATGTGTGGCAAAGCCTATGATCCGCGCTTCCTCTTCGCCTGGCCCACCGCGCGCTACGCCGTCATGAGTGGGGCCTCTGCCGCGGGAACACTCGCCGAGGTGCGAGCCCGGCAGTTGGAACGGGATGGTAAGCTGCTCAGCCCGGAGGAAAGAAAGGCCCTCTACGACGAGATCAAAGGGACCTACGACGCGCAGGCCGACCCACGCTATGGCGCCGCCCGCCTGTGGATTGACGCCATCATCGACCCCGCCAGAACTCGCCAGACCCTGATCATCGCGCTGGAGGCCTGTGCCCTTAATCCTGATGTGCCCAAGTTCAACCCCGGCGTCTTGCAGACCTAGAGATCGCCGCTCGGTTCGATAGTCGGTCACGGGACTGGGCAACAGCCCATGCCCGGCTGTATCATTCGCTGGCTTGAACCAGAGCCGGAAACTTGCGGTTTGGGAGCTTGTCAGCAACCATTCGCATCCTCCACATCATGGCTCAAAAAGCAGCGCCGGACTGCCAGACTCACCAATACAGAACCGGCCAAGGAGAAGAATCGATGGCTGTTGCAGTAGAGTCAATGGAACGGTTGTACCCCTTTGTGCTCACCGAGGACCAGGAGGCGCTGCGCAAGGAGATTCGCCAGTTCGCCGCGCGCGAGATCGCCCCTTCCCTCATGCAGTGGGATGAAAAGGGCGAGTTCCCTATGGCCACAATCAAAAAGCTGGGAGAGATGGGACTCCTCGGCATCATCTTCCCCCCCGACTACGGCGGCGCAGGGATGGGCTACGTCGACTACGTGCTGGCTCTCGAAGAGCTCTCCGCCGTCGATGGCTCCATCGGCCTTACCGTCGCCGCGCATAACTCTCTGGGCACAAATCACATCTTTCTGGCCGGCAACGAAGAGCAGCGGAGAAGATACATTCCCCGGCTTGCCTCCGGCGAGTGGCTGGCAGCCTGGGGCCTTACCGAACCAGGATCTGGCTCCGATGCCGGCGGCGCCCGCACCACCGCCGTCCGTAAAGGCGACCGATGGGTGCTCAACGGAACCAAAACCTTCATCACCAATGGACACTACGCCGACGTCCTCGTGGTCATCGCCGTTACCGACAAGTCCAAAGGAACCCACGGCCTCTCCGCCTTCGTGGTGGAGAAAAATACCCGCGGCTTTCGCCCCGGAAAAAAGGAGAACAAGCTGGGCCTGCGAGCCAGCGATACCGCCGAACTCATCTTTGAAGACTGCGAGATCCCTGCGGAAAACCTTCTCGGAGTGGAGGGCGAAGGGTTCGTCGATTCGATGCGTATCCTGGACGGCGGTCGCATCTCCATCGCAGCCCTCTCTCTTGGAATCGCGCGCGGAGCCTTGGACGCTGCCCTACGCTACGTCAAGGAGCGTCGCCAGTTCGGAAAGGCCATTGCAGAGTTCCAGGGTATCCAGTGGAAGCTCGCCGACATGGCCACCGAACTGGACGCCGCCCGTCTGCTCACCCAGCGTGCGGCCGTTTTGAAGGATGCCGGACAAAAAATCACCCGCGAATCCGCAATGGCCAAGCTCTTTGCCAGCGAGGTCGCCGTCAGGATCTGCAATGAGGCGGTGCAGTTGTTCGGCGGCTACGGATTCATCAAAGACTACCCTGTGGAGAAGTTCTATCGCGACGTCAAACTGTGTACCATCGGCGAGGGCACCAGCGAGATCCAGCGCATGGTCATCGCGCGCGAGATCCTCAAAGTACAACCTTCCCGGGGATAAAGCAGTCTCCCTTAAAACTGCGCCTCCTCACGCAGGAGTCAAGCCGCGCCTTTCCGCTTGGTCGCCCTCCAGTCGCCGCAACCCTCAGGCGCGGCATCCCACAAGCAGCGCCACCGCGCCATGCGGCGCTGCACGCTCCAGTCTCAGCTTATGGAGAATATGCCATGAAGGAGCCCGTCAAAATTGTAGAGTGCCCTCGCGATGCCTGGCAGGGTCTCCCCGGTCAGATTCCGCCCGATCGCAAGGCCGCCTACCTGCAACGCCTCATCGCCGCCGGCTTTACCCACATCGATGCCGTCAGCTTCGTCTCCCCAACCGCAGTCCCGCAGATGGCGGACTCCGAAGAGGTTCTGCAGCTGCTGGGCAAACCACCCGCTGAAGTGGAGATCATCGGGATCGTGGTCAATCCCCGCGGGGCCCAACGAGCCATAGCCACCGGCATGGTGAACACGCTGGGATTTCCCTACTCCATCTCACCCGAATTTCTCTCTCGCAACCAGAGGCAAACCCAGATGGAGGCGCTGCACGCTCTCGCCGAAGTGCGCGACCTAGCCCACCACGCTGGCTTGGGGCTGGTGGCCTACATCTCCATGGCCTTTGGCAATCCCTACGATGACCCCTGGAGCCCGTCCCTGGTCGTCGATGCCTGCGCAACCCTCAAGAGCTACGGCATCCACCAGATCTCTCTAGCCGATACTGTGGGCGTCGCCACCTCCTACCAACTCATGCAGGTCGTCGGCGAGGTCGTGGCTGAGTATGCGGACCTGGAGATCGGAGTGCATCTGCACGCCAGCCCCAACGACGCCCCCGACCGGATCAAGGCCGCGTTCTCTGGCGGATGCCGCCGCTTCGATGCCGCCATCGGCGGACTCGGCGGCTGTCCCTTCGCTCAGGACGCGCTGGTCGGCAACCTCCCCACAGAGATCCTGCTGGCCGTCCTCAGCGAACTGGATGCAGCCCTGCCGCAGATCCAAACCCCGGATGAACTCGGGGAACTCATCAGCCTGACCCACCAGATCGCATCGGAATTTGGCCATCAACCTCTCAAAGACACTTCCAGGATCACAGGAGAGACACCGTGAGTTACACCACCATCCTCGTCGAGGAACAAGGCTGGGTCCGGACCATTCGCTTGAATCGCCCCGAACGGCGCAACGCCATCACTCCCCAGATGCAAACCGAACTGATCGCCGCGTTGCAAGATGCCGCAGCCAGTCCCTGTCGGGTGCTCGTACTGGAGGGAGCCGGTGAGGCATTCTGCTCCGGGCTCGATCTCTCTGCCCTGCAAGCGGCCCATGGCAAGAGCGCCGCAGAGCACCGCGAGGATGCCGAGCGGGTCTCCCGGTTGTTCCGTACCTTGTATGAGCTTCCCAAGGCGACCATCGCCGCCGTTCACGGAGCCGCCTTGGCCGGAGGAACCGGCCTCGCAACCATCTGCGACTTTACCCTGGCCACGCCAACCGCCAAGTTTGGCTACACAGAGGTACGGATCGGATTCATCCCAGCCCTCGTATCGGCCTATCTTGCACTGCAAATCGCGGAGAAACGCGCCCGGGATCTGCTCCTCTCCGGACGCCTATTTGACGCGGTCGAAGGCCATCGTCTCGGCCTGGTCACGGAGGTCGTAGATCCCCACGAACTCACCGCCCGCGTGCACTCTCTCGCACAGACCCTCAGCCAGAACAGTCCTGCCGGCATCCGCGCCACCAAACAGCTATTGGCCGCGCAGAGCAGAGCCTGGCTGGATCAAGCCATCGCCTCCGCTCTGGACGCCCACGCAACCATCCGCGAGACCGCAGATTTCAAAGAAGGCATCGCGGCCTTTCTGGAAAAAAGAAAACCAGAGTGGTCCTGAGCCTGCAAACCGTAACGCGATCCCTCCCAGCCCTTGCTAGAACCTTATCGGCGCGCCACTAGCTTGTTGAACCTGGCCCGCCGTCACCTCCGGAGCCAGCTCAACAGCCGCGAACCCATCCACTATCACATCAAAAACCCCCAGATCGGTGATCACCCTCTGCACCACCCCCGCGCCGGTAAGCGGCAGGCTACAGCTTCGCAGAAGTTTAGGCGCTCCCTGCGAGGTATGCTCCATCAGAACCACCACCCGGCGCACACCAGAAACCAGATCCATCGCTCCGCCCATTCCCTTCACTCGCTTCCCCGGAATCATCCAGTTCGCCAGATCACCCTTCTCCGATACCTGCATAGCCCCCAGAATGGCCAAATCGATGTGTCCGCCGCGGATCATAGCAAAAGATTCGTCGCTGCCAAAGGTCGAAGCACCCGGAAGAAAGGTCACCGTCTGCTTACCGGCGTTGATCAGGTCCGCGTCCACCTCGCTGGCCGTGGGAAACGGTCCCATACCCAGCAGCCCGTTCTCAGACTGCAACGTCACCGTGATGCCGGCCGGAACATAATTAGCCACCAGCGTAGGCATCCCAATGCCCAGATTCACGTAAAACCCGTCGCGGAGCTCCAGCGCCGCGCGGGCAGCCATCTCGTTCCGGTTCCAGGGCATAGCTTAATGGGCCTCGCTGGGGTTGCCGTCGCGGATCGTCACCTGCTCGATCCGCTTCTCCGGGTTGGGGTTGTGTACCAGACGATGAACAAAGATCCCCGGCGTGTGGATCTGGTCCGGATCCAACTCCCCGGGCTGCACGATGATCTCAGCCTCGGCAACAGTCATCCTGCCGGAGGTAGCCGCAGCAGGGTTAAAGTTCCGCGCCGTTCGCCGATAAATAAGATTCCCGGCCGTGTCTGCCTTCCACGCCTTCACCAACGCCAGGTCCGCCACCAGACCCCGCTCCAGGATGTAGGTTTGGCCATCAAACTCCTTGTGCTCCTTTCCCTCCGCCACAACCGTGCCCACACCCGTGCGGGTGTAAAAGCCAGGAATCCCCGCACCCCCGGCGCGCATCCGTTCCGCCAGCGTACCCTGGGGGCAGAACTCCACCTCCAGTTCCCCGCAAAGAAACTGGCGCTCGAACTCTGCGTTCTCCCCCACATAGCTGGCGATCATCTTTCTCACCTGGCGAGTGGCCAGCAACAGCCCAATCCCCCAGTTGTCCACTCCGGCGTTGTTGCTTGCAATCGTCAGACCACGGACCCCGCTCTCCTTCAGCGCCGCCAGCAGCGCCTCCGGAATGCCACACAATCCAAAACCGCCTACGGCCAACAGCATGCCGTCACGAACAATGCCGGCGAGCGCAGACGCTGCATCCGGATAGAGTTTGCTTCGAGCAACGGAACTAGAGGTTTCCACGGGCTTCCTGCTCTCGCTCAATCGCCTCAAAAAGTGCTTTGAAATTTCCCTTTCCAAAGCTTCGGCTTCCCTTGCGCTGGATGATCTCAAAAAACAGCGTCGGCCGATCCTCCACCGGCTTGGTAAAGATCTGCAACATATAGCCCTCGTCGTCACGATCCACCAGGATGCCCAGCCGCTCCAACTCCTCCAGCGGCTCGTCAATCCGGCCCACCCGTTCCTGCAGCTCCGTGTAGTACCTGTGTGGAACCGTCAGGAACTGCACCCCCTGCCGCTGCAAACTGGCGACCGTAGAGAGAATGTCATGCGTAGCCAGGGCCAGGTGCTGCACCCCCGGACCATCATAGAACTCCAGATACTCCTCAATCTGCGACTTCCTCCGCCCCTCCGCCGGCTCATTGATGGGAAACTTCACATAGCCATTGGCATTGGCCATCACCTTGGACATCAGTGCGGAGTACTCGGTGGAGATGTCCTTGTCGTCAAAGTGCTGGTAGAGCGAAAAGCCCATCACTCTGGAATAAAAGTCCACCCACTCATTCATCGCATTCCAGCCGACGTTACCCACAATGTGGTCGATATGCAACAGCCCCACAGGTCTGGCGACTGTGTCCTCCGCAACCGCCTGATAGCCGGGAAAGAAAACCCCCTTGTAGTTCCCGCGCTCAACAAACGTGTGGATCGTGTCGCCGTAGGCCCTTATGCTGGAGACCACCACGGAGCCCTGCTCATCGCTCAGCGTAGTCGGCTCCTGCACAGAGGCCGCTCCCCGGTCTGTGGTCTCCCGCCACGCGCCGGCGGCGTCGTCCACCCACAGCGCAATGGCTCTTACGCCGTCGCCATGCCGCAGAACGTGGCGGGCAATCTCTGAATCGGAGCGCAGCGCCGTGGTCAGAACGAATCGAATCTTCCCTTGCTGCAAAACATAAGAGGCGCGGTCTCGGCGGCCAGTCTCTGGACCGGCATACGCAACCAGCTTCATCCCAAAAGCGGCGCGATAGAAATAAGCCGACTGGCGTGCGTTGCCAACGTAAAACTCCACATGATCCGTGCCATTCAACGGCAGAAAATCTGTTACTGTCTCAGCAGCTTGTTGCGCTAATGTGGCCATGCGGCGGAGCCTCCTCCGTTTGCAGCTTGGGCAGCCCTGCTTACGGTGCTCCGGGCGCTTCCCTCCAGCAGAATGATCCTCGCGTAAGCGGATGTCAAACCGCCGGACTGCCCCCTGCATAAGAACTCGGTTACCTTCAATCTCCGGGCGGCTCGTTCGCGAGCACCCCTATCGTCGCCAGCCACGCATCCACCAGTTGTGGCCATGCTGTAATCGGGAGCTGGGTGCGCCTCAGCCCAAATGCATGCCCACCTTGGGCGTAAATATGCATCTCGAACGGAACCCCGGCTCTGCGCAGCGCAACGGCATAGGCCATCGAATCGTACGCACTATCCTCATGGTCGTCCTCGGCCTGGAGTAGAAAAGTAGGCGGCGTCTCTGCGGTGACATGCAGATCGGGGTTAAGCGAGAGATCGGGATCGCCACGGCTGGCCTCGACTCTTGCCGCCAGTCCAGGCGAGGCTCCTTTGGAAATCAAGCTGGCATCCCACCGGGCGGCTTCCAGCGAGAGATGTCCTGGATAGATCGCAATCGCAAAGTCCGGACGGCAGCTCTCACGATCGGCCGCATCTACCAGTGAATACAGCCGGCGCGCAAAGTGATTGCTCAGCGCCGCCACCAGGTGCCCCCCGGCTGAGAAGCCCAACACGCCGATACGATGCGGATCAATATCCAACTGCGCGGCATGCAGGCGCACCAGACCCATCGCGCGCTGCGCATCTTCCAACGCCATCGGCGACTCCGGAAACGGTCCCGACTTTGGATAGGGACCCGTCTTCGGATACAAAGTTTCCCCGGGCACTCGGTACTTCAGCAGAATGCACGTAACGCCCCTCGATGTCAGCCAGTCGCAAACCTCGGTCCCCTCCAGATCGATCGCCAGAACTGTGTAGCCTCCGCCCGGAAATACCATCACGGCTGCGCCTGTACCCCTCCCGTGGGGCAGATAGATCGTCATCGTCGGCGTCGAAACATCTTCTACAGACACCCACGGCCGGCCAGCTACCAGCGAGTTCTTCCCCGTCGTAATCGCAACCTCGGGCCCGGCTACGGACTGTGCATCCGGAGGAACCCCAGGCCATATGGGCGCTTGCTCACGCCCTTCGGATGGCTGCCAGACTTGGGCCTGCGCGAACTGCACCGTAGAGCGGCAAACAACACCTGCGCAAACCAAAAGGGCGGCAAGACTAACTTTCATGGAAGGCTTCCTCGTGAATCCTGACCGGATACTGGCGAGTGTAAAACCGGCTCGCACGGGCCACGACCTGTCACTCCCACTCTCGCTCTCTCAGGAACCGCACTTGTTAACCCTTTGCTCGCCAGACAGCCCGGCCTGCGCCCTCAACGGGCGCAAGCCATGGAGACGCCCTGAGGAGACCAGCCCGTCCGCCCCAAATCTCCTCACTCCGTCCTCACCACTGCCCTACCCGGCGGCGAGAATCCTTCCCCGGCACTCGCCCAGGCAGACCCGCGCAAGCCCCTCGCCTTCCGCGTAGCCGTGCAGGCTCACCTCGTCGCCATCCTCCAGAAACCTTCGCCTCTCCCCGCTCGGCAGGCTTACAGGCATCTCTCCTCCTTGAGTAATCTCCAGCAGACATCCCTGTGCGCCCAACTCCCCTCCGGAGACCGTCCCGCTCGCCAGGATGTCGCCAATCTTCAGGTTGCAGCCGTTACTCGTGTGATGCGTCAGCATCTGCGCAAAGGACCAATAAAGATCGCGCAGATTCGACCGGCTCAGGCGCACCGGAGCAAGGCCCTGCTCGCGCATCCGCGCCGTGGAAAGATATGCCTCCAGGGTAAGGTCGAATCCCGACCGAGCCCCTTCCGGCTCGGCCAGGTAGGCCAGCGGCACAGGGTCAGACGCGCAGCGCCCTTTGAGCCTCGTCCTGTAAGGAGCAAGAGCCTCCATCGGAACCACCCACGGAGAAACGCTCGTGGCAAAGCTCTTCCCCAGGAACGGACCAAGCGGATGATACTCCCAGGACTGTATATCCCGAGCCGACCAATCGTTGAGCAGAGAGAGCCCAAAGAGGCGTAGCGAGGCCTCTTCGATGGACACCCGCGTGCCCAGTGGATTCCCCACACCCACGTAAGCCGCCACCTCCAGCTCGTAATCCAGCCGACCGCTGGCCCCAAACACCGGAGCACCCTCCGCAGCAGCCTTGTACTGACCATACGGCCTCCGCACCGGCGTCCCACTCACTACCAGCGAAGAGGCCCGGCCATGGTACCCAATCGGCAGCCAGGGATAGTTTGGCGGCAACGGCCGATCCGGCCGGAACAGTCGGCCCACATGCGTCGCGTGGTGCATCGAAGCATAAAAGTCCGTGTAGTTCTCCGTGTACACCGGCTTCTGAAACTTCGCCTGCCTCCTGGGGACCATCAAAGAGGCGACCATGCGCTGCCGGCCTGTATCGCGCCGCAAACTCGGCTCAACCCTCCGCAGCAGATCCATCAGCCTCGCCCGCAACCCCGCCCATGCGGCCGGTCCACAACCCATCAGCGCGTTCAACCGGGGTGCGCAGCAGGCCGCCTGCACCTCCTCCGGCAGATCCCCCAGCAGCCCACTCTGCTGCAGACCATGCAGATCCAGAATGAAGCTCCCAATGCCTACCCCAAGGTGAGCCTGTATCTGTGGCTCCGGCTCGCCTCCGGAGCCATCCGTCGGAACGTCTTTAGTGGCCGCAGTAAACGCGCAGTACGGCAGCCAATGCAGCGGAAAGCCGTTCCCCGGCTCATTCGCTGTACCAACCCAACTGGTCGCACCGCTAGCTTGCGGCAAACTCATCCCTCCGCATCGAAGACATCCGGCTCAATATCAAGCTCAGCGTCGCGTTCAGCAGCATTTCACCGGGTCACCGGCTTGAAGTGCCTCTCCAACCCCTGCCAACACTCATAGTACTCATGCTGCAAAATCTTCTCCTCCATTGCATAACGAGTCGGACGCACCACCATCCGGGTCTCAAACATAAAGGCCAGCGTATCCGCGATGAATTGCGGAGCCAGCTCCGCATTGCTGGCGCGGTCAAAGGTCGTCGCATCAGGACCGTGGCCAGACATGCAGTTGTGCAAGCTGGCGCCGCCCGGCAAAAACCCCTCAGCCTTCGCATCGTACTGCCCGTGGATCAAACCCATAAACTCATTCATCATGTTGCGATGGAACCATGGCGGGCGGAACGTGTGCTCTGCCACCAGCCAGCGTGGCCCAAAGATCGCCAGATCCACATTGGCCGCTCCGCGAACCGCTGAAGGAGCCGTAAGAACCGTAAAGATCGATGGATCCGGATGGTCAAAGCTCACCGTATTGATCGTCTGGAACCTTGCCATGTCATACATGTACGGAACATAGTTCCCATGCCATGCCACCACATCCAGAGGCGAGTGGTCATAGCTGGAAACCCACAGCTTGCCCAGAAACTTTGCAACCACCTCAAACTCGCCCTCAGTGTCGTCATACTCCGCCACCGGCGTCAAAAAGTCGCGCGGATTCGCCAGCCCATTGGCGCCAATCGGGCCCAGCTCCGGCAGCCGGAAGGGCTGGCCGTAGTTCTCGCATACGTATCCCCGGGCGTGGTGGTGGTGGTGGATCAACTCCACGCAGAACTTCATCCCCCGCGGAATCACCGCCAGATGCCCCGGATGAACCTCCAGAATCCCGCACTCCGTGCATAGCCGCAGCGCTCCCTGCTGTGGCAGGATCAGCATCTCTCCATCGGCGTTGTAGAAGAAGCGGTCCGTCATCGAAGCGTTGGCCGTATACATGTGGATCGCCACGCCATCCTGCGTCGCAGGATCTCCGTTCCCGCCCAGCGTAATCAAGCCTTCCACAAAGTCCGTAGGAACCTTCGGAAATGGAAGCGGATCCCAGCGCATCTGGTTGGGCGGCGTGGGAACCTCATCAAAGGGGCCGCTGCGCAGCAGGGTTGCCTCCGGAAAAGGTTGGTACGGCTCGTGCACCACGGAGGGACGGATACGGTACATCCACGTTCGCCGGTTCAGCCCGCGCGGAGCCGCAAACGCGGATCCGCTCACCTGCTCCGTATACAGCCCCAAGGGATGTCGCTGCGGAGAGTTCTGCCCCACCGGAAGCGCCCCGGGATGGGCCTCGGTTGCAAACTCATTTCCAAAACCAGACTGATAGACAAGGTGAGTCAGATTGGACATGCATTCACTCCTTCAAGGGTGCGGCTCATCCATGTTCTCTGAGCCGCTGCTGGATGTTGAGCCGCTGTTGGATGGAATGACCCTTTGTATGCGCCGCCAACCTGTGGGAGCGAGCGGCGCACGTAGGATTCCTGCCAACGCCAAACCTTCAAGCACCGAAGAGTATCGCACGAAGGGCCAACCTTGCGCCGCATGGGCAAACTTTTGGCCCTCGGACCTAAGCCCGCTCCACACTCCATCCGCAGCCAGAGCTCCGATGCGCTCTGGGCAGAGGCTCATCTTGAATTCAAAGGAGATGGAACCCGTTCAAGTTCGGGTCCAACAGCTTGGACCCTCAGCTTCGACCGGTCTTCCTGCCGCCGTGCCTCTCGATCTGCTTCCCCGGCCTCGCGTTCCGCGGCGAATCCGCCCATCGATCTCCGTTTTCCACCCCAACGGCTACCCCAGCCAGCCGAACGCTGTTCAGCAACTGCCTGCCTGCAAACCGCGTCAGGCGCGCAGAACCCACATCAAAGCCGCACCCTCCAGCAGCAGGCACGTCTGCACCCACCCCACCGAGGGTGGCCGTACATCCCGCAACGATCGCTGCGGAAAGCACAGCCGCATCACCCCAGAGAGCGTCAACACCGCAAAAAGCGTCCAGTAATAGCGTCCACCCCACCACACGCACGGAATGGTTAGCTCCAGCAGCACCGCTCCCACCAAACGCACTCCGTTCACCCGGCTGATCCAGCGTTCCGTCCATCGGGGAGAGGACAGATGCCAGAGACCAGACAGTACCAGCGCGAGAACGACGATGGAGAGATAGATGGTCTTGTACATGTAAAAGAGCCTATAGCGAAAATCTCCTTCGTAACCCCGGATTAACAGCAACGCTAATAGCCGGAGCGAGACAGACCAAGCATGTTGCAACATCAGTAATCATGGGCAAAATACTCACCAATCGGGCAATTTGCAAGACGAGCAAACCGTGTCGGCAGGCGCCGTAAACGGGCAAACCTGAACAAAGATGGTTACCAAAGATTGCGACTAAAGGCAGATATTTTGTTACGTAGGTTACTACATTTTAGGAACTTCAGTACTATCCACCGGCACGTTCGGCCATCGTTGCAGCTCTCAACCAAGATTTCTTCGCCGAAATGGCTGCTTCGGAGGCCCACGGCCCTATCCGAACCGGCTATCAACCCCGAGAGGACCACAGGTAGGGATCCGCATTGATCGCTTTCGCCCCACATGAGAAACCCGCAATGTCCTAAATTTGTTCAGGCTACAAGCCTCCATTGGCTCTCGGACCAGATTGCTTCGGCTGGCCCGTACGGCCATCAACGGATCGTCACGGTGCGGCGCTGGATCGTTGAGGTCCTCAGAGCCCAGCGTCAGCCCCTAAATTTGTAGACCTGTAGATTTGTAGACCCGCAAGCCCCTCAGATCTGTAGCCCCTGAGGATCCTTAAGATGCAATGGAAGAGCCTCTCTACCACCTGCCTCCCAACCAACCCCGGCGCCCGGCCTTCCCTAAAGCAGGTCGCCAGCCAGTTCAGCAGACGGATCGTGCCGCCAGTCAGGACCAACCACAGCGCCCCGCCCGTGACAGATTCGCGCCCGGCCGTAAGACCGGCCCCTACCCGGCGTAAAATGGGCTGCAACGAAGAAGCTTTCTTCAGTACACTCTGTCTTGGGGAAGCGCTGCCTCCGCGCGGTGAAGCCTACGCTTCCACAGCGCAGTGATGCTACAGAAAAGATGGTCCCTCCAGTTCTACGTTTGCCCGCAGGCTCTACCCTCTCTCCTTCCGCGTGTGAGGCACGCGGGCTAGCGGTGAAGAATCTCTTATCAACCCATGCCATCCTGAGAACGGAGCTATGATCCCTACATCAAAACGCACGACACAATCGATTATCTTTTCCCTATTGGTTTGCTTGTCTCTGGCTTCAAAGGTTGCGGCGCAGGCGCCTGTTCCCGATTCGCCGGCCATCGAGGCCAAAGCTCACGCGATGTTATCGAAACTTACGCTTGAGCAGAAGATCACGCTGCTGGGTGGCGTCGACGGCATGTTCACCCAGGCTATGCCATCGATTGATTTGCCGCGTTTCAAGATGTCAGACGCATCTGTAGGCGTGCGTACCTGGGGACCCACCACCGCCTATGCGGGCGGCGTAGCCCTTGCAGCTACGTGGGACACCGATTTCGCACGGGAACTGGGTGAAGGGTTGGGCCGCGACGCGCGCGCCCGCGGCGTGAACTTTTTGCTTGGACCGGGCGTCAACATTGCCCGCTCCCCCATCGCCGGACGCAACTTCGAATACCTGTCAGAGGATCCTTATCTCAATTCAGAGCTGGTCGTGCCGTATATCCAGGGCGTGCAATCCCAGGGCGTCATTGCCACAGTGAAGCACTACGCGCTCAATAATCAGGAATTCGACCGGCACAACGCCAGCTCCGACGTGGATGAGCGCACCATGCGCGAAATATACCTGCCCAGTTTTGAAGCCGCCGTCACCAAGGGCCATGTGGATGCCGTGATGAACTCCTACAACCTGGTAAACGGCGTTCACTCCACGCAAAATGCCCTTCTCAATCTCAAGCTGCTCAAAGGCGAGTGGAGATTCAAGGGCGTTGTCATGTCTGACTGGGACGCCACCTATGATGGTGTCGCCGCAGCCAACAACGGGCTCGACCTGGAGATGCCCAGCCCCCGGTTCATGAACCAGCAAACCCTGCTGCCCGCGGTGAAAGATGGACAAGTGAAAGAATCCACCATCGACGACAAGGTGCTGCGGCTGCTCAGGACTGAGTTGCGCTACGGCTTCACCGATCGACCGCAGCTCGATCCAGCCGATGCCACCTATTCCGTGAAGGATCGCGCCGTCGCTCTGCGCGGAGCGCTGGAGAGCATCACCCTGCTCAAGAACCAGGGGCGCTTGCTGCCACTCGATCCGACCAAGGTGAAAACTATCGCCGTGATCGGTCCGGATGCATGGCCGCCCGTTCCCGGCGGCGGAGGCTCGTCAGAAGCGACGGCGTTTGCTCCGGTCAGCATCTTGACGGGCATCGGCAATCTGCTGGGTCCAAACGCCGTCGTGCTCTATAGCCGGGGACTGCCCGATTTTGTGGATGTCTGCAAGAAAACAAACTGGCAGAGCGGCCTAAAGGTAGAAACCTTTGCCGACCGCGACTTCACCGGCACGCCCCAGACAACCACACGGCCCGAACTGACGGATTGGGCGCAGAAGCAGTGGACGCCGCAAGGAACTCCGCGCAGCATTCGCTATACCGCCTCATTCCAGGCCCAAAAAACAGGGAAATACCTGCTCGTGGCTGCCGCTGCGGGGAGAGACGTCTTTCATGTCCGCGTGGAGGGCAAGCCTGCGCTGGACCAGCAGCAAGCCGAAGGACAGGTGCCGAAGTCCACCACACTCGATCTGAATGCCGGCCAGACGGTGACGGTCGCCGCCGATTACATACCCTATTCGCAGGGTACGCGGTTCGCAATGGGGCTGTCTTATGAACCGGACCTCGTCTCGAACGAGGCAAAGGAATTTGCAAGCAAAGCCGACGTCGTGGTGGTGGCCGTTGGCTTTGATGACGTCAGCGAGGGCGAAGGTCACGATCGGACCTTTGATCTCCCCTGGGGACAGGACGCACTTGTGGAAGCCATGGCTGCGGCCAATCCTCACACCATCGTGGACCTGACTGGCGGAGGCGGCATCAACGTGACCCGTTGGCTCGACAATGTGCCCGTCCTGCTCGACGACTGGTATCCGGGCCAGGAAGGTGGAACCGCCGTAGCCGCAGTTCTCTTCGGCAGACATAACCCTGAAGGCCGGCTGCCGGTAAGCTGGGATGGCGCCTGGGCTCAGAATCCCTCCTATCCCTGGTACTACGGCAACCCCGCACAAGACACCATCTTGCATACGCCCGGTCAGAACGGCAAGCCGGTCGACTATACCATCCGCCATATCGTCTACGGCGACAAGCTCATGGTCGGCTATCGCTACTGGACAACCACCGGCAAGCATCCCCTCTTCCCGTTCGGCTACGGGCTGAGCTATACCACCTTTCGTTTCTCCAGGCTCAACGTGCCTTCAACGGCCGCAGCGGGCTCCACAGTTCCGGTAACCTTTGACGTCACCAATACCGGAACCATGGAGGGCGCAGAGGTCGCACAGCTCTATGTCTCCGATCCGTCCGCCAAAGTCAATCGGCCCGAGCGCGAGCTCAAAGGCTTTGACAAGGTGTGGCTGGCGCCCGGAGAAACAACGCACGTCACGCTCCATCTCAACGCGCGCGCCTTCAGTTATTGGGACGTGAAAACGCATAAGTGGACCCTCGATCCAGGCAAATTCGTCGTCCGCGTAGGAGATTCCAGCGAGAACACGCTGCTCAACCAAACTCTCACCCTCCAATGATGGGTGCGGAATCTCCGGTCACACCTTCCGCCGAACTCATAGGAACATTCTCAACCTGAATGCCGAAGCTGAGTCCGACCTCTCAAGCTGAGCCATGTTTCTAACCGCATGGCTCCGGCGCGGGTCAAAGGAGGGTGGTCACTGCAACGGCCGATTCTGGCTTGTTGGCCGGTTTGCCGCATCCGGGTGCATGGCTGCGGAAGCTCCTTCCCTTCCCAGCCAAGGTCGCTTTCGCCTTGCGCGCGAGAGCATCTCTGCAACCCAGAGCGATGCTGCGCCTACAATCCTTGCCCCAAGGGCCGGCCTCCCAACACGCACCTTGGAGGCTCCGTCACTTTCCCATCAGATCGGATCCGTGTTTGCCTGGAGCGGATTCTCCATAACCCTGCCAGATGTACTCCAGCGCTTCAGGCAAGGTTTGGAGGCGGACGGCGCGATCAACATGGCCCGCGTTTTCCGCAAAGACAAATTGATAGTGATAGTGCTTTGCGGCCAGCACGCTGGCCATGCGCTCATTCGCCGTCACCCAGTCGTGCATGCCATCGTGCATGCTGTTGGGGTTGAGCAGGTCGTGGTCGCCAACCTCCAGCCAGATGCGGATAGGTTTGCGCGGGCTCTTGGGGATAAGGTGCTCATGAAACTCCCATGCGCCGTGGGGCGTGGACGGGTTATAAGGCCACTGCTGGTTCACAAAGGTTCCTGAATAGGTCAGCACACGGTGATAGAGGTCGGGGCGATACCAGGCCATTTCAAGCGCTGCCGCGCCGCCGGAGCTGCCGCCCGTGGTGGCGCGGCCGTCGGGGTTATGCGTCAGCCGGATGTGGGCGTGAGCTTCAACCCGAGGCAGAATCTCACGTTCGACAAACTCTGCGTAGCGGCCAGACATCGTGTCGTACTCCAGGCCGCGCTCGCTGCCCTGCGCATCCTGCCCGCCGTTGGCAATGGAAATGCCGATCATCACAGGGATGCGGTGCTCGGCAATGAGTGAGTCGAGGGCGGCGAAGAGCATCCAGTCCGGGCCGTCGGCGCCCACGATGAAAGGCGCTGCCGTACCGCGCTTATAGGATGCGGGCACGTAGACGGCGACCTCGCGCGTCCACGGCGCCGGGTGGCTGTTGGTCACGATCATCTTCGCCGGATCCTTGGGGTCGGCATGGCCAACCACGTTGGGAATGCGGGCGATACCAGGGTAGATCTTGCTTTCAGCCGAAGTCATGGTGAAGACGGTGACGGAGCCCTGGGCGAAGCTCGGAGCCTGGCCCCTGGGATGAGGCTCGGCAGCAAACGCCGCAAGCTCCGGAGCAGGTGGGTGTGTGGGCCCGATGATGTAGTTGCCGTCAGCAGTGGGCGGCGGGAGTTGAGTGTCGGGCAACTCCGTTGCCTTCACGAAACCTGGGCTGTCAGGATGGCGCGTAGGCGGAGTAGAACGCCGGCTCTGCGCGGTCAGCCACATGGAGGCAAACAGCAGAACCGAGACAAACAAGATTGTGGGACGGGGTTTCACGGTGAACCTCCAGGGCCGGAAATCGGGATGCCTGAACTGTAGCCGGTTGGGATGCAGTTACGCCACAGAAAAGACGGCCGCCGCTTAGTTTGCCCGCGGCCCTCCCCCTCTAACACTCCGCGGGAGCAACGTGCAATCTGAGACTCTCTTCAAAACTCGCGCAGGTATCGCGCCACACGAAGCACACAGAGCGACCGCAATCCAAGCACCGGCTCGCAGGCTGCTCAGTCGGGCGCTGTAAACAATTGCATGTCGCCCGCAGTCAGGGGTAGATCCTCAAAGCGCGTGATCCGGAACTCAGACCAGTAGCCGATCCAGCGTGGATCAGACTGCAACGCCGCACCCAAACTCCGGATCATCTCCTTGCGGATGCTCGCATACTCAGGCTTGTCAATCACATTGACGGCGTCGTCGCTGTCGAGCGCAAAGAGTTCGTCAATCTCCGATCCGCAGTTATAGCTGTACAAGTAACGGCGGCCATCCAAAGCGCGGTGCTGGATCCCGCAGCAGAAGTTGACGCCCACATGCCAGCCTCCGAAAAATAAAAGGTCGCGATGCTCTGTACCCTGCCCCGACCGAAGCGCCGGCAGCAGCGAAACCCCATCGAACCGGGCTTCAGCCCGGATTCCAGCAAGTTCCAGTATCGTCTGCGAGAGGTCGAGAAGCGACGCAGGTGTATCCAGCGTTGCAGGCCGGGAATCTCCCGCCGGGAGCCGCAAGACCATCGGCACGCGAACCACGTCAGGATGCAGATACGCGCCCTTATCCACGGTGGCGCGGCGGCCATTCATCTCCCCGTGATCAGCGATGAATGCGATCATCATCTCGTCGTAGAGTCCCAGTTCCTTCAGGCGATCGAGCACCATCCCAATAGCGCGGTCGACAATCTCCATCTGCAGCGCGCCCGCCACACGATAGTCGATCAGTTGTTGCCGGTCGTAGATGCCCCAGTAGCGGCGGTAGATGTCCACGATCGCCGGCTCGTTCGGCGCTCGTTTGAAATCGCGTTGCCGGGCGGCGTTCCAGGACTCGGGACAATCCATGATCTTCCGCAACGTCCGCTCTCGCTCTTCAAAGCCCGCCGGGATGGAAAACGGCTGGTGCGGGTCGAAGAAATCAAGCTGCAGGTAAACGGGTTGCCGCTCCATCGAGCCGTCGGCAACCAGACTCTCGATCGCCTCCACAGCTCTCTTGCCAAGGTAATAACTGTACTGCGCCTCCAGGGGAAACGGCCTGTCATCCTCCTGCACAATCCAGCCCCCAGCCGAATTTCCAGCAGTGGTGCGGTCCTGCAAGCGGAAGACAATCTCGCGCGAATACTTCTGCGGTTTCACCCCCAGGCTGCGTTGGTAGGCGAGAAACTCCTCATCGTCAAAGACCGGCGGCGACCAGCGGTCCCAGAGTGGATTGCTTTCGCTCAAGGCTCCAATCGATTTTTTGCTGCCCACGTGCCACTTGCCAATCTGCCGGGTAATGTAGCCGGCGGCCTGCAAATACTCCGGGAAGATGACGTCGTCAGCAAGCAGCTCTGTCTCCAGCCCCTTCGGCGAGCGCTCGCTGTTTCCTTGCACGTAACTGTAGCGGCCAGTCAGGTAGGACGCTCGTGAAGGCGAACAAAGAGGCGCCGTGCAGAAGGCGTTGGGGAAAAAGGTTCCATCCTGCAGAAGGGAACGGATCGCAGGAATCTCTACGCTCCGGGAAAGAGCGCGCTCAGGATGGTAGAGATCAGGGCTCACCATATCCGTGCTGATCAGCAAAACGTGTGGCCGCTTGCCCTTTGTGCCCTCAACCAACGCGCGCGCGCTGGAACTCTCCTGAGAAAAGCTCAACTGGCCGGACGGCGCCGATCCGGAAGTCAAACCAGAGCAACTCTTCTGCCGGGATTCAGTACCCGCGCCAAGACCACCGTTCAACCACTGGTCCATAAAACTACTCCTCTCCGCGACCCCATAAGAACTCGTATCAGTTCTTCTGCGCAGCACCAAGCTCAAACGACGCAACTACCCGGCAGCCTACTGATTCACGCCACTCGCCAAAAATCCTCCGTCCACCACCAGAACCTCGCCGGTCACAAAGGAAGCGGCATCGGAAGCCAGATAGATCGCGGCGCCAATCAACTCCTCGGTCTTGCCAAAGCGGTTCATCGGTGTACGCATCAGGAGTTCCTTGCCTCGGTCACTCTCATCCAGCAACTTCTGGTTGAGTGCCGTGCGAAACACGCCCGGCGCAATCGCGTTCACCGTTACGCCCCGCGCGCTCCACTCCACCGCCAGCGAGCGCGTGAGCGCCGCAACGGCCGCCTTCGAACAAGCATAGGCTGTAACCTCTTTCAGGCTGACAAAGCTATTCAATGAGGCAATATTCACAATGCGGCCGTAACCACGATCCAGCATATGCCGCCCAAAGATCTGGCAAGCGCGCAACGTTCCAGTCACGTTGGTATCCATAATGGACTGCCACTCTGCCTCAGGAAAGTCGAGCGTTGGAGCGCGCTTGATCTTGCCCGCGCAGTTGATCAGAATGTCCACCTTGCCAAAGGTCTCTATCGTTGCCGAGCAAAGCGACTCCAGACTGCCACGATCAGCAACGTCCGAGGTCATGCGCAAGGTGCGAACGCCCGTGGCTTCTATGGCGGCGGCAGCCTCGTTCACCTGCTCCTTTCGCCGGCTGCTGGCCACCACATCCGCTCCTGCCTCTGCCAGGCCTACCGCCATCGCCAAACCGATGCCCGATGTGCCCCCAACCACCACTGCGCTCTTCCCTGCCAGGTCAAACAGCTTGCTTGCCATCCGTCTGCTCCTCTTCGTCTTGGACGTGTTGCATGATCTCGTTGACAACCTCTTCCGGCCTTCGATCGTTCACGATCCGCAGCGCATCAGAGGGTGGCTCAAGTGTAGCCAACTGGCTGTCCAGAAGCCCAGGATTCATATAGTGATTCTTTCGCTCGGCCAGTCGCCCCGCGATCAGATCTTTGGATCCATCCAGCCAGACAAAGAGAACCGACCCCTTCGGCAGATCGTGCACCAAGGTCTTCCGATAGCTCTCCTTAAGGGCGGAACACGCAAGCACGCCATTCTCCTGCCGACGGACCCACTCTCCCATCAGCAGATTGAGCTTCTCCAGCCAAGGCTGACGGTCGTTGTCGTCGAGCGGTCGGCCAGACGCCATCTTGGCCTTATTCGCAGCAGAGTGAAAACTGTCTGCGTCGGCGAAGACGGCGTGCATCCGGCCAGCCAGAAGCTCTCCTATCGTCGTCTTTCCGGATCCGCTCACACCCATGAGCAAAACAATCATCGTCGCTTTCCTGATTCTGTCTCGCTCTGGCTACTTTCCTATAAAGATAGGCCGTATATGGCGCTCGTACAGGTTGGTCGTAACGTTGCGCGCGACAATCTCATGGTTCTCTTCCAGAGCGCGAAGATAACGATCGCCCATCTTGGCGGCCACCTTGAATCCAACATGCACCAGTTGCCGGAAGCTCGGATTGTAGGCTGGGTTCTTTTGATCATGCCGCAAGGCCGAGGTAAACTGCTCGCTCGTCCAGCCCTGCACCGCCTCCGGCTTGGGCAGACGGGCGTGGTCGATATCGATCACCGTCTCATAGGGTTTGCATAGCTCCTCGGCATGCGCATAGGCCTCGCGATACACCTCTTTGGCAATCTCCAATCCGCCCCCGCCCGCTTCAGCTAAACCGATCACCTCTTCCAGCCAAGTCGTGCCGGCCGTCTTCACGTGGACTCCGGCATCGAACTTGTTCACCGCCTCGTGAATGGACTTGTAGATGGAGAACTTGTCGGAACCCGAGTGTACACTCAGCTTCAGGTTTTCCGGCAGGCCATAGCGCTTGATTGCGAACCCTATCGTGGCCAGATCCTCTTCGAACTCCTTGGCAAACTGCGCCACGTCGCCCACATAGTCCACCCCCTTGTTGAAGCGGCCGGTAAACTTCGGCGCAATAGTCTGGATCGGGATCCGCTCATCAGCGATCGCTGCCAGGATGATCAGCAACTCAACCGGAGTCTGAGGCAGATCCGTCTCGTCCATGGAGATCTCGGGTATAAAGTTGCCCTCCCCTTTGCGATCCACCAGAAAGCGATAGATCCTGCCCGCATCCTTCACCGCGGCCAGAAACTTGTTTGCCACCCCACGGACAAAGGCCGCATCGGTCTTGAACGGCTCAGCAATGCGTGGAATGCTCACCGTGCCCACTAACTCCGGGTGCGCGGCAAGAAACTTCTCCACATCCTCTGGCTGGGCTGGCTTTCCAATTTCATCGGCCACGTCCAGGGTGAAGAAATCGCACGGCTCCAGAAACCGCTCTACCGTCTTAAGAGAGATGTGATCGGCATCAAGAAAGTAGGGCTTTGTCCAGTGCAGTTCCTTCACCGCCGCGTCGGCCGCCGCGCGCGTCTGGCTCGGTTCGGTCCCGATGATCGTGTGCTCCCGATTGCTCTTGTTCCACACCGGAATCACCTCCAAACCATCCTCCGCGGCACGGATGCAGGCGGCAAGCTGCGCCTTCGCCTGGTGAGCAAAACGATCGCCCACCCCGACAGAGAATCTCGGTAGTACTCTTTGCTTCGACATGCTGTCTCCTCTTGGTTGATAGCTTGAACAGATTGTGTATCCGGCGACCGAACGTTTGCACTGCACCGCGCAGCACTGGTTAACAATTAGACTCCCGGCTGAACCGGTCTGAGAGCGGCTGTCTCAGGCAGAGATTCAGGCAGCGACACCTGCGGAGGCTCCGCGCAACCCATCCCCTCTATGGTAATCTCTCCGCTGCCGCAATCGGGTCCCAGTGGTCAGACCCTGCCAGGAACCGCGACGGCTGGAACTCCGCCGCCTGACTTTCACTAAGCTGATACGATCCAGCAAGCCGGGAGTGGATGCGCGCACCCTTGCCCGTACTGCCTCTCTCTGCGTAAAACGTTCCCTCAATGGAACCTCCTCGGGTCCACGCCGACCAACCTTGCGGACTCAGGCTTGCCGGCATCTCCGTATCCAGGAACACCACTCGCGCGTACCGCCGCCAGGGACGCCCCAGAAAGAACGGCCTGCCCCCCATATCCCCCGCAGTGATTCGATCATGCAAAAACACATAGCCCGTGCTCTGATCCGGCTCGGTGCGAGACTGAGCCGTCAGATAGCCGGGGCGAATGATATGGATCTCGCTGTCGGCAAATACCGCTGCGGCGTCTCCAAAGATAAAGTCCACGCCTCCTTCAATGAAGTCGTCCACATAATACTGGCGGCCGAAGTCGGCAAACAGCGTATCCTGATCGCCAAGAAATCGGCAGTGCTTCAGCACGGCGCGGTCTGATCGAACCGTCAGCGCAACCGCCTGTCCGGTCGGACCAGCAGCATTCTCAAAGGTAAGGTTGTCAGCCTCAAACTCAGGTCCGTAGGCCTCTACCGTGGAAGAAAAGAAGGTGCCTCCGGCGCTCTTGGCATTCTCCGCCGCCGTGATCACCACGTCTTGAGGCCCAGACCCCATCCCCTGCAACGTCGTCCGCGGCCGGTTCTGCGTGATGATCACCCGTTCGTGATAGACCCCAGGCGCTATCTGGATAATCAGACGGCCACCCGGTCCCGGTTGAGGAGCGTGATCCAACGCCATCTGCACGGTCGGAAACAATGTGTCGTTGCTGGAGGCCCTGGGAGCATCTGGAGAGACGCGGACCACCACACTCTGAGCGTGCGCCGAGCCTGCCAGCAGGCTGACGGCCATCGCGAAAATAAGAAGGCGTCTCATCACAAGTCCTCAGTCCCCTTTCGCAAGGGCGCCAGGCCAGCCCTCATCGGCCGCACCCTCTCGCCCAATCTCTTCGCCTGGAATACCTTCGAAAAAGCCGTCCGCGAGCCAAAGGATCTATCTCGTGGAGATTCTTGGGCGCATCTTGGCAACGTTGCCATAGCTTGCTGAGAATAGTAGCAACGCGCCATCCATCCAGTCAAGAAGGAACCGCCGCCAAACCTCTGCACTGCGAAGCTCCTCTATCTCCAGCCCCGCAGCCACCCATCCATTCGCCATCCTCTCCATCCCCCGCTTCCAACCAGCGCACCACAGCCACCTCTCCCACTCTCCAGCGAACGGCGATCCCCCTCCCCTCTTGCAACCCATTCCAATCAGCGGAATACAGAACCTCCGCACCGCGGAGCTTCTCTGACCAGCGAATCCCCGCAGCTAGTTCATCTGCGGCGCAGCCATCTCTGAGTGCGGCAGCACCACGTATCCTGTGAAGACCCGGAGCTTGGGCAACGCGGCGTCCAAGCCCTTGCTTCCCTCCGTTCCATGGAGGCTCCGCCATGGGATCTCGGCCGCACGACCCGTGGGCGCAGTTTCAACAAACTCCTCAACCTCACCCTCGCCTGCATTACCATTACTGGGGAACGCTTAACTGGTCATCATGCAAGAGAGGCATCGCCCCACCATCATCGACGTTGCGCGTGCTGCGGATGTAGGTCCATCCACCGTCTCCCGCCACGTACGTGGAAGCAAGTCCGTCAGCCCAAAAGTGGCAGAGCGCATCGAGCGGGCTATCGCCGCCTTGGGATACCAGCCAAATGCCGTGGCTCGCAGCCTCAGAATCGGCCGAACCCAGACGCTCGGCCTCCTGTTTCCACACGTCAACAATGTGTTTTATGGCCATGCCATGCGTACCATTCAGGACGAGGCGCGGCTCAGTGGCTTTACCGTGATGCTGCTAACCCACCAGGAGGACGCAAGGCAGCAGCAGGAACAGCTCGCTTCCCTCAAGCGAGCCCAGGTCGACGGAGTGATCCTGCTCCCGGCCGCGGGCACCAACGCTGCGCAGGTACGCATCCTGATGGGCAATACACCCGTGGTGGCCTTTGACCGCACCTTGGACAAAGCCATCGACTCCGTCGTACTGGACAACTACCGAGCCGGGTGGGAGGCGACCGAGCACCTCCTGAGCCACGGGCACTCGCACATCGTGGCGGTCAACCCAGCCTACAAACTCCAACCCCTTCAGTCCCTCCAGGACCGCGTCCACGGATATACAGAGGCGATGAAGTCAGCCGGCAAATCTCCGCGGACCATCCTCTGGCAGGATGCGGACCAGTTGCGTGAGGACCTGCGCACCGCCTTGCACCGACCCGGACCCGCCAGCGCCATCCTCTCCTTAAGCTACTCGGTCACGCTGGCAATCCTCTCCGCCCTGCAGGAGATTCCATTCGATCTCCACAACGTTGGCCTGATCGGAATCGACGATATGGAGTTTTCCAGCTTCATTCACCCTCCGCTGACCACATTGGCCCAACCCGCGGAAGAACTGGCGCGAAGAGCCGTCCAACAATTGCTGCGCCGCACAGCCAACACCTCCGATGAACCCAAAGGCGGGTTCATGGAGAAGGCAGTCCATGTCAAGCTGCCCGGAACGCTCATTCTTCGCGCCTCCTGCGGATGCCGGATGGCGGCGGCCAGCGGGCAGCCTCAGCCCATCCCCTCCAGTCAGGTCGGCAGATCAGGAGCCCACCGCGAGCCTCCTCGCAACAGCCCGCGGAGATGATCAGCCGCTACGATGACCCGCTACAATCTTCCCATGTCCGCCACTCCCGCTCGCCTGTCCAACCAGACACTGTTGATCGACGCCGATGACACCTTGTGGGAGAACAATATCTACTTCGAGCGGGCCATCGCCTCCTTCATCGCCGATCTGGATCACCAGAAGCATACCCCGGCGCAGGTCCGGGAGCATCTCAACCGCTGCGAACGCACCACCATTGCAACTCATGGATACGGAATCCACAGCTTCCGTCGTTCCCTGATCGACTGTTTCGAACAACTCTCGGAAACCACCATCACCCCAGAACGCCACGCCCGGATCATCTCCTTCACGGACACAATTGCCTCCACAGAGATCGAACTACTGCCCGGCGTAGCCGAGACGCTCCAGATCCTCAGCCAACGCCATCGCCTCATCCTGGTTACTAAAGGAGACCGCTTGGAGCAGACCGGCAAACTCCGGCGATCCGGTCTTCAAGTCTTTTTCAGCGCAGTCGAGGTGCCCGCAGAGAAGAGCGACGCAGCCTATCGCAGCGTCATCGAGCGGCGCCGCTGCGATCCCACCACCACATGGATGATCGGCAACTCCCCCAGATCGGATATCAATCCGGCACTCGCCGCAGGACTGCATGCCGTCTTCATACCCCACGCCTGCACCTGGATCCTGGAGCACGAAGCCGTGGATCCCCCATCCGGCAACACACGGCTGCTGGAGCTGGAGAATTTTCCGGCCTTGCTGCGCTATTTCTAGCACCCTAGGTCACTCATGAGCGAAGCAAAGAATGACGAGAGGCGTCAGCCCTCCCAAGCGAGTGCAGGTCTAGCGCATAGACGAACATCCGAAGATCTAAACTCCGAATCAAACCTCGCTGCTCTGGCGCGTAGAACCCGAACACATCCACCGCGGCCTGCAATCCTCCTCAGTTCTCACTGATCTTGCCAGTACGAACAAAACTTGACGCCGCCCGCGGGCCGCAGCACCTACACTACCTCTGCTCGCCTTTGGTCAGTCCGGTCAGAGCGCTCCCTCCGCGACCTATGCGGAGGCCACAGAGTAGCGCCGCAACTGCATAAGCACCCCCCTCCGATGTCTGTAAGACCAGCCCCAAGCGTGCTGAAAGGCGCACCCGCACATCACTGTTGCTGCTGCATCTGGATCTCCAATAATGGAGAGGCGGGTGGTACAGGCGCCTGTGCCCTTTCTATGATTACAGACCAATCCTCCGGAATCGGCATTTCCCGATCTACTTCCGGAGCTTCGTCAAACGCATCGACCTTTACTGCAACGTAAAGCTCGCTCTCACATTGCCCGCGATAAATTCCGTGGGTAGGAGGCACGTCGGCATAATCTCGGCCTATGGCAGTGCGAATATGCCTCTCCCGCGCCATGAGGTTATTTGTTGGATCAAATCCAACCCAGCCAAGATGCGGAAGCAGAACTTCAACCCAAGCGTGTGTAGCGCCACTCGAAGACCTATCGCGCTCGCTGTCGCTCTCATACAGATATCCGCTCACATAGCGGCATGGTATACCCACATAGCGTAGAAGTGCGGTCATGATGTGAGCATAATCCTGACAGACGCCCTCCTGCGACTCAATGGCCCGATCAATCGGTGAGTCGACCCTCGTTGAGCGCGGGACGTATCGGATGTACTCAAATAATCTCCGATTGATTTCTACCACCAGAGCCAACGGATCGTCGCGCCTCGTCACGTTCAGCATCGCCGCAAGGTTCTGCAAGGCCGGCGTCGGCTTAGCGAACTCGCTAGGCAGCAGCATCTCCCAATAATCGTGGCCTCTCACCAGCGCATCCAGATGCTCCCAGGCAGAGGGCATACTCATTTGCGATAGATCCATGAGCGGCTGTTGTTCAATGAGGGACTCAGCAACGATGAGCAGCTGGTTATGCTCGCCAGGAATGTCGAAGTGGTGGATCTGATTCCCGAGGTGATCTCGATAGGAGAAAACACGGCAGCGCGGGCTGACAGCCAGAGAAAAAGTAAGGCATCGCTGGTGGGAGTCTGAGCGTGGGTGCATTCGCGTCTCCATCAGGCTCTCGCTCACGTCACCCGAATATACGAACCTCGTCAGGTGACGCACGTAATAATATTTCATAGTATCGTTATCCTTCCCATCTGTTGCCATCGAGAGATGGCCCCGGCTAAAGAGAGAGAGCCACCTGCACCTTGTACTTTATGTAGTCGCGGTAAATCAATGAGTGAATTTCACGGCATTGCTGTGAGACATTTCGCACATAAGAGCCCACTCCCTGGTTCATAACCTCTGAGATATCACAGAACGTCAGTGACGCTTGCAGTCGCCCCGCAACGCGGCTGAGCTCCTCCGCGACCAGACGCCCGCTCCCTTCCTGTAGCGCAAGTAAAGCACATCGCAACTGGTCAATGGAATATCGGACGGAGTGCGGGAATTCCTTATTCAATAACAGGAATTGGAGAATCTGCGGCTGAACTAAATCCGCGGTGTACACATTGCAATAAGATTCGAAAGCGGTGCAGCAGCGTAACAAACCGATCCACTCCAGAAACTGCTGACTGCCGGCGCCTTCAGAAATGTTTTCAGGAGCAGCATCCCATTCGAAGACATCCACCAGAGCCGCGATTGAAGTAGCCCGCTCAATGGACCTGCCAATCTGGATAAACTGCCAACCTTCCCCGTGGGTCATCGAGGTATCCGTTGCCCCTTGGAACAGATGCAAGTCATTCAGCGTTGCGGTGGAGAACTCATCCAGCCAATGGCCCTTCTCCGGAGTTCCCTCGGTCACACGATGATACATTCGATTCAGTTGCTGCCACTGTTCGGAGTTAATCTCTTCGCGCACCTGTCGCGCATTCTCCCGTGCGGCTGATATGCATGCCGTAATCGATGCGGGATTCTCTTTGTCAAATGCCAGAGCGTGGACCAGCGAGTAGAAATCGCCGTTCCACTCCAGGCCGGCGGGACGACCAAGCGCAGCCAGGACACGCTTCCATCTCTCTTCTTCGCTGGTGCTGGAGGGGTCGAGAGTCATGCTGAAATTCACATCCAGCAGACGCACGGTATGCTCCGCGCGTTCCAGATACCGGCTCATCCAATAAAGGCTGTCAGCTACGCGTGAGAGCATTTTGCCTCCATAAGTATTCAAATTGCGGCCGTTAGTCGTGAAGCACCCAGGTGTCTTTGCTGCCGCCGCCTTGGGATGAATTCACTACCAGGGAACCTTTTCGCAAAGCCACCCGCGTCAGGCCGCCTGGAACAACGGTCACCTTATCTCCATACAGAATGTAGGGGCGCAGATCAACATGGCGCGGCTCAATACTTGGATCCTTTCCGCCCATTAGGCATGGAGACCGCGAAAACTCAAGCGTTGGCTGAGCGATATAGTTGCGCGGATTGGCTTCAATCCGGTTGCGGAACTCCACCCGCTGCTCTTCGGTGCTGTGCGGTCCAATCAGCATCCCGTAACCTCCGGACTCGCTAACGGCCTTTACCACTAGCTTGTCCAGATTCTGAAGAACGTGCTGGCGCTGGGTGCGATCGGTCATTAAAAACGTCTCTACATTCGGCAGGATCTCGTCTTCCTTCAGGTAGTACCGGATGATCGCGGGCACATAAGCATAAAGCGCCTTGTCGTCAGCAACGCCAGTACCAAGGGCATTGGCGAAAGTAACATTTCCGGCCCGATAGGCATTGAAAAGACCTGCCACCCCAAGAATCGAATCCGCGCGAAACGCCAGCGGATCAACAAAGTCACCGTCTACTCTGCGATAGATCACGTCGACGCGTCTCAGCCCGGCCGTCGTGCGCATATAAACCACGTTATCGTGAACAACAAGATCTCTACCCTCAACCAGCTCGATACCCATCTGCCGCGCAAGATATGTGTGCTCAAAGTATGCAGAGTTATAAATTCCGGGAGTCAGCAGGACGATGGTTGGCTCAGGACGGCCTTCCGGCGCGAGTGATCGTAATGCACTCAGAAGAACTTGAGGATAGTGTTCAATCGGCCGCACTCCGTAGCTGCGAAATGTCTGCGGGAACGCTCTCTTCATCACGCGGCGGCTGGTCAACATATAGCTGACACCGCTGGGCACTCGAAGATTGTCTTCGAGCACCACAAAACTTCCATCATTCAGGCGTAACAAGTCAGTGCCGGTCACAGCGATATAGACGTTGCGGGGCACCCGAAGTCCGCGCATCTCTCGCCGAAACTGAGGACAGCTATAGACAATCTCGCCTGGAATGATGCCGTCGCGCAGAATTCTGCCCTCATTGTAAACATCCTCCAGGAAAAGATTCAATGCTGTGATGCGTTGGATAAGGCCGCGCTCGATATGGCGCCACTCCGCGCCAGTGATGATGCGCGGCAACATATCATAGGGGAAGATGCGTTCGGTGCCCGCCTCATTCCCGTATACCGTAAAAGTAATGCCCTGGGTCAGAAATGACATATCCGCGGAGTGCTTCAGTCGCATAAGCTCCTCTTCGGGCAGGCTGCGAAAGATTTCAAAGAGCACCCGATAGTGAGGACGAACTTCTCCATCCGGTTCGAACATCTCATCAAAGGCCTGGTCAAGAAGATAATTTCGCAGATAGGCGCTGCCGTGGCGTGTCCCCATAGATCTCTTCCTCCCGTACGATGCTGAGCTTTCCTCATCTATCCTTGAACCAGAGAACTCATCTGCTCCAGTGGTCACACTCGCGTTAGTGCTTGCGGGGCCGTTACCTTCCAACAGTTCCAAAGTCCACCCATCCATCAAGTCCATCGATTAGCACGGTAACGCGCGCCACCGCGGTAGTGTCCGGCAAAGTTGCAACAACTTCATCCGAAGCGGCGCGGTTGGTCGGCGTCCACACCCTTCCCCGCCGCCGACAGTTGTATCGTGCATCCATCCCCCACTGACGGCCGTTCAGATAGACCTCGGATCGTACGCCGACGTTCATCGGATTCGGTGCGGCTGAAACACCAAAATCCCTCAGGTAGCCGGTCGCATTTCGGGTGTCGGCGTTCAGACCCCGCCAGAATCTATTCTCCAGGAGCTGAAAGCCGCGACGCACTCCAGTCCTGTCAGCACAAACATCCAATGCGGCCCTCGCGAATCGACCAGGCACATACTCAAACCTCATAATCCGATCCGCATACAAAATGACGGTCTGCATGGGTGAGAAGCCGCTACGGAGGCGTTCGAGCACATGGATCCCGGCGGCTGAGACCCTGTACACTTCGCAGTAGCGGCTATGCGGGAGAGATTTCAGCATCCCGTGTAGCAGGTCATGGACGGGCTGTTCCTTTGCTGTCAAATCAATCTCATCCGGCTTGTCCCGGCTGGCGATCAACGTCGAACCATCGATACAAGACCCTCCGCCTTGTGCAAAAATACGGGAGCAGAGAGTTCCAGGGCGACCAACATCTGTGGCGGCTGAAAGTTTCGGATCGGGAAGCAGATCCTCGGTCCCCCGAAGGCCGGGGATTGGCGGCGCTTCCATACGATGAAACCCAATTGCAGCCGCGGGGGCTGGCAAACCAAAACGCTGACTGTAACCTAAACGAATGAGCATTCAGGCTCCTGGAACAATCACGGTTCTGAGCAAGGCATGGACTGGTGTCGCGTGGCGACCGTGTGGAAAACCGGCCTCTCGTGAAAACGGCGGCGTTCAGGGTATGGTGTTAAGGATTGAATAAATTCACAGTTTTTGCAAGCGCCCATCTCGCTTGGTTTCTAAACGCAGGAGAGTGAATGACTTATTGCCTCGGCATCAAGACACGTGACGGCCTCATCATGGCATCCGACTCACGCACCAACGCTGGCTACGATCAGGTAAATGTCTGCCGCAAGATGCATACCTTTTCAAATCCGGGTGAGCGTGCCTTTGTCGTCCTTACCAGCGGCAGCCTTTCCATCACCCAATCTGTGATCACACTGCTTCGCGAAGAATTTAAGCACGGCACCGGGCTCGCAACAGCGCGCAATATGTATGAAGCAGCGCGCGTCGTGGGTTCCTGTGTTCGCACTGTTTCAGACATAGATCGAGATGCGCTCGCCAAAGATGAATTCGAGTTCAACATTCACCTGCTTGTAGGCGGACAGATTAAGGGCGAGGCACCCGACCTTTACCTCATCTACCCACAAGGCAATCCAATTTGCGCAACCGATGACTCACCCTATTTGCAGATAGGAGAAGTAAAATATGGTCGGCCAATTCTTGACCGCGGAATTGATTCGCAGAACACTTCTCTCGACGCAGCGTCGAAGTACGCGATGCTCTCCTTCGATGCAACGATGCGCTCCAACCTCACCGTAGGGCCGCCCATTGAGTTACTGCAATATCACAATGACAGTCTGCGTTTCGATAAATACCGCCGCTTCGGAGCATATGACTCTGAGCTGGATATGATTCACGCACGATGGGAACAAGGTCTGCGGCGAGTCGTCGATGACTTGCCGAGTATCCAGTTTGGAAGGAGCATTGAAGATTTAACCCGACTACAGACAACTCTCATTACCGCGGACGCAATCTAGCCCTGGTTGGCTCTAAAGGGTTAGGCTTGTGAAAAAACGCAGCTATGGCTTTTCCGCTCCAATTGGCTAAGATTGACCACGTTTTGCGTGCCCTGCAATGTCGACTTCTAAAATCCGGTTGTGCAACAAATTCGAGCAGCCAGGAATCAAAATATCAACATCGATCCGTCAGCGAGGTTGGGAAGGATCGAGTTGATATCGACAAGCGGCTTATTGATCTGCGATGCTTCACCTGAACCTCCAAAGCACCATCTTAGACGAGTATCCCGAATGATTCAATTAAAATGAGTCAACAAAAACGGACGACTCAATCGAGGATCTGGTGCGCGCCTCTCCATCCACGCTGATCCTTACGCCAGCCAGATCTTGCAAACAGCGGCGGTTCTGGAATTGGACGGCTCGTTCGCCCGCCTTCACTCTTCAGGGAGCTTCAGCCGCCAATCCAGAAACGCAACGTGCAAGCAGAATCTTCTTCCGCATAGGATCCGGGTTGCGAATGCGTCTACCGAAGCGCCAGCCAATCCGTAGCCGTCGTGGAGTCATCGGCCCATCTTCTGCGTCTAAGCAGACAGCGAAAACCTCCGCGCGACAGGTTCAGGTCTCCGGACGGGAACGAAGGATGGAGGTAAGGTGAGAAAACAGGAAGCAACGATGGATCCGGTATCAGCACGGAGGTGGGATGTCTGAGTACGAAAGCGATCTATCACAACTCGTCTACGAGTTGAATCGATTGGCGCCTGGAACAAGGGCTGGCTCTTCCAGCAAGGCTGACGCGGAGAGCAGGAAGACGATCTCTCCCGACCCTTACCTGGACACATTTCTGGCGCAGGCTACCGAGCGAAACGCCTCTGACATTCTCCTGATCGCCGGAGCCGGAATCACCCTGCGCATCAGCGGCGTGCTCACTCCGTCCGCCGGCAAGGCGCTCTCTGCTGAAGACCTGCGCAGTCTCCTGTTGCCCCTTTTGACCGCCGAGCAGGTCAGGGAGTTGGAAAATCGCCGCGTGATCGACTTTTGTTTCGCTCGCGGAACGCTGGGCAGGTTTCGAGCAAACATGCATTACCAGCGCGGCACGTTGGCCGCCAGCATCCGCCTGCTCCCAGCGCAGATTCCCACCTTGGAATCCCTCAATCTTCCGCCCATCCTCGGTAGGCTGGTTGAGCGCCGCCAGGGTCTCATCCTGATCACCGGGCCCACGGGGAGCGGAAAAACCTCCACCATGGCGGCGCTCGTTCACCTCATCAACACTCGCCGCCGCGAACACATCATCACCATTGAAGATCCTGTCGAATACCAGCACGCCAACCGCAACTCCATCATCGAGCAGATTGAGGTGGGCGTCGATACCCCGGGATTCTCCCACGCAGTCCGAGCTGTGCTGCGCCAAAGTCCCGATGTCATTCTCATCGGAGAGATGCGCGACCCCGAGACCATGGCCGCCGCCCTCACCGCCGCTGAGACCGGACATCTCGTCCTCTCTTCCCTGCACACCAACGACACCGCACAGACCATGTCACGGCTGTTGGATAGCTTTCCCGCCGGCAACCAGACACAGATTCGTCAACAAATGTCACTCGCCCTGCTGGCCGTCATTGCGCAACAACTGGTGCCTGCCGCAGGTCAGGCCGGGCGCTTTCCTGCCTTGGAGATCATGGTGGCGACCAATGGAATTCGTAATCTGATCCGGACCGCTCAGGACCACCAGATCCGATCCCAGATCTCCACCGGAAGCGCTGATGGAATGACCACCATGGATCAGTCGCTGGCCGAGCTTGTTCGCTCGCGCCGCATCTTGCGTGAGACCGCCATGGCCCACTGCCATCACCCCGAAGAACTCCGGTCCATGCTCAACCGCGGCCTCTAAGCCGAACTCTCGTCACTACGGAGCCGGCCTCAGACTCAGGATGGTATACTGCTCTAGGATTTGCGCGTTTCCCTGTCATGCGTACCGCGTGTGCCGGGCCCACGCGGAGGTGGCGAAATTGGCAGACGCACTAGCTTGAGGTGCTAGCGCCGCAAGGCATAGGGGTTCAAGTCCCCTCCTCCGCACCAAGTCTTATCCTCAGGTCAACCCTCCCAAGCGGTTGGCCTTTTTGCTTGCTCTCCTTTTCTGTCGTCTCTGCCGATCGGCACAGCTCTGCACGGCCGCCGCGGCATGGTTCAGCGGCGCGAACCAATACCCCACGCAACATACGGATTCCACGCCCCTCTTTCCTGCAACCATCCATGCGTCTTCACAACTTTGCGGCGCCCGGCGCTCTTCCAGAAGCCCCGCAGCCGCCTGGAACTGGATGTAGAGGTTACGCGAACAATCTCATTCAAATGAGGCTACTGCGGCAGCCTCATTCTCCTTCACGTCAAAGACCGTAGCCAACTTTGTGATCACCAGCAGGTCGCGAACCCTATGGGTCAAGTTGATCAGCTTCAACTCGCCGCCCAGGTTTTTTGCCGCGGTGTGGGCGCTCATCAACTCACCCAGCCCCGAACTGTCGATGTAGCTCACCTCTTCCAGATTCAGCACCATCTTCCGGATCCCGGCGCACAGGAGCATATCCACCCCAGCCTGCAGCGCCTTTGCATCTTCACCCAGGGTAATCGTCCCAGAAAGATCCACCACGGTCACCCCGCCTACGTCCCGGGTCTTCAACATCAAAGGCATGGCCGCGTCTCCTTCTACACTGGCGATCGACGGATGTCGGTTCGCGGTTCCGGCCAGAAACTGGTGCAAGTGTACCTCATGGGCCCATGCTCCACGACCGTTTTACTTCAGGCTCACCCCGCAACATTTTCCGCTGGAAAGAGATCAATCCTGCTACGCTACTGGTGGCCCACAGTGTCTTCTCACCCCTCTCGCAAACAAGGGGCGGAGAGGGGGATGGCGTTGATCGACAAAACCACGAGCAGCAGCCCGCAAGATGAACTTGGCGAAAGAGCAACCAGTAAGCGAGTTGAGCTTCGATTACCCTCTCGACTCGGTTACGAGAAGGTAGCGATGAACACGGCGGCCAACCTGGCGCGCCTCATGGGCTTCAGCGAGGAGCGCATTGAAGACCTCAAAACCGCCGTCGCCGAGGCTTGTATCAACGCCATGGAGCACGGCAACAAGCTCGACGAATCCCTTAGCGTCGCGGTGATCCTCTCCGCCGGCCCCGGCTCCCTGGAGGTCACCGTCACCGACACCGGCAACGGCCCCTCCCGCTCCGTTGGCAGCGCTCCCCTGGCTCCTGACATCGACAAAAAGATGCATGAACAGGAAATGGCCCGCGGCATGGGCATGTTCCTTATCCAGGCCCTGGTCGACGAGGCCGAATGGATCAGCACCCCGCCCGTCGGCAGTTACGCTCGCATGGTCATTCACCTCCATCAGACCCCTGCTTAGCGTCGCTCTCCCGTCGACGTCCACCCCAACTGGAGCCCCACTGTCGCACTTTTGCTCGATAAATGCACGCCGGCGCTACGCTGCCCGTTTCACCCCCAAGGAATCGCATCCAGCCTGCATGCAACAGGAGCCCACGGGCGTCAGCCGTTCCTCGCAGGACGATCAGAGCCCTGCAAAACACCCCTCAACGCCGCCTCCAGCCCGGCCAGCGCCCTGGCGCTACCCCTCCCTAGGGCCACAGCTCTTCTCCACTCTCTCGGCCGTAGCGCCGTATGCAGGGCAAAGGCGCCCGTCCGGAAGTTCCCAAGCTCCCCCGTAAACGCCTCCAGCGAGCACAGCTCCACAT